>NZ_RHJR01000003.1:0-529515 GCF_004212325.1 Escherichia sp. E13S3
TGGAGGCGCATTATAGGGAGTCGGCTCAGGAAGACAAGCGGAAAAATGCATTTTTATTTCAACCGCTCATCTTTTAGTCATTACGCCGATTTTTGCTGCTTTTTTATCGCTTGCGGCAGGTCTGCCAGGCTATTTAACACCCAATCCGCCGCGTTTTCTGCTTCAGGCGTAATAGGTTTACCCGTACGCACCAGCACTTTTGTTCCCACGTTCGCCGCAGCCGCTGCCTGCATATCTTCTAATTTATCGCCCACCATATAAGAAGCGGCCATATCAATATGCAAATAATCGCGTGCTGACAAAAGCATCCCCGGATGTGGTTTGCGGCAATCGCAGACCTGGCGAAACTCTTCGACACTACCCTGCGGATGATGCGGGCAATAATAGATACCATCCAGATCGACATCTCGGTCCGCCAGCGACCAGTCCATCCACTCGGTCAGCGTTTCAAACTGTGCTTCAGTAAATTTACCGCGAGCAATGCCAGACTGGTTGGTTACTACCACCAGCGCAAAGCCCATTTTTTTTAGCTCGCGCATGGCGTCAATAACACCGTCGATAAATTCAAAGTTGTCGATCTCATGGACATAGCCGTGATCGACATTAATGGTGCCATCACGGTCAAGAAAAATTGCGGGTACGCTCTTCGCCACCTTTTATAGCTCCTTAATAAGGCATGTGACGCTAGTATCGCATGTTTCGACCTGCAAGAAAGTGCTCTTCGCATAAACCTGATTGATTTAGACGTCTGGATGCCTTAACATCCATTTCATTGACGGCGTTGCCCGTTTCAGGCATTCGAAATGCCACGACTAACTTAATGACGATAATAAATAATCAATGATAAAACTTTCGAATATCACCAAAGTGTTCCACCAGGGCACCCGTACCATCCAGGCGTTGAACAACGTCAGCCTGCATGTGCCAGCTGGACAAATTTATGGCGTTATCGGTGCCTCAGGCGCGGGTAAGAGTACGCTTATACGTTGTGTAAACCTGCTGGAGCGCCCAACCGAGGGTAGCGTGCTGGTCGATGGCCAGGAACTGACCACGCTGTCAGAATCCGAGTTGACCAAAGCTCGCCGCCAGATTGGTATGATTTTCCAGCATTTTAACCTGCTCTCTTCGCGTACTGTTTTTGGCAACGTGGCTCTGCCGCTGGAGCTGGACAACACACCGAAAGACGAGATCAAACGTCGCGTGACGGAATTGCTGTCATTGGTTGGTCTTGGCGATAAGCATGATAGCTATCCGTCGAACCTTTCCGGTGGGCAGAAACAGCGCGTGGCAATTGCCCGTGCGTTAGCCAGCAATCCCAAAGTATTGCTGTGTGATGAAGCCACCAGCGCGCTGGACCCGGCAACGACACGTTCTATTCTCGAACTGCTGAAAGACATCAACCGCCGTCTGGGTTTGACGATTCTGTTGATCACTCACGAAATGGACGTTGTGAAGCGCATTTGTGATTGCGTGGCGGTCATCAGCAATGGCGAACTGATCGAGCAGGACAAGGTAAGTGAAGTGTTCTCGCATCCGAAAACGCCGCTGGCGCAGAAATTTATTCAGTCGACCCTGCATCTGGATATCCCGGAAGATTATCAGGAACGTCTGCAAGCGGAGCCGTTCACTGACTGCGTGCCGATGCTGCGTCTGGAGTTTACCGGTCAGTCGGTCGATGCCCCACTGCTTTCTGAAACCGCGCGTCGTTTCAACGTCAACAACAACATTATTAGCGCGCAGATGGATTACGCCGGTGGCGTTAAGTTCGGCATCATGCTGACTGAAATGCACGGCACACAACAAGATACGCAAGCCGCCATTGCCTGGCTGCAGGAACACCATGTAAAAGTAGAGGTACTGGGTTATGTCTGAGCCGATGATGTGGCTGCTGGTTCGTGGCGTATGGGAAACGCTGGCAATGACCTTCGTATCCGGTTTTTTTGGGTTTGTGATTGGTCTGCCGGTTGGTGTTCTGCTTTATGTCACGCGTCCGGGGCAAATTATTGCTAACGCGAAGCTGTATCGTACCGTTTCTGCGATTGTGAACATTTTCCGTTCCATCCCGTTCATTATATTGCTGGTATGGATGATTCCGTTTACCCGCGTTATTGTCGGTACATCGATTGGTTTGCAGGCAGCGATTGTTCCGTTAACCGTTGGCGCAGCGCCGTTTATTGCCCGTATGGTCGAGAACGCTCTGCTGGAGATCCCAACCGGGTTAATTGAAGCTTCCCGCGCAATGGGTGCCACGCCAATGCAGATCGTCCGTAAAGTGCTGTTACCGGAAGCGCTGCCGGGTCTGGTGAATGCGGCAACTATCACCCTGATTACCCTGGTCGGTTATTCCGCGATGGGTGGTGCAGTCGGTGCCGGTGGTTTAGGTCAGATTGGCTATCAGTATGGCTACATCGGCTACAACGCGACGGTGATGAATACGGTACTGGTATTGCTGGTTATTCTGGTTTATTTAATTCAGTTCGCAGGCGACCGCATCGTCCGGGCTGTCACTCGCAAGTAACGTTCAACACAACATAAATAACTGAAGAAGGAATAAGGTATGGCGTTCAAATTCAAAACCTTTGCGGCAGTGGGAGCCCTGATTGGATCACTGGCACTGGTAGGCTGCGGTCAGGATGAAAAAGATCCAAATCATATTAAAGTCGGCGTGATTGTTGGTGCCGAACAGCAGGTTGCAGAAGTCGCGCAGAAAGTTGCGAAAGACAAATATGGCCTGGACGTTGAGCTGGTAACCTTCAACGACTATGTTCTGCCAAACGAAGCATTGAGCAAAGGCGATATCGACGCCAACGCCTTCCAGCATAAACCGTACCTTGATCAGCAACTGAAAGATCGTGGCTACAAACTGGTCGCAGTAGGCAACACTTTTGTTTATCCAATTGCTGGCTACTCCAAGAAGATCAAATCACTGGATGAATTGCAGGATGGTTCGCAGGTTGCCGTGCCAAACGACCCAACTAACCTTGGTCGTTCACTGCTGCTGCTGCAAAAAGTGGGCTTGATCAAACTGAAAGATGGCGTTGGCCTGCTGCCGACCGTTCTTGATGTTGTTGAGAACCCAAAAAATCTGAAAATTGTTGAGCTGGAAGCACCGCAACTGCCTCGCTCTCTGGACGACGCGCAAATCGCTCTGGCAGTTATCAATACCACCTATGCCAGCCAGATTGGCCTGACTCCAGCGAAAGACGGTATCTTTGTCGAAGATAAAGACTCCCCGTACGTAAACCTGATCGTGACGCGTGAAGATAACAAAGACGCAGAGAACGTGAAGAAATTCGTCCAGGCCTATCAGTCTGACGAAGTTTACGAAGCAGCAAACAAAGTGTTTAACGGCGGTGCAGTTAAAGGCTGGTAATTTTTAGGCTGTTTCCACAATTTGTAATATCATTCAGGACGGGCGCTTGCCCGTCTTGTCATTTTTACAAGCGCCTGATTCAATATTGACGTTTTGATCATACATTGAGGAAATACTATGCGTGCTTTACCGATCTGTTTAGTAGCACTCATGCTAAGCGGCTGTTCCATGTTAAGCAGATCCCCTGTCGAACCCGTTCAAAGCACTGCACCCCAGCCGAAAGCGGAGCCTGCAAAACCGAAAGCGCCGCGCGCCACGCCGGTCCGAATTTATACCAATGCAGAAGAATTAGTCGGCAAACCGTTCCGCGATCTCGGTGAAGTCAGTGGCGACTCTTGCCAGGCCTCTAATCAGGACTCTCCGCCGAGCATTCCAACCGCACGTAAGCGGATGCAAATCAACGCCTCTAAAATGAAAGCCAATGCTGTATTACTGCATAGCTGCGAAGTCACCAGCGGTACGCCAGGCTGCTATCGTCAGGCTGTATGTATCGGCTCTGCGCTTAACATTACGGCGAAATGAGCAGTTTCCAGTTCGAGCAAATAGGCGTTATTCGCTCGCCCTATAAAGAAAAATTCGCCGTTCCGCGCCAGCCAGGTCTGGTAAAAAGCGCCAACGGCGAACTGCATCTCATTGCTCCCTACAACCAGGCCGATGCCGTTCGCGGCCTGGAAGCGTTCAGCCATTTATGGATCCTTTTCGTCTTTCATCAAACGATGGAAGGCGGCTGGCGTCCGACTGTGCGTCCACCGCGCCTCGGCGGTAACGCCAGAATGGGGGTTTTCGCAACACGCTCTACTTTCCGCCCTAACCCAATTGGTATGTCGCTGGTAGAGCTGAAAGAGGTTGTTTGCCATAAAGACAGCGTGATTCTGAAGCTCGGCAGTCTGGATCTGGTCGATGGTACGCCGGTAGTGGATATCAAACCGTATCTCCCCTTTGCCGAATCGCTTCCCGATGCCAGCGCCAGCTATGCGCAAAGTGCACCAGCGGCAGAAATGGCGGTGAGTTTTACCGCAGAGGTCGAAAAGCAGCTTTTGACACTGGAGAAGCGTTATCCGCAGTTAACGCTGTTTATCCGCGAAATACTGGCGCAGGACCCGCGCCCGGCCTATCGTAAAGGTGAGGAAACGGGTAAAACCTATGCCGTCTGGCTGCATGATTTTAACGTTCGCTGGCGCGTCACCGACGCAGGTTTTGAAGTCTTTGCGCTGGAACCGCGTTAAATTCACGCCCTTCTCTTTTGACATTTCTTTTGCACTGGTAAACTAAATCACTTTTTTTGTCCCAGGCTCGCCTTGAGCCTGTTCTACCTTCCAACTGGAACCGTAACAACATGCGTACTAGCCAATACCTGCTCTCCACTCTCAAGGAGACACCTGCCGACGCCGAGGTGATCAGCCATCAGCTGATGCTGCGCGCCGGGATGATCCGCAAGCTGGCCTCCGGGTTATATACCTGGCTGCCGACCGGCGTGCGCGTTCTGAAAAAAGTCGAAAACATCGTGCGTGAAGAGATGAACAACGCCGGTGCGATCGAGGTGTCGATGCCGGTGGTTCAGCCAGCCGATTTGTGGCAAGAGAGTGGTCGTTGGGAACAGTACGGTCCGGAACTGCTGCGTTTTGTTGACCGTGGCGAGCGTCCGTTCGTACTCGGCCCAACTCATGAAGAAGTTATCACTGACCTGATTCGTAACGAGCTTAGCTCTTACAAACAGCTGCCGCTGAACTTCTATCAGATCCAGACCAAGTTCCGCGACGAAGTGCGTCCGCGTTTCGGCGTCATGCGTTCCCGCGAATTCCTGATGAAAGATGCTTACTCTTTCCATACTTCTCAGGAATCCCTGCAGGAAACCTACGATGCAATGTATGCGGCCTACAGCAAAATCTTCAGCCGCATGGGGCTGGATTTCCGCGCCGTACAGGCCGACACCGGTTCTATCGGCGGCAGCGCCTCTCACGAATTCCAGGTGCTGGCGCAGAGCGGTGAAGACGATGTGGTCTTCTCCGACACCTCTGACTATGCAGCGAACATTGAACTGGCAGAAGCTATCGCGCCGAAAGAACCGCGCGCTGCTGCTACCCAGGAGATGACGCTGGTTGATACGCCGAACGCGAAAACCATCGCGGAACTGGTTGAACAGTTCAATCTGCCGATTGAGAAAACGGTTAAGACTCTGCTGGTTAAAGCGGTTGAAGGCAGTAGCTTCCCGCTGGTTGCGCTGCTGGTGCGCGGTGACCACGAGCTGAACGAAGTTAAAGCAGAAAAACTGCCGCAGGTTGCAAGCCCGCTGACTTTCGCGACCGAAGAAGAAATTCGTGCCGTGGTTAAAGCCGGTCCGGGTTCACTGGGTCCGGTAAACATGCCGATTCCGGTGGTGATTGACCGTACCGTTGCGGCGATGAGTGATTTCGCTGCTGGTGCTAACATCGATGGTAAACACTACTTCGGTATCAACTGGGATCGCGATGTCGCTACCCCAGAAATTGCGGATATCCGTAACGTGGTGGCGGGCGATCCAAGCCCGGATGGTCAGGGTACGCTGCTGATCAAACGTGGTATCGAAGTTGGTCACATCTTCCAGCTGGGTACCAAGTACTCCGAAGCACTGAAAGCCTCCGTACAGGGTGAAGATGGTCGTAACCAAATCCTGACGATGGGTTGCTACGGTATCGGGGTAACGCGTGTGGTAGCTGCGGCGATTGAGCAGAACTACGACGAACGCGGCATCGTATGGCCTGACGCTATCGCGCCGTTCCAGGTGGCGATTCTGCCGATGAACATGCACAAATCCTTCCGCGTACAGGAACTGGCCGAGAAACTGTACAGCGAACTGCGTGCACAAGGTATCGAAGTGCTGCTGGATGACCGCAAAGAGCGTCCGGGCGTGATGTTTGCTGATATGGAACTGATCGGTATTCCGCACACTATTGTGCTGGGCGACCGTAACCTCGACAACGACGATATCGAATATAAATATCGTCGTAACGGCGAGAAACAGTTAATTAAGACTGGTGACATCGTCGATTATCTGGTGAAACAGATTAAAGGCTGATGCCAGAAAGGGTCCTGAATTTCAGGACCCTTTTTTACATGGATTGTATAAAATGGATAAACCAAAGGCGTACTGCCGCCTGCTTCTCCCCTGCTTTCTTTTACTTTCGGCCTGTACCGTTGATATCAGCCAGCCAGACTCATCAGCCACAGCGGTAGATGCCGAGGCGAAAACATGGGCTGTCAAATTCCAGCATCAAAGCTCCTTCACCGAACAAGCAATAACTGAAATAACGGAACCTGACCTCAAACCCGGCGATTTACTGTTCTCCTCAAGCCTTGGGGTTACCTCATTTGGTATCCGCGTCTTCAGCACTTCCTCTGTGAGCCACGTTGCAATCTATTTGGGAGATAATAATGTTGCAGAAGCGACAGGCGCTGGCGTCCAGATTGTTTCCCTTAAAAAAGCGATGAAGCATAGTGATAAGCTTTTCGTCTTACGAGTTCCGGATCTTACCCCGCAGCAAGCCACAGAAATCACCGCGTTCGCCAACAAAATTAAAGATAGCGGTTATAACTATCGCGGCATTGTCGAGTTCATTCCGTTTATGGTGACCCGCCAGATGTGTTCACTAAATCCTTTTTCCGAGGATTTTCGTCAACAGTGCGTCAGCGGCCTGGCGAAAGCGCAGTTAAGCAGTGTGGGCGAAGGAGACAAAAAGTCGTGGTTTTGTTCGGAATTTGTCACTGATGCATTTGCCAAAGCCGGGCATCCGCTTACGCTGGCGCAATCAGGCTGGATTAGCCCTGCCGATCTGATGCATATGCGTACTGGCGATGTCTCTGCGTTTAAGCCAGAAACGCAGTTACAGTATGTTGGGCACCTGAAGCCAGGGATTTATATCAAGGCGGGTCGCTTTGTTGGGCTGACTCAGTGATAAAAGCCAGCCTCGTGCGCAAAATGCCGGATGCGGCGTGAACGCCTTATCCGGCAAACAAATCGTGCTAATTCAAAATATTGCATTGTATGCTTTAGGCCTAATAAGCGCAGCGCATGAGGCAATTTTTCGTTTGTTTCTGTCTCAAGACGGGTTACAGCCCCAAACTACTGCAATCCTTGTTCGGGTAAAATTTACCCGCCGTATCGGGCGCTAATACTTTGGTCGGCGCACCGGTATCCGGATTAGCCTCCAGCGTAAAGTGACCTTCAACTGACAGTAACACCGGTTTTTCACTGTTACCCCGCGCAGCCAGGTAGCCACGCTCCAGCTCTGCGTTATTCGCCACCATAAAACGTTTTCCGGTCGCGCAATCAGTAAAGGTCGCCGCATCAGCCATATAGAAATACATACCACGCAGGGTCATCGGCGTCATTGGCATGCTCGATTTTGCCGGTTCCAGCGTGTAGTTGAACTGCGATTCAATGGGATTACCTTCACGATCGAGCATCTCCAGTGCATCCCCTTTCGCTCGATAATATGACTTTTCACCTTTGCTGTCGGTTAATACCAGCTTGTCGGCAGTTCGCGCCCATGTACCGTAGGAGGCAAAGGATGAAGGCTCTTCACGAGCGCCAAGATAGCGTTCGTTCATCACCCAGGTTCCATCTTTTTCGAGGAACAGAGAGGTTTCGATCCCTTCGCAATCGGCACACGGCAGCACGCCGCGCCAACTTTGCGGCATCGGTTTCAGTTCGGCAGCCTGCGCCGGAGAAAGCGTATCGACTTCGGCCCGATTGTTACATCCCATCAGAGTAAAGAGGCTGATTACAGCCATCGCTGTCACTATCGCTTTTCTCACCATCCATTCCTTCTTTTTACTCCCGACCGCTGCGCACTTTGCCGCGCATCGCCTTCACGCTTGATTTTTGTGCCTTCGATGCCAGCCTGCGCTCTTTTGATGCGCGGGTGGGCCGCGTGGGTCGTCGGGCTTTTTGTTCTGTTGTTAATTCTTTAATCACTGCCACCAACCGGGCCAGCGCCGCTTCGCGGTTGAGCTCCTGACTACGGTATTCCTGCGCCTTAATGACAATCACGCCATCGCTGCTGATTAAATGATGGCTGGCGGCGAGCAGGCGCTCTTTGTAATACTCTGGCAGGCTGGACGCCCGAATGTCAAAACGCAGATGAATGGCCGTTGAGGTCTTATTGACATGCTGCCCACCCGCGCCCTGTGCACGAATAGCAGTGATCTCAAGCTCGTCATCGGGGATAGCAACATGTCGGGAAATCACAATCATGAAGGTTGTTGCCAGGCGGTTAAGTTCACTTCCAGATTATTCTTATCATCCGATAACCAGATCACGCCATCCTGAATCGTTGCCTGCAGCGTCATGGTACGATCGGCAAAGGCGCTCACTTTCGCCAGCTGCTCGTCGTCCAGATACCAGACGGAAAGATTGGCAAACTGCGCACATTTGCTCTGATTTTGCTGCCACCAGATTTGCGCCGCCCGACTATTATAGGCAAACAGCGCCACTTCTGCGGCCTGGGTGCAGGCTTTCTTAATCCGTCGCTCATCCGGCAGCCCCAGTTCAATCCACAAATCAATGCCCAGGTGATCGTTACGCAGCCACGCTTCCGGCTCATCATCGGCACACAAACCTCGGGTAAATTGCAGACGTTCATCAGCATATTTCAGCCACGCCAGCAGGCGCAGCATCATGCGCTCCTGGGTTTCTGAAGGATGGCGCGCCAGCGTCAGAGAGGCATCGAGAAACTGGTTGCGGTCGAGATCGGCCACATTAACCGTCGCTTTATAAATTGTCGCTTTAAGCGCCATAAGAAAACTCCTTTCGAATCAGGAGGCCATTGTAACGGAATACGTGCAGTTGCGGCGCTGATATTGCAGAAATGAGTGTGGTATAGTCACCTTGCGAAACAGAGTTTATCTTCGTAGGCTTAGACTTGCATCCACGGTTAAGTCAGAGTGCTGACAGGAGGGCATGTGGAAAAATATTGTGAGTTAATACGCAAGCGGTACGCGGAAATCGCCAGCGGAGACTTAGGATACGTTCCGGACGCGCTGGGCTGCGTTTTGAAAGTGCTGAATGAAATGGCTGCCGACGACGCCCTTTCTGAGGCTGTCAGGGAAAAAGCAGCATACGCTGCGGCAAACTTACTGGTGAGCGATTATGTCAATGAATGATACGTATCAACCAATCAATTGTGATGATTACGATAATCTTGAGCTCGCCTGCCAGCATCATTTAATGCTGACACTTGAGCTGAAAGATGGCGAAAAATTGCAGGCGAAGGCCAGCGATTTAGTCTCCCGCAAAAATGTGGAGTATCTGGTCGTCGAGGCCGCTGGCGAAACCCGCGAGCTACGTCTGGATAAAATTACCAGCTTTAGCCACCCGGAAATCGGTACGGTGGTAGTGAGCGAGTCCTGATTGACTTTCGCCGGATGCGACGTTTGAAGCGTCTTATCCGGCTTTCACTTAACTAAGCGTTTTCTGCCAGACAAAACTTACGCCCTTCTCACCTTCAGCCACACCTTCTTGCGTCACAAATACCCCTGCCGCCGCAATCAGCGTTTCGCCATAAAACAGCAGCGGCGTGGTGTCACGCAGCCACGGCGGTACGCCCAATTCCTGCCAGATTTTCTTTAGCTTACGCCCGCCGTTGCGCCCGACAATATGTAGCAATCCTGGCGCTTTAAAACGCACGCTGACCGCTTCGTCTGCACGTGGAGGGCGAATTTCCCCGCCCGCAGTAAGCTGCACGCTGCCTAGCCCCGCCGGTAATTCCAGCGGCTGTTGCCACGCCTGCCACGGTACAATGGTTTCGCTTTGCCCGGCGACGGATTTAATCCACCACAATTGCGACTGATAGCGGCGGATTTCAAACGCGCCAAAACGTAAACAGGGGGAAGCATCTTCCCGCGCCAGCGCCACTTCCTGCCAGATCCGCACCAGCGCGTCGCGGGAAGGCATTGGGGCATTCAGCCCTGCCAGCCAGCGGCGGATAATCGCGGCGCGACGGGCATCACTCATCGCCAGCATTGGCGCAATCTGCAGCGTCCTTTGCGGCGTTTGGCAGTGCGCTAAATCATCCGCCAGCAGTTCATCCAGCAGGCTCTCTTGTTCGGCGCAAAGTGCGGCACTTCGGGCCGTCGCTTCGGCAAAATGTGGCCAACGCTGCTGCAATAACGGCACCACGCGCAGGCGCAGGAAGTTACGATCGTAGGAATCGTCCTGATTACTTTCGTCTTCAATCCAGCGTAAACCATGCGCCAATGCCCACTGCGCCAGTTCTCCCCGCGTACGGGCGAGCAACGGACGGATAAGCCGCGTTCCGGCAAACTCCGAGACTTCCCCCATAGCCGAAAGCCCGGCGGGGCCGCTTCCGCGTTTTAGCGCCAGCAGAAAGGTTTCACATTGATCGTCAAGATGTTGCGCTGTGACCAGCACTTCGCCAGGTAACAAGGTGCGGGCAAATGCCTGATAACGCGCCTGCCGCGCCTGGGCCTCAATGCCTAACCCCTCTTGCGCAAGCTGCACACGCTCAACCACCAGCGGCACCTGCCACTGCTGGCAGATATTTTCACAATGTTTCACCCAGGCATCAGCATTGGCACTTAACCCATGATGCACATGGATAGCGCGCAAAGCGACGCCCGGATTTTCCGCCCGCCACTGCACCAGTTGATGCAGCAGAACGGTAGAGTCAAGCCCGCCGCTAAAGGCCGCCAGAATCTGGCGTGAGGTGAGAAGTTGTGTATTCAGTGTGAGTGTCATGATAGCGCGATTTTACAGTAGCGATGCCCGGCACGTTACCGGGCAAATGCAGTAATGACAAGCCTTACTGCTCATACAGTTCCAGCGGCAGTCCGTCAGGGTCGTTAAAGAACGTGAAGCGTTTTTGCGTGTATGGATCGACACGTATCGCTTCACATTTCACGTTATTGCTTTCCAGGTGCGCCACTGCCGTATCGATATCATCAACGCTAAAAGCCAGATGGCGCAGGCCGCAGGCTTCCGGTCGACTGGGTCGTTGCGGCGGAAACGGAAATGAGAAAAGCTCAATCACGTACTGCCCGTTAAGTGCCAAATCCCCTTTCCACGAATCTCGCGCTTCACGATAGACTTCGCTTTGCAACGTGAAGCCGAGAATGTCGCAGTAAAAAGCTTTGCTCACCGCATAATCCGTCGCAATAATCGCAATATGGTGAACCTGTTTTAACCCCAACATAGAATCTCCTGCATTGATATGATACGCACGTGCATCGCTATATATTGATAATACGCACAAATTACAGGAAAGATGAATCAGACATTTACACTGACTTTAAAACAACATCTCAAACGCCTGTAATAGCGGTTGAGATGCGGTTTGGTGAAGCGCTTTGCGGGAGATTACTCTGCGCTATTCTTGCTAACACTCTCGGCAATGCGGCGCAAATATTCGTTATTCTTAAACGCTATCATAATTAATTCGAAAGTCATACGACAGCTTATAAGACCAATGACGGTATAAGCTAACCCTAAGATAATGTTTCCGCTAAATATGGAGAAGACACCGCCTATCAGTGTCAGCACCATAGCCAGCCAGTAAAAAAACACCAGAACACGCGGCATAAGAAGATGATCAAATCCTAAAATTGCTTTCATATTTTATCCTTAAAAATTCTATGAGATTGATAAATTTATATTATTTTTGACCACTGTGTATATTGGTATATGCCTCCGAAATCGGAGTTATCAACATGAGTTCAAGAATTTTATGGCAGGGGAAAACGAAAGTAAGATTATCTAAATGTATTTATAATATGACTAAATAAACTACATAGAAAAAAAGGCCACCGAAGTGACCCTTTTCAGAATATTTGCTGATTACGCGTAGCCGTAGCTCATCAGGCGCTGATAGCGACGATTTTTTAAATCTTCAGTGCTTAACACGTCGAGATCGGCCAGATCCGCCAGCAGTTGCGCTTTCAAAGACGCCGCCATCGCTTCCGGGTTACGGTGAGCGCCGCCCAGCGGTTCCGGGATGATGGAGTCGATCAGTTTCAGTTCTTTCAGGCGCGGAGCGATGATACCCATCGCTTCAGCCGCCAGCGGCGCTTTGTCGGCGCTCTTCCACAGAATGGACGCACAACCTTCCGGCGAGATAACGGAATAGGTGCTGTATTGCAGCATATTCACTTTATCGCCCACGCCAATCGCCAGCGCGCCGCCAGAACCACCTTCACCGATAACGGTACAAATAGTCGGTACACTAAGGCGAGACATTTCACGCAGGTTGCGCGCGATGGCTTCAGACTGACCGCGTTCTTCTGCGCCCACGCCCGGATAAGCTCCAGGAGTGTCGATAAAGGTGATGATTGGCATCTTAAAGCGTTCAGCCATTTGCATCAGACGCAGAGCTTTGCGGTAACCTTCTGGTGCTGGCATACCAAAGTTACGGCGAATTTTTTCTTTGGTTTCACGACCTTTCTGATGGCCAATGATCATCACCGGACGACCGTCAAGACGTGCGATACCACCGACGATAGCTTTATCGTCTGCATACGCGCGGTCGCCAGCCAGTTCGTCAAATTCATCAAATGCCAGGCGAACGTAATCCAGGGTATAAGGACGCTGTGGATGGCGTGCCAGTTGCGCAATCTGCCATGCACCGAGATCGGCGAAGATTTTACGTGTCAGTTCTACGCTTTTTTCACGCAGACGATGCACTTCTTCATCGATGTTAATATCCAGTTTCTCATCCTGGCGGCTAACCGCAGTCAGAGAATCGATTTTCGCTTCCAGCTCTGCAATCGGCTGTTCAAAATCAAGGAAATTCAGACTCATAGTATTCCTGTATTAGTCAAACTCCAGTTCCACCTGCTCCGAACCAATGAGGCCACGGAGATCGTTTAATAAACGATCGCTCGGAGAGACACGCCACGTCGCGCCAAAACGCAACCGCGCGCGTGCATCCGCCCTCTGATAGTAGAGATGTACTGGAATTGTCCCAGAGCGGTGGGGTTCCAGAGACTGACGGAGTCGGTTTAAAAGCTGGTCATCAATTTGCCTGTCCGTCAGCGAGATAGCAAGCCCGCGAGCATATTTTTCCCGGGCTTCGTCAATATCCATCACTTCGCGAGCGGTCATTTTAAGCCCACCGCTGAAGTCATCAAAGCTGACCTGTCCGCTGACGATAAGTATGCGGTCTTTTTCCAGCAATTGCTGGTATTTATCCAGGGCGTCTGTAAACAACATCACTTCCAGGCGCCCGGAACGGTCATCCAGCGTGCAGATACCGATACGATTGCCGCGCTTGGTGACCATAACCCGCGCGGCAACAACGAGCCCCGCAGCCGTGGTGACTTTACCACGTTCTGTCGGGTGCATGTCTTTCAGCCTTACGCCTCCGACATAACGCTCAATCTCTTTTAAATACTGGTTGATAGGGTGTCCCGTCAGGTACAGACCTAACGTTTCACGTTCCCCATCTAACACCACCTGCTCCGGCCACGGCTGGCAGCTGGCGTAGGATTGTTCTATTTGTTCCGGCTCTTCGGCCAGCACGCCGAACATATCGGCCTGACCGATAGCTTCCGCTTTCGCGTGTTGATCTGCCGCTTTTAACGCATCGCCCAGCGAGTTCATCAGCGCCGCGCGGTGTGGCCCCAGACGGTCAAACGCCCCAGACATGATCAGTTTTTCCAGCACTCGCCGGTTTAACTTTTTGGTGTCGGTTCGGGCGCAGAGATCAAACAGTTCGCGGAAGTAGCCGCCTTTATTACGGGCTTCGATGATGGCCTCAATCGGACCTTCACCTACCCCTTTGATCGCGCCAATACCATACACGATTTCGCCGTCGTCGTTGACGTGGAAATGGTAAAGACCGGAGTTTATATCTGGTGGCAGGATTTTCAGCCCCATCCGCCAGCACTCATCCACCAGGCCCACCACCTTCTCGGTATTATCCATATCGGCAGTCATTACCGCCGCCATAAACTCTGCCGGATAGTGCGCTTTCAGCCATAACGTTTGATATGACACCAAAGCATAGGCCGCAGAGTGCGATTTGTTAAATCCGTAACCGGCGAATTTCTCCACCAGGTCGAAGATTTTCATCGCCAGTTCGGCGTTGATCCCGTTCTTTTCTGCACCTTCAGCAAATACAGAACGCTGCTTAGCCATCTCTTCCGGCTTTTTCTTACCCATCGCACGACGCAGCATATCCGCGCCACCGAGGGTATAACCAGAGAGCACCTGGGCAATCTGCATGACCTGTTCCTGATACAGGATAATGCCGTAGGTTGGCTCCAGTACCGGTTTCAGGCTTTCATGCTGCCACTGCACGTCCGGGTAGGAAATCTCCTCGCGACCATGTTTACGGTCGATAAAGTTATCCACCATCCCTGATTGCAACGGGCCGGGGCGGAACAGTGCCACCAGTGCGATCATATCTTCGAAGCAGTCAGGTTGCAGACGCTTGATCAGGTCTTTCATGCCGCGCGATTCAAGCTGGAATACCGCCGTGGTTTCCGAGCGTTGCAGCATGTCGAAGCTTTTCTTGTCATCCAGCGGGATCGCGGCGATATCCAGCGGCGGCTCGCCATTCTTCGCCCGCCGCTTGTTGATCATCTCCAGCGCCCAGTTGATGATGGTGAGCGTACGCAAGCCGAGGAAGTCGAACTTCACCAGTCCGGCGTATTCAACGTCGCTTTTATCAAACTGGGTGACCGGATGTTTGCCCTCTTCATCGCAATAAAGTGGCGCAAAATCTGTAATTTTGGTCGGCGCGATAACCACCCCACCGGCGTGCTTACCGGCGTTACGGGTGACCCCTTCCAGTTTGCGCGCCATGTCGATCAGCGCCTTAACTTCTTCATCTGCTTCGTAGATTTCCGGCAGCTGCGGCTCGGCTTCAAACGCTTTCGCCAGCGTCATCCCCGGATCGGGCGGGATCAGTTTCGAGATACGGTCGACAAAGCCGTACGGATGCCCCAGCACGCGGCCTACGTCGCGGATCACCGCTTTCGCCGCCATCGTACCGAAGGTGATAATCTGCGATACCGCATCACGACCGTACATGTCCGCTACGTGTTCGATAACCTGGTCGCGTTTCTCCATACAGAAGTCAACGTCAAAGTCAGGCATGGAGACACGCTCCGGGTTAAGGAAACGTTCGAACAGCAGGTCAAATTCCAGCGGATCGAGGTCGGTGATTTTCAGCGCGTAGGCCACCAGTGACCCTGCACCGGAACCACGGCCCGGCCCTACCGGTACGCCGTTATCTTTCGACCACTGGATAAATTCCATAACGATGAGGAAGTAGCCCGGGAAGCCCATCTGGTTGATAACCTGAAGTTCAGTCTCCAGACGCTCGTCATATTCCGGGCGGCGCTTAAGACGTTCTTCCTCGTCAGGGAATAAAAATGCCAGACGCTCTTCCAGCCCCTCTTTCGCACGCTTGACCAGATAATCTTCAGTACTCATGTCCCCGGTCGGGAACTGCGGCAGGAAGTATTCACCAAGACGCACAGTTACGTTACAGCGTTTGGCGATCTCAACGGTGTTGGCAAGAGCTTCGGGGATGTCGGCAAACAGCTCGCACATCTCCTCTTCGCTACGCATATATTGCTGCGGCGAATAGTTACGCGGGCGTTTAGGATCGTCGAGGGTAAAGCCGTCGTGGATCGCGACGCGGATTTCGTGTGCGTCAAAGTCGCTGCTGTCGATAAAGCGCACGTCGTTGGTCGCCACGACGGGCAAACCGCGCGCTTCCGCCAGTTCCACCGCCGCGTGCAAATAGCTTTCTTCGTCCGGCCTTCCGGTGCGGATCAGCTCGAGAAAATAGCGATCCGGGAAGTGTTCTTCATAAAACGCGACACACTCATCTACCAGCGCGCTGTTACCACGCAAAAGACTGCGCCCGACGTCGCCCATGCGCCCGCCAGAGAGCAAAATCAGCCCTTCGTTTAATTCGATAAGCCAGTCGCGATCGATGATCGGTCCGGCGGCACCGTAACCGCGCTGATACGCTTTTGAGATCAGCAACGTCAGATTCTGATAGCCAGTATTGTTCGCCGCCAGCACCGTCAGGTGGGTTAACTCATCACCCAGCAGGTTGCACTGGACATTAAAATCTGCCCCGACGATGGGCTTAATCCCTGCGCCATGTCCCGCTCCGTAGAACTTCACCAGACCGCAAAGGTTGGTGAAATCGGTGATCGCCAGTGCTGGCATACCCAACGCCGCCGCCTTTTTTACCAGCGGCGCGGTTTTTGCCAGGCCATCGATCATCGAGTAGTCGCTGTGCACCCGCAGGTGTACGAAACGTGGTTCAGACATCTTCAGATTCCGGTTTACTTAATCTCGACACAAGAATCAGGACGCAAGTCCCAGTGCGCGTTTGACAGGCCCAAAGCTGCGACGATGATGTTCAGTCGCGCCATATTCAGCCAGTTTTTCCAGATGAAAAGCGGTTGGATACCCTTTGTGTTGGGCAAAACCATATTGCGGGAAAACAATATCCAGCGCCGCCATTTCGGCGTCGCGCGTCACTTTCGCCAGGATAGACGCAGCACTGATTTCCGGTACGCGGCTATCGCCTTTCACCACTGCCATCGACGGCATCGGTAATTTCGGGCAGCGGTTACCATCAACCAACACATATTCCGGCGCAATATGCAGCCCAGCGACGGCACGCTGCATCGCCAGCATGGTCGCGTGTAAAATATTCAGTTCGTCGATTTCATGAGGTTCCGCGCGGCCCAGGCTCCAGCTTAACGCTTTCTCTTTGATCTCTTCACAGAGCGCAAGACGACGTTTTTCACTTAGCTTTTTGGAATCATTCAACCCGACAATCGGGCGCGCCGGATCGAGGATCACGGCAGCGGTAACGACCGCGCCAACCAACGGCCCGCGCCCAACTTCATCCACACCAGCAACCAGATTCGTGTGCGGATAGACAAATTCGATCATTGTGCTAACTCCAGAACGGCTTGTGCCGCCTGCTCATCGGCATTGCAGCGGATCTGCTGATGCAGCTCGCGGAAGGTGTCGTGCATCGCGTGGCTGGTTTTCCCGTTCGCCAACAGCGGTAACAGCGACTCAGCCAGTTTTTGCGGCTCACACTCTTCCTGCAATAATTCTTTAACTAACTCTCTGCCCGCCAGCAGGTTTGGCAGCGAGACATAATCGGTTTTCACCAGCCGCTTCGCCAGCCAGAAGGTGAAAGGCTTCATGCGATACCCCACCACCATCGGGCATTTCGCCAGCATGCACTCCAGTGCAGCCGTACCCGACGCCAATAGCGCCGCATCGCTGGCGACCATCGCCTCACGGCCCATTCCATCCAGCATATGAACCGAAAGGTCTGGCGCGACTTCAGCTTTGATGCGTTCAAACTGCTCACGGCGTTTGGCATTTACCAGCGGCACCACGATCTCCAGATCAGGGTAAGTCTGGCGCAAAAGCTGGGCAGTTTTCAGGAAATCGGCGCTAAGCATCTCCACTTCCGCGCCACGGCTTCCCGGCAACAATGCCAGACAGTGGGCATCGTGAGGGATCCCCAGCACATCACGCGCGGCGTTTTTATCTGGATCTAACGGCATGGCATCAGCCATAGTGTGACCGATAAAACGGCACGGCACGTTATATTTGTCATAAAACGCTTTTTCGAAAGGCAGAAATGCGAGCACCAGATCGGTGGCTCTGCCTATTTTGAAAACGCGTTTCTGTCGCCACGCCCAGACGGACGGACTGACATAATGAATGGTTTTGATACCCTGCTTTTTAAGGTTACCTTCAAGGGTAATATTGAAGTCAGGCGCATCAATACCGACAAAAACATCTGGCTTCAGTTCGCCAAAACGCTTTGTCAGATCGGCACGAATATGCAGTAAGCGACGCAGACGCCCGAGCACTTCAACAATGCCCATCACCGCCAGCTCTTCCATTTCGTACCAGGCTTCGCAGCCTTCGGCTTGCATTCGTGGCCCGGCAACGCCAACAAAGCGGGCATTGGGCACACGTTCTTTCAGAGCACGGATTAAACCGGCCCCCAGGATATCGCCGGAGGTTTCTCCGGCGACCAGGGCAATCGTTAATGGACGCTGTTCAGTCATTAACGAATCAGACCGCGCGTTGAGCGTGCAAAGAAATCGGTAAAGGCTTTTACTTCCGGATACGTTTTCGCAAGTTCGGCAATTTCCGGTTTCACTTCATCGAGCGTTTTACCGCTGCGATAAATCAGCTTATACGCATTGCGGATAGCGGTAATCGCCTCGCGGCTGAATCCGCGGCGCTTCAGCCCTTCGATATTGACACCGAACGGCGTTGCGTGGTTACCCTGCGCAATGACATAAGGAGGGACGTCTTGCGCCACACCGGAGCAACCGCCAACCATCACATGCGCACCAATGATGCAGAACTGATGGACTGCGGTCATGCCGCCGATGATCGCGAAGTCGTCTACCGATACGTGCCCCGCCAGCGTTGCGTTGTTGGCGAGAATGCAGCGGTTACCTACCGTACAATCGTGCGCAATGTGCGCGTTGATCATCAGTAAGTTGTCGCTGCCCACCTTCGTCAATCCACCGCCCTGGACTGTGCCACGATGAATGGTGACGCTTTCGCGAATGCGGTTACGATCGCCGATTTCCACGCGGGTCGGTTCGCCAGCATATTTCAGATCCTGGTTAACTTCACCGATGGAGGCGAACTGATAAATCTCATTATCGCGGCCAATTTTAGTATGGCCATTCACGACAACGTGAGATTTCAGTACGGTACCCTCACCAATTTCGACATGGGGTCCAACGATACAAAAAGGACCAATGTGGGCGTTGGCGCCAATCGACGCGCCCTCTTCCACAATGGCGGTTGGATGCACAAAGGCGGATTTATCAATCACGTATCAGGCCTCCCGGCTACGAGCACACATCATCGTTGCTTCGCAAACTACTTTACCGTCGACCAGAGCAACCCCTTTAAAACGGGTCAGGCCGCGGCGCGTTTTTTCGAAAGTGACTTCCATGATCATTTGATCGCCTGGCACGACCGGGCGCTTGAAGCGCGCTTCGTCAATACCGGCGAAGTAGTACAGCTCACCCGGTTCCAGTTTTCCTACGCTTTTAAACGCCAGAATACCTGTTGCCTGTGCCATTGCTTCCAGAATCAGCACACCCGGGAAAATCGGTTTTCCAGGGAAATGGCCCTGGAAGAATGGCTCATTGACAGAGACATTTTTTACTGCGCGCAGAAAACGACCTTCTTCAAAATCCAGCACGCGATCCACCAGTAAGAACGGGAAACGGTGCGGCAGAAGTTCTAAAATCTCTTCAATCTGCAGAGTATGAGTGTTAGTAGTCAAGATACTCTTCCTGTCAAAATATAAGAAACGACAATAATAACACGGCCTGCCGCAATCGTAAGAATGAGACAGGCCGTAAAGTTTGGCGAACAAAAGATGGAACGTTAGTCTTGTTGATTAACCTTGCGCTCAAGCGACTTCAGACGCTTGCTCATGTCATCAATGTTCATCACCAGTGCAGCGGTTTTGCGCCAGACTTTGTTGGGTTGCAGCGGAATGCCTGAGGAATAGACGCCTGGTTCAGTGATGGGACGCATCACCATACCCATGCCCGTAACCGTCACTTTATCGCATATTTCCATATGCCCGTTGATTACGCTGGCACCGCCGATCATGCAGTAACGACCAATTTTCAGGCTGCCCGCCATAATGACGCCACCGGCAACCGCCGTATTGTCGCCAATCACGACGTTATGTGCAATCTGGCACTGGTTATCAATGATCACGCCATTGCCAATAACGGTGTCGTCCAGCGCACCGCGATCGATGGTGGTACATGCGCCGATCTCCACGCGATCGCCAATAATTACGCGACCAATCTGCGGGATCTTCACCCAATTACCACGATCGTTGGCATAGCCAAAGCCGTCTGCGCCTACCACAGTTCCGGATTGGATCAGGCAATTCTGACCAATCTGGATCTCATGGTAAATCGTCACGTTCGCCCAAAGACGCGAACCTGCACCGATTTTGCTGTTTTTACCAACGAAGCAACCGGCGCCGATAACCACGTTATCGCCCAGTTCAACGCCGGACTCAATCACCGCGTTAGCGCCAATTGATACGTTGTTACCCAGCTTCGCCGTCGCGTCGATCACTGCACTCGGTGCAATGTTTTGCGCGGGCTGTGGCGTGGTATCTAAAATTTGCGCCATGCGCGCGTAAGTCAGGTAGGGATTCTTCACTACCAGCGCGGCACTTTTCGCGAAAGGGAGATCGTCCTGGGTCATGACAACCGCAGACGCCTGGCACAAGCCTAAATGTTCACGGTATTTAGGATTAACCATGAACGTGATGTGACCTGTTTGTGCAGATTGCATGGACGCAACGCCGGTGATGACGATATCGCCATCACCGTGTAGTTCTGCATCCAACTGCTGCGCTAAATCAGCCAGTCGAATTGAAGGCATTACTTATTTAACCTGTTTCAGTACGTCAGCAGTGATGTCTTTTACATCGCTGCTGTTGTAAGCAACGGCGTTTGCGTCAACAACCAGATCGATGCTCTGGCTGCTGGCAACGGATTTCACAGCAGTCTGGATACGAGTAACCAGTTTACCGCGTTCTTCGTTGGAACGACGTGCGCGATCCTGCTCAAAAGCCTGCGCTTTCTGAGCAAAAGTCTGGCGCTGAGCCATCACGTCTTTTTCCAGCTTAGTGCGATCGCTGCCGGCTTTCATGGACTGCAGCTTTTTCATTTTAGCTTGCAGATCAGTTTCCATACGCTGCAGTTCGCTGGCACGGCCTTTGAACTCATTTTCCAGCGTGTTAGAAACACCGGTTTTCTGTGCTACCTGCTGAAACAGGCTGCCCATATTGACGATTGCAATTTTGTCAGCCGCCTGAGCAGAAGTTGCCAGTGCTAAACCGAGACCTGCCGCTAATAACCACTTTTTCACAATAAACTCCTTACCATCCCATTTGCACCGGAAGGTGCAGTTCTTTGCGTGGCCCGGCGATCTTATCGAGATCGCCTAAAGTCATCGCTACACTACCACTACATTCCTTTGTGGAGAACACTTACCAGGTTTTACCAATGTTAAACTGGAACTGTTCAGCCTTGTCTCCATCGTACTTTTTGAACGGCTGGGCGTAGGAGAACACCAACGGCCCCAATGGGGACATCCATTGTAATGCGATACCCGCAGACATACGGATATTGCTTGGATCACTATAGTCCGGATATCCAGAGTACTGACTTGAATCCCAGTTAGTATCCCAAACGGTACCCATATCCCAGAAGAAGGAGGTACGGACCGAGTTGGCATACTTGTCGCTAATGAACGGCGTCGGAGTGATGAGTTCCAGGCTGGCAACCGCCATAGCGTTCCCCCCAATTGCATCATCCGATTTACACAGGTCGGTTGCACCGTCCTGAGTTGCACATTCATAATCGTAGTCCGGATCATAATCACTGGCCTGATGCGGGAAGTAAACCGCTTTCGGACCGATGGTATTGGACTGGAAGCCACGCACGGTGCTGGAACCACCGGCATAGAAGTTTTCATAGAACGGCATTTCTTTGCCGCCTAAACCATCACCGTAGCCCCAACGAGTACGACCCAGAACAACCCATTTGTGATCGTCGTCGATCGGCACATAGGTCGCCGTGTCTAACGTCACTTTATAGTATTCGTTATCCGATCCCGGAATGGTCACTTTACCGGTCAGGTTGACACGGGAACCATCCGTCGGGAAATAACCACGGTCGAGCTTGTTATAGGTCCAACCATAGTTAAACGTGAAGTCGTCCGTTTTGAAGCTGTTATCCTGATCAGAGGTGTTTGGATGTTCACCCATAGAGTAGAGATAACGCCACATCGCAACCTGCGGCTGCATGTTGGAGAGGGAGTTATGGACATAACCCAGACCTGCACGCAGCGAGTTATATTCGTTGATCGGGAAGCCCAATGTTACGTCTGTACCATAACTCTTGTTGGTATAGTCGGACAGGTCAGCGTCATCTGCCTGGAAGTCATTATAGAAGACACGACCGCCGAGGCTTACACCATCTACAGTGAAGTACGGGTTGGTTACCGACAATTCAGCATAGGTCTGGTAATCGTTTTTGGTCCCGTTGATACCAACAGCATAACCGGTACCTAACCAGTTATCCTGCTGCACGCCAGCCTGGAAGCTCACACCACTTTCAGTACCGTAACCAATACCAAAGTTGAAGCTACCGGTGTTGCGCTCTTTTACCTTGTAGACCACGTCAACCTGGTCCGGGCTACCCGGAACACGTTGGGTATCGGTATCAACCGTTTCAAAGAAGCCCAGACGATTCAGACGTTCTTTACCCTGATCGACCAGGTCGCTGCCTAACCAGGCACCTTCCATCTGGCGCATTTCTCGGCGCAGGACGGCATCTTTCGAGGTGTCATTACCTTCAAAACGGATCTTACGTACGTAGAAACGGTTACCCGCATCAACGTTCACACGTAATTTAACGGTTTTGTCGGCGTCGTTGATTTCAGGCATCGACTGCACGCGCGGATAGGCATAACCGTAGCGACCGAGAAGTTTTTTAATGTCATCTTCCATTTTGGTCACTTTGGTGCCGTTATACAGCTCACCCGGCTCGATCTTAGTCAACTGTTCGATTTCCGCAGAGTGCCCGGCAAGGTTACCACTCACTTCAACGCCAGAGAGTTTGTACTGATCGCCTTCGGTAATGTTTACCGTGACGTAGATACCTTTTTTATCTGGAGTCAGACTGACCTGGGTAGAGTCGATGTTGAAACGGGCATAACCGCGATCCAGATAGTAGCTGCGCAGGGTTTCAAGGTCGCCCGCCAGTTTCTGTTTCTGATATTTACGATCGCCTACCACGTTCCACCACGGCACTTCATCACGCAGTTGGAAATGAGAGATCAGTTCGTCGGTGGTGAAAGCATGATTACCAACAATGTTGATTTGCTGGATTTCAGCTGACACACCTTCCTGGAACACCAGTTTTAGGTCAACACGGTTACGCGGCAGTGGGGTCACGACAGCTTTTACGCTGGCGCTGTATTTACCGACGCTGTAGTAGAAGTCTTCCAGACCTTTCTCGATATCGGCAATGGTGGTGCGATCGAGGGATTCCCCCACTCGCACGCCAGAAGCCTCGAGGTTTTGCTTCAGCATGTCATCTTTCACCGATTTGTTACCGGAGAAAGTGATGCTGGCAATGGTCGGACGTTCTTTTACCTGAACCAGAAGGGTATCACCATCACGAAGGACGCGAACATCCTCAAAGTTGCCGGTAGCAAACAGAGCGCGAATGGTATTACTGATATCTTCATCATTAACCGTGTCGCCTGTGCGCACCGGCATACTGAGGAGGGCCGCACCAACGGCGACACGCTGAAGGCCTTCGAAATGAATGTCTTTCACTACGAACCCTTCAGCACCGTATACGGTGGCGCTGCTAAACAGCAGCGACGCTATGAGCAACTTTTTCATCGCCATCGTTATTATGCGTTCTTCCTAACTAACTCTCATAACCGAGAGAAATCATTGAAAAGTGCAAGCCCCATTAACAGCACCAGCAGAATCGAGCCAATGCGATAACAAAAGTCTTGAACCCGCTCGGATACCGGTCCGCCCTTGATCTTTTCGATCGCAAGGAACAGCAGATGCCCCCCGTCAAGTACGGGCAACGGAAACAGGTTAATTATCCCTAAGTTCACGCTAATAAGCGCAAGGAACGGCAGGTAATAAACAACCCCGAGTTCCGCTGTCATCCCAGCCCCCTTGGCGATAGAGATCGGCCCACTGAGGTTGTTCAGTTTCACATCACCGGTGATCAATTTTCCCAGCATACTGACCGTCAGCTTCATCAATTGCCACGTTTTGTCCGTGGCTTCAACGATGGCGTTGAACGGTCCATACTGGCGTACAACTTTATACTCATCTGGCAAAGGAATGACTTTCGGCTCAATGCCGGCAAAACCAATCGCTTTACCCTTACCCGGTTTGCTCTCCGGGATTAATGTCAAAGACAAGGGACTCCCCTGCCTTTCGATATCTAACGCTAACGGTTTATCCGGGTTATCCCGGACAAGCATCACAAACGTCAGCCATTGCGTTAATGGATGACCATCGACTTTAACGATCCTGTCGCCTGCTTGCAAACCCGCCTTACTTGCCGCTGAGTTTGGTGACACATTTTCCAGTACAGGTTCAATTTGCGGACCACGAGGGCGAATCCCCAAAGAAGATACCGGATCTTCCTTATCAGGCTCAAACGCCCAGTTTCGCAAATCAAGCTTTACATCTCGTCGTTGATCGCTGCCAAAAGGTGCCACCGTAAGGGTGGTGCTTTCGTCGCCGATTTTGTCAACCAGTTGTAAGCGCACGGCATCCCAATCAGGCGTTTCGATACCATCTACAGCTTTTAGTTCCGTGCCAGGTACAATTTGTGCTTGTGCGGCAATCGAGTTGGCTGATATTTCACCAACAACCGGGCGAACGCCGGGAACACCAATGATAAAAACCAGCCAGTAAGCAAAGATAGCAAAAATGAAGTTTGCAACCGGACCTGCGGCGATTATCGCTGCACGCTGGCCAACAGTTTTATTGTTGAAGGCATGGTGGCGAAGTTCCGGAACAACCGGTTCTGCGCGCTCATCCAGCATTTTGACATAACCGCCCAGGGGGATCAGGGCGATGACATATTCGGTGCCGAGTTTGTCAGTGCGGCGCCAGAGCGCCTTACCAAAACCTATCGAGAAACGCTCAACGCGAACACCACAGCGCCGGGCAACCCAGAAATGACCAAATTCATGCACGGTGATAAGCACACCCAGTGCAACAATGAACGAAGCCAAATCCCAGAGAAAACTCAGCATAATACCTTCCGTTAAAGCGTCCTGAATACCAGCAACAACAGGCAAGCAAAGACCGGCACCGCAGCCGTCAGGCTATCAATACGATCTAAAATACCACCGTGTCCTGGAATTAAATGACCGCTGTCCTTAATTCCTGCTTCGCGCTTAAACATGCTCTCAGTTAAGTCGCCGAGCACAGAAGCTAACGCTGCGACAATGGAGCAAATGAGTAAGGTGACGGGTGCGACGTCGAGATTCGCCCACATACCATAACCCCATGAGATTACTGCTGCGGTCGCGAGTCCGCCAATAAAACCTTGCCAGGTTTTACCCGGAGAAACCTTCGGCGCCAGCTTATGTTTGCCAAATAATTTGCCAAACATATATGCCCCTGAGTCAGCTCCCCAGACCAGGATCATGACATAGAGCAGCCATATCGCGCCACTGTAATGATTCTCGTCATAGTGCCAGGCACGTAACGTCAGCATGCCCCAAAAGAAAGGCACAATGGTTAATACACCGAAAATAATGCGTAACGTTTTAGAGTTGCGCCAGATTGCCGCCGAACCGGGGTAAAATAGCACCAATAATAACGCAACACCCCACCAACCAAGCGAAGCCCAAAGTGAGACTTCAACCAGTGGTTGATGAATATTCCGATGATATTCCGGCAATAGAAAAAGCATCAGCGCCAGCAATAACCCGCACAGCACCGCCAGCCATACCCGCTGCGAGCGAGTGGTAAAACCGCTAAGCTGTCCCCATTCCCACGCCGCCAGCATACAAACTACCAGCGTAACAATGGCGAACCCCACCGGCGGCAACAAAAACAGCGCCGCGATGACGACGGGTATTAAAACAAAAGCAGATATCAGGCGATACTTCAGCAAAAGCGACCCCCATCAGGCTGTTTCATCACCGGGCTCGGTGCCGCCGAAACGACGCTCACGATTAGCAAAGGCATTTAACGCCCCTTCAAAGTCTTGTTCATCGAAATCGGGCCAAAGAACATCTGTAAAGTAAAGTTCGGCATAGGCAATTTGCCAAAGCAAAAAGTTACTAATGCGATGCTCCCCCCCAGTCCTAATTACTAAATCTACAGGGGCCAGTTCATGCATACAGACATGCTGGTTAAGCATCTCTTCATCTATCTGATCCGGTTGCAGGTTTCCTTGCTGCACCTTTTCAGCCAGTTGCCTGACTCCCTGGGCAATATCCCAACGTCCACCGTAGTTCGCCGCAATATTTAGCGTCAGACCGGTATTCCCGGCAGTTAACGCTTCAGATTTACGAATACGTTCTTGCAAACGCGAGTTAAAGCGACTGGTATCGCCAATAATACGCAGACGCACGTTATGTCGGTGCAGGCTTTTTACTTCGCTATCAAGCGCCCACACAAACAGTTCCATTAACGCACTGACTTCCTGCGCTGGTCGGTTCCAGTTTTCACTACTAAAGGCATACAGCGTTAACGCCTCAATACCGTTGTTGGCCGCAAAAGAGACAGCCCGGCGGACGGATTTTGCCCCGGCTTTATGCCCAAAGGCACGAATCTTCCCTTGCTTTTTTGCCCAGCGACCATTGCCGTCCATAATGATCGCAACATGGCGACAGCCATGTGCTGGCAATTTTTCGCTAAGTGGTTGAGTAGCAGACAACATCACGCGTTTTTTATTCCCTGATAGGGTTTACGGTACTCAGGAATACTGAAGCCTATACAAAAAAAAGCCGTGTAAAACCACGGCATATCTGACCTTACAAAGCCAACTACTGACGATCAGATGGCGCAGACTATATCACTGAAGCCCTACGCTAACAAATAGCACGACTCTCTGTAGCCGGATTATCCTCAGCTTGCGAGACGCATCACCTCTTTTCTGGCGACCTCACGCGCATCGGCATCAACAGACAACACATCGTCCACACATTGTGGTTCGCGCATATCCATTTTTTCCAGCACGGATAAATTCAACGCGGCGATATCCGTAAAGCGGATTTGTTGCGCAAGAAAGGCTGCAACAGTGATTTCGTTTGCGGCATTCAACGCGGTCGTCGCTGCCTGGCCCTGTTCGAACGCCTTCATCGCCAGTTTCAGGCATGGATAACGCTCATAATCCGGTGCGGCAAATGTCAACGCACTTAATTTGCAAAAATCGAGCGGCTTCACGCCAGAGTTCACGCGATTCGGCCATGCCATGGTGTGGGCAATTGGCGTACGCATGTCGGGTTCGCCCAATTGCGCCAGAACGCTGCCGTCCTGATAACGCACCATCGAGTGAATCACTGACTGCGGGTGAATCAGCACTTCCATCTGGCTGGCGCTGGCGTTAAACAACCAGCGAGCTTCAATGTATTCCAGACCTTTGTTCATCATGGTAGCCGAATCGACAGAAATTTTACGTCCCATCGACCAGTTCGGATGACGGCAAGCTTGATCGGGCGTCATTGTTGCCAAATCGCGCAATGGCGTCTCACGGAAAGGGCCACCAGACCCGGTAAGTAAAATGGACACCACGCCATTTTGCTCAAGGTCAGCGTATCCCAGATTATGCTGAATAGGTTGCGGTAAACTCTGAAAAATGGCGTTGTGTTCGCTATCGACCGGTAATAACTGTGCTTTACTCTGCTTTACTGCGTCCATAAACAGACGTCCGCAGGTGACCAGTGATTCTTTGTTTGCCAGCAAGATGGTTTTACCGGCGCGGATCGCTGCAAGGGTAGGTAACAGGCCAGCAGCGCCCACAATCGCCGCCATCACCTGATCAACATCTTCAAGCGCCGCCATATCGCAGGCAGCTTGTTGCCCGCTTAAGACTTCGGTGCGGCTACCCTGTTGCTGTAGCATAGTTTTAAGAAGTTTCGCACTCGCTTCATCGTCCATAACAGCATAGCGGGGAGAGAACTCCAGGCACTGTTCTACCATGCGAGTGACATTTTTGCCTGCCACCAGCGCAACTACGCGGAAGTGTTCGGGATTATGGCGCACCACGTCCAGCGTGCTGCAACCAATCGAGCCGGTCGAGCCCAGAATGGTGAGTTGCTTCATGAAACATCCAGAGTTGAGACAGAATAAAAAGCAAAACGCCGCCAGCCGATCCGCAAGGATCTACTGAGCGGCGTTTTTGTCGTTCAAGAAATCAGAACTGCATCAGTTCTGCTTCTTTGTCTGCCAGCGCCGCTTCAATTTTCTTGATTGCAGCATCAGTCAGTTTCTGTACATCGTCCTGAGAACGGCGATCGTCGTCTTCGCTGATCTCTTTTTCTTTCAACAGTGCTTTCACTTTGTCGTTCGCATCACGACGCACGTTACGTACTGCAACACGCGCCTGTTCAGCTTCACCACGAACGATTTTGGTCAGATCTTTACGACGCTCTTCCGTCAGCGGCGGTAGTGGAACACGAATGTCGCTACCCGCAGAGTTCGGGTTCAGGCCGAGATCGGACGCCATAATCGCTTTTTCAACGGCCGGAGACATTGAACGGTCAAACACGTTGATTTTCAGAGTACGGGAATCTTCTACCGTTACGCTTGCCAGCTGACGCAGCGGCGTTGGCGTGCCGTAATATTCCACGACAATGCCATCCAGCAGGCTGGGAGAAGCACGACCCGTGCGTATTTTGCTGATTTGGGTTTTGAACGCTTCAACGCATTTGTCCATGCGTACTTCAGCATCTTTTCTGATATCGCTAATCACGTTACGAATCCTTGAAAACTTGTCTCAGTCAGACCAGACAGTCACACACAGTGGAAGTGTGCTAAGTATAGCCCTGATTAAACATATTACGGGTAATTGTCTGGATTATTAGGCTATTTTATTTGCCATTTTGGCCCGGGCAGTGCTCGCCATCCTCACGTACTTATGTACGCTCCGGTTGCTGCGCGCTGGCCGTGACCAGACTGCCTGCAACAATAACGCCTTATAACCAGACTTACGCCCCCGCGATACTTATGCGGAATCTTACCCTTATTTATCCATCACGGGAATTATTCCGTGATTAATGTTCCTTCTTTTTCACCCATTACCACACGGCGCAGTGCACCCGGTTTGTTCATGTTGAAAACACGAATCGGTAATTTGTGGTCACGAGCCAGCGTAAAGGCCGCCAGGTCCATGACTTTCAGCTCTTTTTCCAGCACTTCGCTGTAAGTCAGCTGCTCATACATAGTTGCAGTTGGATCTTTCGCTGGATCAGCGGTAAACACACCATCAACTTTGGTCGCTTTCAGCACCACATCGGCTTCAATTTCGATACCACGCAGGCAAGCTGCGGAGTCAGTGGTGAAGAATGGATTACCCGTACCGGCGGAGAGGATCACCACACGGTTGTTACGCAACAGGCTGATTGCTTCTGCCCAGCTGTAACTGTCGCACACGCCATTCAACGGAATAGCGGACATCAGACGAGCGTTCACATAGGCGCGGTGCAGTGCATCACGCATTGCCAGACCGTTCATTACGGTAGCCAGCATCCCCATGTGGTCGCCCACAACGCGGTTCATACCCGCTTTCGCCAGACCAGCGCCACGGAACAGGTTACCCCCACCAATCACCACACCAACCTGAATACCCAGTTCAACCAGCTCTTTGATTTCCTGAGCCATGCGATCCAGTATGCTTGCATCAATACCGAAGCCTTCCGTGCCCTGCAGAGCTTCGCCACTCAACTTAAGCAGAATGCGTTTATAGACGGGTTTTGCATTGGTAGCCATGTTTCTTTCCTGAGACTGTCAACGATTGAAATGAATTAATACTAGCGACATTGTACGTCGCTTTTCAGCGCAGCCCCATAAGGGTTAGCTGAATTTACAAGATGGGCGCAAAAAGAAGCCGCCCTCAGGCGGCTCCTTTTCGATAATTAAGACTGCTTGGACATCGCAGCAACTTCTGCTGCAAAGTCAGTCTCAACTTTCTCGATGCCTTCACCTACTTCGAAGCGGATGAAGCCAGTCACTTCAGCGTTATGCTCTTTCAGCAGCTGACCAACAGTTTTTGCCGGTTCCATAACGAACGGCTGACCGGTCAGAGAAACTTCGCCGGTGAATTTCTTCATGCGGCCTTCAACCATTTTCTCTGCGATTTCTTTCGGCTTACCAGACTGCATCGCGATGTCCAGCTGTACCTGGTATTCTTTCTCTACCACTTCAGCGGATACATCTTCTGGTTTGATGAATTCTGGTTTGCTTGCAGCAACGTGCATAGCGATGTGTTTAACCAGCTCTTCGTCAGCGCCTTTAGCAGCAACCAGAACGCCGATACGCGCACCGTGCTGATAAGAACCCAGAACGTCGCCTTCCAGCGCAGCAACGCGGCGAATGTTGATGTTTTCACCGATTTTCGCTACCAGCGCAACACGTTCTTCTTCGAACTGTGCTTTCAGAACTTCAACGTCAGTGATTTTGCCAGCTACAGCTGCGTCCAGAACTTTGTCTGCGAACGCCTGGAAACCAGCGTCTTTCGCTACGAAGTCAGTCTGGCAGTTAACTTCCAGAATGATGCCGTAGTTGCCGTCGATTTTGGTTTTGATCACGCCGTCAGCAGCAACGTTGCCTGCTTTTTTCGCTGCTTTAATAGCACCGGACTTACGCATGTTTTCGATTGCCAGCTCGATGTCGCCGTTAGCTTCAGTCAGTGCTTTTTTGCAATCCATCATGCCTGCGCCAGTACGCTCACGCAGCTCTTTTACCAGGGATGCGGTAATTTCAGCCATTCTAAAATCCTCGGAGATGTGATCTGCCCGGCGTTAAACCGCACAGATATAAAAGTGAAAAAGGGGGCCATATGCAGGCCCCCTAACCAAACGTGTACTACCTGGTCTATAAGGGCTCTCCCCCCTTCATATTTCGCGCCGCAGATGCGTTGTCTTCGCTCGCTCATCCCGGTCACTTACTGATGTAAGCTCCCGGGAATTCTCGAGCTTGCCGCCTTTCTGCAACTCGAACTATTTTGGGGGAGTTATCAAGCCTTATTACTCAGCTTCTACGAAGCTTTCTTCCGCCTGGGAAGCCAGATCCTGAGAACGGCCTTCACGTACGGTTGCAGCAACAGCGCCCAGGTACAGGGTCACAGCACGGATTGCGTCGTCGTTACCCGGGATAACGAAGTCAACACCGTCCGGATCAGAGTTGGTATCAACGATAGCAAATACCGGAATACCCAGGTTGTTTGCTTCTTTGATAGCAATGTGTTCGTGGTCAGCATCGATTACAAACAGAGCGTCCGGCAGACCGCCCATGTCTTTGATACCGCCCAGGCTGTTTTCCAGTTTCTCCAGCTCACGAGTGCGCATCAGCGCTTCTTTCTTGGTCAGCTTTTCGAAAGTACCGTCCTGAGACTGAGTTTCCAGGTCTTTCAGACGTTTGATGGACTGACGAACGGTTTTCCAGTTAGTCAGCATACCGCCCAGCCAGCGATGGTTCACGAAGAACTGGTCGCAGCTCAGAGCAGCGTCTTTCACCGCTTCGCTTGCAGCGCGTTTAGTACCAACGAAAAGGATTTTACCTTTGCGAGAAGCAATCTTGTTCAGTTCAGCCAGAGCTTCGTTGAACATCGGTACAGTTTTCTCAAGGTTGATGATGTGAACTTTGTTACGCGCACCGAAGATGAACGGCTTCATTTTCGGGTTCCAGTAACGGGTCTGGTGACCGAAGTGAACACCAGCCTTGAGCATGTCGCGCATGGAAACAGTTGCCATGATTAAAACCTCTATATAAAAGTTGGGGTTATGCCTCCACGTATCCCATATTACCGACCCCAAAGGGCACCCCGGAATATGTGCCGATACGTGTGTGTTGTTACACAAAGTGAGATTGTCGCTTCCGTCCAGTCTGTGTATACGAAATGGATCGGAAGTCCGGCGCGCTTTATACCACAAATACGTCGCGGACACCAATAATTGTTGGCGCTGTGTACAGCACCAGACGATGAATTTTCTATTATAGAAAACGTTCAGTGGCACGTTTGGCGAAATTCAGAATGATTCTCAATTTGCCCGGGTGTGATACCATTGACAGCACTTACATATATATTGTCGGTATCACCGACGCTGATGGACAGAATTAATGGCTATCTCAATCAAGACCCCTGAAGATATCGAAAAAATGCGCGTCGCTGGCCGCCTGGCTGCCGAAGTGCTGGAGATGATCGAACCGTATGTTAAACCGGGCGTCAGCACCGGCGAGCTGGATCGCATCTGTAATGATTACATTGTTAATGAACAACACGCGGTTTCTGCCTGCCTCGGCTATCATGGTTATCCGAAATCTGTTTGCATCTCTATTAATGAAGTGGTGTGCCACGGTATTCCGGACGATGCCAAGCTGCTGAAAGATGGCGACATCGTTAACATCGATGTCACCGTTATTAAGGATGGTTTCCACGGCGACACCTCGAAAATGTTTATCGTCGGTAAGCCGACCATCATGGGCGAACGCCTGTGCCGCATCACACAAGAGAGCCTGTATCTGGCGCTGCGTATGGTGAAACCAGGCATCAATCTGCGCGAAATCGGTGCAGCGATTCAGAAATTTGTCGAAGCAGAAGGCTTCTCTGTCGTTCGTGAATATTGCGGACACGGTATTGGTCGCGGCTTCCATGAAGAACCGCAAGTACTGCACTATGACTCCCCTGAAACCAACGTCGTGCTGAAACCAGGGATGACATTCACTATCGAGCCAATGGTCAACGCGGGTAAAAAAGAGATCCGCACCATGAAAGATGGCTGGACGGTAAAAACCAAAGATCGCAGCTTGTCTGCACAATACGAGCATACTATTGTGGTGACTGATAACGGCTGCGAAATTCTGACGTTACGCAAGGATGACACCATCCCGGCGATAATCTCGCACGACGAATAAGAGGAAGACAAACGCAAAAATGCCTGATGCGTCCTACCTTCTCCATTTGCAAGGAGTTGTAGGCTGGATAAGGCGTTCACGCCGCATCCGGCATGAACAAAGCGCACTTTGTCAACAATCTGAAGCCGGCGAATGCCGGCTTTTTTAATGTGATAATGTAATCTTATGGGTGGCGCACGATGAATACCCTTCCAGAACAGTACGCAAACACCGCTCTCCCCACCCTGCCCGGTCAACCGCAAAATCCATGCGTCTGGCCCCGTGATGAATTAACCGTCTGTGGGATAAAAGCCCATATCGATACTTTCCAGCGTTGGCTGGGCGATGCCTTTGATAGTGGGATTTCCGCTGAACAATTGATTGAAGCCCGCACTGAATTTATCGACCAGCTCCTGCAACGGTTATGGATTGATTCAGGATTCAGCCAGATCGCCGATCTGGCGCTGGTTGCCGTCGGTGGTTATGGTCGTGGCGAGCTGCATCCGCTTTCAGACGTCGATTTACTGATCTTAAGCCGTAAAAAACTTCCGGACGATCAGGCGCAAAAAGTGGGCGAGCTGTTAACGCTGCTCTGGGATGTGAAGCTGGAAGTCGGTCATAGCGTGCGCACGCTTGAAGAGTGCATGCTGGAAGGATTATCAGATTTAACCGTCGCCACCAACCTGATCGAATCCCGCTTGTTAATTGGCGATGTAGCGCTATTTCTCGAACTGCAAAAGCATATTTTCAGCGAAGGATTCTGGCCGTCCGATAAGTTTTACGCGGCGAAAGTTGAAGAACAAAACCAGCGCCACCAGCGTTATCACGGCACCAGCTACAATCTTGAACCAGACATCAAAAGCAGCCCCGGCGGCTTGCGCGATATCCACACTCTGCAATGGGTGGCCCGCCGCCATTTTGGCGCAACATCACTCGATGAAATGGTCGGATTTGGCTTCTTAACGTCTGCGGAACGTGCAGAGCTAAATGAGTGTTTGCATATTCTCTGGCGAATTCGCTTCGCCCTGCATTTGGTGGTCAACCGTTACGATAATCGCCTGTTATTTGATCGCCAGCTTAGCGTTGCCCAGCGTCTGAATTACGGTGGTGAAGGTAACGAGCCAGTCGAACAGATGATGAAGGATTATTTTCGCGTTACGCGCCGCGTTAGCGAACTTAACCATATGCTATTGCAACTGTTCGACGAGGCTATCCTCGCCCTCCCTGCCGACGAAAAACCGCGACCAATAGACGATGAATTTCAGCTACGCGGCACGCTTATCGATCTGCGCGATGAAACGCTGTTTATGCGCCAACCAGAAGCGATATTACGCATGTTCTATACGATGGTGCGCAACAGTGCGATCACCGGCATTTACTCCACCACGCTGCGCCAGTTACGTCATGCCCGTCGCCATCTGCAACAACCGCTGTGCAATATTCCGCAAGCGCGAAAGCTATTTTTGAGCATTCTGCGTCACCCTGGTTCGGTGCGTCGAGGACTGTTACCGATGCATCGCCATAGCGTGCTCGGCGCGTACATGCCGCAATGGTCGCATATCGTCGGGCAAATGCAGTTTGACCTGTTCCACGCCTACACGGTGGATGAACATACTATCCGCGTGATGCTGAAACTGGAGAGTTTTGCCAGTGAAGAAACACGCCAGCGCCATCCGTTGTGTGTGGACGTCTGGCCGCGCCTGCCGTCAACTGAGCTGATTTTCATCGCCGCGCTGTTTCACGATATCGCCAAAGGGCGTGGCGGCGACCACTCGATACTCGGCGCACAAGACGTAGTGCATTTTGCCGAGATCCACGGGCTGAACTCGCGCGAAACGCAACTGGTAGCCTGGCTGGTTCGCCAGCACTTGCTGATGTCGGTCACCGCCCAACGCCGCGATATTCAGGATCCGGAAGTCATCAAGCAGTTTGCCGAAGAAGTGCAAACGGAAACCCGGCTGCGCTATCTGGTATGCCTGACAGTGGCCGATATTTGCGCCACCAACGAAACACTATGGAATAGCTGGAAGCAAAGCCTGTTGCGCGAACTCTATTTCGCCACCGAAAAACAGCTACGACGCGGGATGCAAAACACGCCGGATATGCGCGAACGGGTTCGCCATCATCAGCTTCAGGCGCTGGCGCTGCTGCGCATGGACAATATCGACGAAGAGGCGCTGCACCAGATTTGGTCGCGCTGTCGCGCTAACTATTTTGTCCGCCATAGCCCAAATCAACTGGCCTGGCATGCGCGCCATTTATTGCAGCATGATTTAAGCAAGCCGCTGGTATTGCTTAGTCCGCAAGCCACACGCGGCGGAACGGAGATATTTATCTGGAGCCCGGACCGCCCCTATCTGTTTGCCGCCGTCTGTGCCGAATTAGACCGCCGCAATTTAAGCGTTCACGACGCACAAATTTTCACCACTCGCGACGGTATGGCGATGGATACCTTCATCGTGCTGGAACCAGATGGCAGCCCGCTGTCCGCAGATCGCCATGAAGTCATTCGTTTTGGACTTGAGCAGGTGCTGACGCAAAGTAGCTGGCAGCCACCACAGCCGCGTCGTCAACCGGCCAAACTACGTCACTTTACTGTTGAAACCGAAGTGACGTTTTTGCCTACCCATACCGACCGAAAATCATTCCTTGAGCTTATCGCTCTCGACCAACCTGGTCTGCTGGCCCGAGTTGGGAAAATTTTTGCCGATCTGGGAATTTCGCTTCATGGCGCTCGAATTACAACCATTGGCGAGCGAGTAGAAGATTTATTCATAATCGCCACCGCTGATCGGCGCGCACTTAATAACGAGTTGCAGCAGGAAGTGCATCAGCGGTTGACAGAGGCCCTCAATCCAAACGATAAAGGGTGATGTGTTTACTGATATGAAAAGAGTTTAACAATGCAGCAGTTACAGAACATTATTGAAACCGCTTTTGAACGCCGTGCCGAGATCACGCCAGCCAATGCAGACACCGTTACCCGCGAAGCGGTAAATCAGGTGATCGCCCTGCTGGATTCCGGCGCACTGCGTGTAGCGGAAAAAATTGACGGTCAGTGGGTGACGCATCAGTGGTTGAAAAAAGCGGTGCTGCTCTCTTTCCGTATTAATGATAATCAGGTGATCGAAGGGGCAGAAAGCCGCTACTTCGATAAAGTGCCGATGAAATTCGCTAACTACGATGAAGCGCGTTTCCAGAAAGAAGGCTTCCGCGTAGTGCCACCAGCGGCAGTGCGTCAGGGCGCATTTATCGCCCGTAATACCGTGCTGATGCCATCTTACGTCAACATCGGCGCATACGTTGATGAAGGTACGATGGTTGATACCTGGGCCACTGTCGGTTCCTGTGCGCAGATTGGTAAAAACGTCCACCTGTCTGGCGGTGTAGGCATCGGCGGTGTACTGGAGCCGTTGCAGGCTAACCCGACCATTATTGAAGATAACTGCTTCATCGGCGCACGCTCTGAAGTGGTTGAAGGGGTGATTGTCGAAGAAGGTTCCGTCATCTCTATGGGCGTATACATCGGTCAAAGCACCCGTATTTACGACCGTGAAACCGGCGAAATCCACTACGGTCGCGTTCCGGCGGGTTCTGTGGTGGTATCCGGCAACCTGCCGTCGAAAGATGGCAAATACAGCCTCTACTGTGCGGTTATCGTTAAGAAAGTTGACGCGAAAACTCGCGGTAAAGTTGGTATTAACGAACTGCTGCGTACCATCGACTAAAAGTATGCACACGGGCAGCACGACGCTGCCCGTTTGCTTTCTGGCTCAGATTAATTCGTCCTACTCATTCTTCCCCTTTTTTAAATACTTTTTCATCTTGTTTCGGACTGTCGTGTAATTCGCAAAACGAAGATAAATGTGCTAATCCATCCCCTGGAATATCGCCAGAATAAAGCAGGTAATTTTTTGATTTTTACGCCATGATAGAAGTCTGGAAAAAAGGCTTTCTGCGATCACAGTCGAGCCGGGCGGGCCAGGCCAAATGCTAAGATAAGCACAATTTACTGACTCATTTTGAGGTAACGCTATGTACGACAATCTGAAAAGTCTGGGTATTACCAATCCTGAAGAAATTGATCGTTACAGCCTCCGGCAGGAAGCCAACAACGATATTCTGAAAATCTATTTTCAGAAAGACAAAGGCGAGTTTTTCGCTAAAAGCGTGAAGTTTAAATATCCGCGTCAGCGCAAAACGGTCGTCGCCGATGGTGTGGGTCAGGGTTATAAAGAAGTGCAGGAGATCAGCCCGAATCTGCGTTATATCATTGATGAACTTGATCAAATCTGCCAGCGTGATCGTAGCGAAGTTGATCTTAAGCGTAAGATCCTCGACGACTTACGTCATCTGGAGTCAGTCGTAACCAATAAGATCAGCGAGATTGAAGCCGATCTGGAAAAACTGACGCGTAAATAATCCCGAACTGACGGTTAGCTCGGGCAATCCCCTCTTCCCTTCGGGGTGAGGGGAACAAGCCAGCGCCGCCTCGACCTTAACGCATAACCTACCGCTCTTCATCCAGTTGCAACGCAACATACAGCAGCAACCTGTCATCAAAATTGCCCAAATCAAGCCCGGTCAGTTCAGATATACGATTAAGCCGATACTCCAGGGTATTACGATGAATAAACAGCGCCTTTGACGTTGCCAGCGGCTGCACATTATGGCGAAACCACGCCGCCAGCGTCCGTCGCAGTAAACCGTTATTGTCCATCGCTTTCAGCCGTGCCAGGGGGCGCGCCAGTTCGTTGGCTTGCCAGTCGCCACGCAAACTGTCGAGTAATACTGGCAGCATCAGATCCTGATAAAAATAGCAGCGACTTTCTGGCATCCGCTGTTTACCCACGACCATCGTTGTTTTCGCCGTACGATAAGAACGCGCAATACTGCCAGCGCCGGTAAAATAATTGCCCAGTGACACGCGAAAACGCAGCTGACCGTACTCCTTCATACGAGTAATAAGTTGCTCTACTCGCTTACGATGGTCTTCCGCATCCCAGCGCCCAAACGTATTCAACGCCGGTTTCAGCACTACCATTTCGGTTAGCGAGACTATCGCCACCAGATTGTTGCGTTCCGGCGTGGTGAGTGCATTTTGCAGTTGCTGTAGTTCCGCCATCGCGCTGTCCACGCCAAGCTGGCCGCTATCGACCTCGACAATGGCTACCACGCGGGGTTGATTGAGATCGATACCCAGTCGTTGCGCCCATTCGGTTAACGCTGGCGTATTTTCTTCAGCCTGAATCAGATGCATGACTAACTCTTCACGCAGTCGGCTATCCTGCGCCAGCAGGTGCATCAACCGCGACTGTTCCAGCATCATCTCCGCCGTCATACAGACCAGTTCACCATATTTGCGCAAATGCTCCGGTTCACCGGTCAGGCCGATAACGCCGACAATCTCGCCTTCCAGCCTTAACGGCAGGTTAATCCCCTGACGTACTCCGTGCAGATGGCGCGCTACCGCATCATCGATATCGACCACCCGCCCTTGCGACAGTACCAGTAATGCACCTTCGTGCAATTCACCAATACGCTCACGATCGCCGCTGCCGATAATTCGCCCGCGAGCATCCATTACGTTGATATTGGTATCGATGATGCGCATGGTACGCGCCACGATATCCTGCGCCATTTTGGTATCAAGATGCCAGCCAGCCATAAGCCCTCCGTTGTGCACGGTTTAGCATAAGGAAGTACGCAACGCACGGCATTGTGCAAATGCACAAAGGACGACGGAGAAATATGGAGTTGTGGAGGGGGTCACAAATTGAAAAGAGAACCCCTTCCCGTTTACAGGAAGGGGTTGAGGGAGATTACTGCATTAACAGGTAGATGGTGCTATCGCCGCGCTGAATGTTCAGCGCCAGCACTGACGGCTTGCTGTCGAGAACTTTACGCAGTTCAGCGATGTTTTTCACTGTCTGCTGGTTCGCGCCAATAATCACATCACCTTTTTTCAGGCCAATCTGCGCAGCCGGAGTACCGGTTTTCACGTTGTTCACGACCACGCCCTGATCTTTGCCTTTGTTGCTCATTTCAGCGCCTTCAATACCATTGAAGATAGAGCTGGAATCAACTTGATTCTGGCTGCTCTGCTGCAGTTCCAGATTCACGTTGACCTGCTTACCATCGCGCAGCAAGCCCAGGGTCAGTTTGCTGCCCACCGGCATAGTACCCACCTGAGCACGCAGTGCGGCAAAGCTGCTGATCGGCTTACCGTTCAGTGAGGTGATCACATCACCCGCTTTAATACCCGCTTTTGCAGCGGAGGAATTCGGCAGAACCTGACTTACGAAAGCGCCACGCTGGGCGTCAACTTTCATCGCTTTCGCCAGTTCAGAGTTCAGCTCAGTACCCATAATGCCCAACTCACCGCGTTTCACCTGGCCGTATTCCACCATCTGTGAGGTCAGGTTTTTCACCATGTTGCTCGGGATAGCAAAACCGATACCGATGTTACCGCCGTCTGGTGCAAGGATCGCGGTGTTAATACCGATCAGTTCACCGTTCAGGTTAACCAGCGCACCACCGGAGTTACCACGGTTGATTGCTGCGTCTGTCTGGATGAAGTTTTCGTAGTTTTCGGCGTTCAGACCGCTACGCCCCAGCGCAGAGACGATACCGGAAGTTACCGTCTCGCCCAGACCAAACGGGTTACCGATAGCGACGGTGTAATCACCCACGCGCAGCGCATCGGAATCCGCCATCTTAATCGCGGTCAGGTTTTTCGGGTTCTGGATCTGGATCAGCGCGATATCAGAGCGCGGATCTTTGCCGACCATCTTCGCGTCGAACTTACGGCCATCGCTCAGTTGAACTTTAATGACCGTCGCGTTATCGACAACGTGGTTGTTAGTCACGACATAGCCTTTATCGGCATCAATGATGACGCCAGAACCCAGCGCCATGAATTTTTGTTGCTGGCCACCGCCGTTACCACCTTGTCCACCGCCCTGACAGAACGGGGAGCTCTGGAACGGAGAACCTTCCTGGCAGAACGGGGAATCATCACCGAAGAACTGCTGGAAATTACGCGGCATACGCGGCGTATTAACGGTTGTGCTACCTTCTACGTTAATGCTGACCACTGAAGGCATCACCTTTTCGAGCATCGGTGCAAGGCTTGGCATCTGCTGGGCTGTCGTTGCTGAAGAAGTCTCAGCCGCCGTTGCAGAGAGCGGAGATAACGCCAAACCTAAACTCAGAGCCAGTGCACTCAGTGCTAATGTGGTTTTTTTCATGTATTTCAGTCTCGATTAACAGATAACGCAAAATTGCTGTGTTCTTCAGATTCGTTTTATAGCGCGAAGTTCCGAACTAAAGTTTCTGCAAAAAGTAAAAATTTATTGTCCGTCTTTACAAAAGCCTGGTTATTGTTCTACGGCCATCAGACGTCGGTATTCATCCCACGCATAAAGGTCTGTCATACCGCTGATATAATCCTGTAACAGCCGGCAGCGGTAATAATATTCCCATAGCGGGAGCTCAGGTGAATCTGACGATAATTTACTGACAGCCTCAACATAGGCCAACCGATGGCGCGTTGAGAGCTTATGGAATAAACGCGTTTCAATGGGGAAACGTTTCACACGTTCTTTTTCAACAAGTTCGGTAAAGTCTGATAACGACATGTTTAACAACGGTCGATATATCTCTAATAAACCGCTAATCACCCGGTAGCCCTGCAATTCAAGCTGCTCGACATCTGGATGGCTAAACACATGTTTTACAGCGACATTTTTATATAACTTCAGCAACTGGCTACATTCGCTGGCATCTTCTAACAGTGCATGATTAAAGGTTCCGGCAAAAATTTCAGGTAAGTTATCAATAAATCGTTGTGCCGCATACGGCACCAGTTTATTTAAGGTATTTACGCGTAAATACATAAAAAACTGATCTTCCGTGCTACGACTTAAGCTATTTGAGCGCGATTTTTCCCAGGCATTTTCTACCACCTGCGCAAACAGCGAGCCGTTCTCATGCTGGCCCCACGCTTCATGCAGATGATGATAAAGCTGTTCAACGGTAAATATTCTTTTTTCTACCGCATCTTCAAGATCAGCCACACAATAAGATATATCGTCGGCAGCTTCCATAATCCACGTTAATGGGAAGCGACTGTAAAGCGCTAAATTAAGTTCTTTACGCAAACGCGCAATATAGAATTCTTCAGAAAGGTAATAGCCCGGCTTTTTCATTAAATAATCGTGAGTCTCGGGCGTTTCGCCACGCCACCACGCCGGACGGGTATATTTTAAAATACCGCCTACCTGGGCCCAGGTAAGATTCATCCGCATCAATGTATGCACCAGACGAATACCCTGTGCGTTACCTTCAAAATGACATAAGTCCTGACGAATTTTTCGCCGCAGCTCGTTGAGCGGCTCCTCCCCTTCCCTCAATCGCAACGCTGCCACGCTACAGCGATCGTCGGTTAATGGCTGACTTTCGGCATCCGCCGGGTACAAGCGCTGACGGAACCAGTCATTAATGGCTGCCTCGCCGAAATGACCAAACGGCGGATTTCCTATGTCATGCATCAGGCACGACATTTCGACAATGCTTTCAAACGGCCCGGTCAACTCGTCCAGACCGTAAGCCTCCAGCAATTTAAGCTCTTTCAGGCGGCTTAAAATTTCTTTAGCGATATAACGCCCCACCTGCTGAACTTCCATAGAATGGGTAAGACGCGTGCGCACGGCAGCATTGCGCTCAAGTGGGAAGACCTGGGTCTTTTGTTGCAGACGGCGAATCGCCGGGGAGTTGATAATACGCCCGCGATCGCTCTCGAAGATCCGCAGGATCTCATGTTCAGTTTTAACGCCCTGCGGTGAACGATAACGACGATGCCAGTTTATTTTATTTCGGAAATCAATCTGTGCCATGTCCTCTCCCGCGTGAGAAATACGCTTCCCCTCAAGCGCATGATAAACTATGCCTTCAAATCGAGCTTATCGCGAGTAAATCTATGAAAATCGGCATCATTGGTGCAATGGAAGAAGAAGTTACGCTGCTGCGTGACAAAATCGAAAACCGTCAAACTATCAGCCTGGGCGGTTGCGAAATCTATACCGGCCAACTGAACGGAACCGAGGTTGCGCTTCTGAAATCAGGCATTGGTAAAGTCGCAGCAGCGCTGGGTGCAACTCTGCTGCTGGAACACTGCAAGCCTGATGTGATTATTAACACCGGTTCCGCGGGTGGCCTGGCGCCAACGCTGAAAGTGGGCGATATCGTTGTCTCGGACGAAGCACGTTATCACGACGCGGATGTCACGGCGTTTGGCTATGAATACGGTCAACTGCCTGGCTGCCCTGCAGGCTTCAAAGCTGACGATAAACTGATCGCTGCTGCCGAGTCCTGCATTGCCGAACTGAATCTTAACGCTGTACGTGGCCTGATTGTTAGCGGCGACGCTTTCATCAACGGCTCTGTTGGTCTGGCGAAAATCCGCCACAATTTCCCGCAGGCCATTGCTGTCGAAATGGAAGCGACGGCTATCGCTCACGTTTGCCACAATTTTAACGTCCCGTTTGTGGTGGTGCGCGCCATCTCTGACGTCGCCGATCAACAGTCTCACCTTAGCTTCGACGAGTTCCTGGCCGTTGCTGCCAAACAGTCCAGCCTGATGGTTGAGTCACTGGTGCAGAAACTGGCTCATGGCTAAGTCACTATTCAGGGCGCTGGTCGCCCTGTCTTTTCTTGCGCCACTGTGGCTCAACGCCGCGCCGCGTGTCATCACACTTTCCCCCGCTAACACCGAACTCGCATTTGCCGCCGGGATCACGCCGGTAGCGGTCAGCAGTTATTCCGACTATCCGCCAGAAGCACAGAAAATAGAGCAGGTTTCCACCTGGCAAGGGATGAATCTGGAACGTATTGTGGCGCTAAAACCCGATCTGGTCGTAGCCTGGCGCGGGGGTAACGCCGAGCGACAAGTTGACCAGCTTGCTTCGCTGGGAATAAAAGTGATGTGGGTCGATGCGACAAGCATTGAACAAATTGCCGATGCGTTACGTCAACTGGCCCCGTGGAGTCCGCAACCTGACAAGGCCGAGAAAGCCGCGCAAACCTTGCTGGAACAGTATGCGCAACTCAAAGCTAAATTCGCCGACAAACCTAAAAAACGTGTTTTCTTACAATTCGGCATTAATCCGCCCTTCACCAGCGGAAAAGAGTCGATTCAGAACCAGGTACTGGAAGTTTGCGGTGGAGAAAACATCTTTAAAAACAGCCATGTTCCCTGGCCACAGGTGAGCCGCGAACAGGTATTAGCACGCGCGCCACAGGCAATTGTCATCACTGGCGGATCGGACCAAACTCCTAAAATCGAGCAATACTGGGGTGAACAGCTCAAAATTCCCATTATTCCTCTCACAAGTGACTGGTTTGAACGTGCAAGCCCACGTATTATCCTCGCTGCACAACAACTCTGTAATGCGCTTTCACAAGTGGATTAGCGCCTGACCTTTTCAGGTGCTCAGTGGGGATTGAACAATGCTCGTCTATTGGCTGGATATAGTCGGCACAGCGGTATTTGCCATCTCCGGCGTTTTACTTGCCGGAAAATTGCGTATGGACCCTTTTGGCGTCCTGGTATTAGGCGTGGTTACCGCAGTAGGTGGTGGAACCATTCGTGACATGGCGCTGGATCACGGTCCGGTATTTTGGGTGAAAGACCCTACCGATCTGGTCGTTGCAATGGTAACCAGCATGCTGACGATCGTCCTGGTACGCCAGCCAAGACGCTTGCCGAAATGGATGCTGCCGGTGCTGGATGCTGTTGGGTTGGCAGTATTTGTTGGCATTGGCGTCAACAAAGCCTTTAATGCGGATGCGGGTCCATTGATTGCGGTATGTATGGGTGTTATTACGGGCGTTGGCGGCGGGATCATTCGCGATGTGCTGGCGCGCGAAATCCCCATGATTTTACGTACAGAAATCTACGCAACAGCCTGTATTATCGGCGGTATTGTCCACGCTACGGCTTATTATACGTTTTCCGTCCCGTTAGAAACGGCCAGTATGATGGGGATGGTGGTAACGCTATTGATTCGACTGGCAGCTATCCGTTGGCATCTTAAACTGCCGACATTTGCGCTGGATGAGAATGGGCGTTAAAGAGAGTAGATGTGCCGGATAGTTTATCCGGCACATTAACAGCAGATTAGATGCTGAAGGAAGAACCGCAACCACAGGTGCTTTTCGCGTTCGGGTTGGTCACGATGAAACGCGAACCTTCCAGTCCTTCAGTATAATCAACGGAACCACCAACCAGATATTGCAGGCTCATCGGGTCAACCACCAGGCCAACGCCCTGTTTTTCAATGGTCATATCGCCTTCGTTCACCTGATCATCAAAGGTGAAACCATACTGGAAGCCGCTGCAACCGCCACCGGTGATATACACGCGTAATTTCAGATTCGGGTTATCTTCGTCAGCGATCAGGCTTTTAACTTTGTTGGCTGCTGCGTCGGTAAACTCCAGCGGCAGTGCTACGTCATCACTCATATTTTGCTCCAAACGACATCGGCAATTGGGCAAATTCTAACCCAATAATAATCGCCATTATCTAATACCCTGGTATTTCGTTCAAGTATTCTCGCTGGCGACAGCGGCCTTGCTTCGCGCCAGTTGCTCCGCTTCCTGTTTTGCCAGCGTGCGCGCAAGAATCGCCGAGTATAGCGGTTTTCCGCCGGTAAATTGTGCTAATAGTGTTGCGCCAAGACCGGTAATAATCATTGGCAAAATGAGCTGATAGTTATCTGTCATCTCTAATACCAGAATGATCCCCGTTAACGGCGCACGAATGGACGCCGCCAGTAACGCGCCCATTCCGGCAATAGCAAAGGTGCCTGCTTCAAGGTGATATTGCGGAAACAGCTCAACGGCAACCATCCCGAACGCGGTTCCCAGCACGGTACCCAGCGCCAGCATCGGAGCGAAAATACCGCCCGGCGCGCCGGAAGAGAAACAGAGTAAGGTGGTAATGACCCGCGCGACAAAGATAAACACCAGCATTCCCATGCTGAAGTTCCCCGCCGTGGCGATAGGAATCAGGTTAAAACCACCGCCTGAGGTTTCAGGAGCGACAAAACCCAGCAGCCCACACAAACCACCAATCGCACCGCCCATCAGTACCCATTTGGTTATATTGCCGCCGTGTACGCGGTGTAGTAAATCCTGCATCCCCAGCACCCATTTATTAAAAATAGGGCCGAAAATGCCAAAAATAATACCGAGGATCAGATAAAGCCACAGCGTATTAAGCGGGGCGTCAGAAAGTTTACCGACATCAATAAGTGCAACTTCGTGGTTAAATACCCGGTACATAATGGTCGACATAATGACGCCAATAAATACCGCTTTAATCGAAATTAGCGTATAGCGAAACTGCGGACGCATCTCTTCAATAATAAAAAGAATCCCCGCCAGCGGCGCGTTAAAAGCCGCCGCCAGACCTGCCGCCGCACCGGTTGCCAGTAACGTATGGCGAGCTTCGTCACCTTTCATGCGGAAAATATCAAGCACCATCCGGCCAATATTACCGCCAATCTGCACGGTTGGCCCTTCGCGCCCCAGTACCATACCGCCGCCCAGCGTCCCCAGGCCACCAAAGAATTTCACTGGTAATACACGCCACCAGCGAACGGGACGTTGATCTTCCAGCGCCCCTTCAATTTCCGGGATACCCGAACCACCCGCTTCCGGCGCGTATTTGCGCACTAAGAAATAACCGAACATCGCCAGCACTGCCGAACAGAGAAAAGCAACGGTTAACAGAAGTGGATAATTATCGGCAGTATGTACCAGCGCGCCCATTCGTTGGTTCTGCAACCAGGCGACACCTTTGTCAAAAGCAACCGCTGCCAGCCCGACAAGGGTACCGACGACCGCCGCCATAAACAAAATAGCTAATGGCGTTTTATCACGCTCAAGAAGCTGGCGAATGAGTTGTCTGCGTCGCAGACGCGCAGCCTGCGGTATTTCATAAGAGGGAGTATCAGTTTTCATCCAATGATCACATATTGGTCATACAAATAAGATGACGGCATTTTACTCGTACATTCAATGAAAATCCTTTGCAAAGCGTAATGTTTCAAATGCACAAAACTTTTATACTCTACGAAGTCAAAGTTGCAGCAGTAAAAGCAACTTGTTGACGAGTATTTAACTTGTTATGAATAACCTAGAATAGCAGCCATTCACTTTTTCTACGAATCAGGAACCCTCCATGAGTAAGTCTGAAAATCTTTACAGCGCAGCGCGCGAGCTGATCCCTGGCGGTGTGAACTCTCCTGTTCGCGCCTTTACTGGCGTGGGCGGCACTCCACTGTTTATCGAAAAAGCGGACGGCGCTTATCTGTATGATGTTGATGGCAAAGCGTATATCGATTATGTCGGTTCCTGGGGGCCGATGGTGCTGGGCCATAACCATCCGGCGATCCGTAACGCAGTGATTGAAGCCGCCGAGCGCGGTCTGAGCTTTGGTGCGCCGACCGAAATGGAAGTGAAAATGGCGCAACTGGTGACCGAACTGGTGCCAACGATGGATATGGTGCGCATGGTGAACTCCGGCACCGAAGCGACAATGAGCGCCATCCGCCTGGCCCGTGGTTTTACTGGCCGTGACAAGATCATCAAATTCGAAGGTTGCTACCACGGTCATGCTGACTGCCTGCTGGTGAAAGCCGGTTCTGGCGCACTCACTTTAGGGCAGCCAAACTCACCGGGCGTTCCGGCAGATTTCGCCAAACATACCTTAACCTGTACTTATAACGATCTGGCCTCTGTACGCGCCGCGTTCGAACAGTACCCGCAAGAGATTGCCTGTATTATCGTCGAGCCGGTGGCAGGCAATATGAACTGTGTTCCACCGCTGCCAGAGTTCCTGCCAGGTCTGCGCGCGCTGTGCGACGAATTTGGCGCGTTGCTGATCATTGATGAAGTGATGACCGGTTTCCGCGTAGCGCTAGCTGGCGCACAGGATTATTACGGCGTGGTGCCAGATCTCACCTGTCTGGGCAAAATCATCGGTGGTGGAATGCCGGTAGGTGCCTTCGGCGGTCGTCGTGATGTGATGGATGCGCTGGCTCCGACTGGTCCGGTGTATCAGGCGGGTACGCTTTCCGGTAACCCGATTGCGATGGCCGCCGGTTTCGCCTGTCTGAATGAAGTCGCGCAGCCGGGCGTTCACGAGACACTGGATGAGCTGACAACACGTCTGGCAGAAGGTCTGCTGGAAGCGGCGGAAGAAGCGGGAATTCCGCTGGTTGTTAACCACGTTGGCGGCATGTTCGGTATTTTCTTTACCGACGCCGAGTCCGTAACATGCTACCAGGATGTGATGTCCTGTGACGTGGAACGCTTTAAGCGTTTCTTCCATATGATGCTGGACGAAGGTGTTTACCTGGCACCGTCAGCGTTTGAAGCGGGCTTTATGTCCGTGGCGCACAGCATGAAAGATATCAATAACACCATCGATGCTGCACGCCGGGTGTTTGCGAAGTTGTGATCCAGCATGGTTTGTCGGATGCGGCGTAAACGCCTTATCCGACCTGGAGTTCAGGGCCGTTTGTAGGCCCGATAAGGCGCACCAGCGTCGCATCGGGCATCGGTTGTCGGATGCGGCGTGAACGCCTTATCCGACCTACGGTTCGGGGCCGTTTGTAGGCCCGATAAGACGCGCCAGCGTTGCATCGGGCATGGTTTGTCGGATGCGGCGTGAACGCCTTATCCGACCTGGAGTTCAGGGCCGTTTGTAGGCCCGATAAGACGCGTCAGCGTCGCATCGGGCATTGTTTGCCGAATGCGGCATGGACGCCTTATCCGACCTGGAGTGCAGGACCGTTTGTAGGCCCGATAAGACGCGCCAGCGTCGCATCGGGCATTGTTTGTCGGATGTGGCATGAACGCCTTATCCGACCTGGGGTTCAGCGCCGTTATATGGAAAAATTAACGGCTCTGCTTTCTCAGCAAATAAATAAAATACGGTGCGCCGATAAACGTCGACAGCAGACCCGCCGGGATCTGGAATGGAAACAGCACCATCCGTCCACACCAGTCAGCGAACACCAGCAGTAATCCCCCCACCAGCGCTGAAATCACGATGTGCGGCATCGTCCGTCGAAAGCCCATCATCCGCGCGATATGCGGTGCCATCAGACCAACAAAACTCAACGGCCCGATGGTCATTGTCGCGGTCGCCGTCAGGCAAGCCGCTAACAGCAGCAGCGCAATTCGCGTCGGCGCCAGCGCCATCCCCACGGCTCGCGCGGTATCACCGCCCAGCGGTAAAATGGTCAGCCAGCGGCGACACAGCGGGGTAATCGCCAGCAAAATCACCATCACAATTCCGGTACGCCATACCTGCGCATCTGTCGCGTTGTAGGTCGAACCGGAAATCCAGGTCAACACTTGCGCCATTCGCGGGTCACCACTTGCCTGCAACATCATCAAAAGCATGGTGAACGCGGTACTTAAAGCCATCCCCGCCAGTAACATCCGGTGTGGGGAAAATCCGCCGCGTCCGGCGGCGATCATAATGATCAACAGCGTCACCGCAGCCCCGAGACTTCCCGCGGGTAACAGCCAGCCAAAGGCATTACCCGGCACCAGAAACAGCATTAACACCACGCCAAACGCCGCGCCGGAGCTAATCCCCAGCACTTCCGGGCTTGCCATCGGGTTTCCGGTCAGCCGCTGAATAATACAGCCCGCCACCGCCAGCATAACGCCCGCAAACAACGCCGCCATAATTCGCGGCCAGCGCCAGGGCATCAAATCCTCGAGCAACGCCCCGCTCGCCCACGTCCAGCCGTGCGCATCACGACCAAACGACAGCGCCACCACCACAGCCATCAACAGCAGCACGCCGCCCGCGAGGGCAAACGCCAGCACGTGTTGGCGTTCAGTCGCGACACGATCGTTGACCTTCATATCCGGCGCGCTAATGCTGCGTAAACGCGGCAGCAGCCACAGTAGCAGCGGCGCACCGATGAGCGCAGTGACCGAACCGGTAGAAACTTCCATCCACACGCGAGTCAGCCAGAGGATGATTTGATCAGAAAGCCACAGAATTAACGCACCAATCAGCGACGCCAGCATCAATCGTGGCAGCAGACGCCGCGCGCCCAGCATTTTCGCCAGCAACGGCGCGAACAAACCGATAAAGCCGATAATCCCCACCGCGTTCACCAGCAACGCACTGATGACTATCGCCAGCGACAGCGCAGCCAGACGCGCCAGCGACAAGGCCAGCCCGAGATTGCGCGCCACGCCATCATCAAGCCCCATCAGGGTTAACGGGCGAAGTAGCAGTAACGTCAGCATCACGCCGCCCAGCAGCTGCGGCCATAAACGCTCAACGCCGCCCCAGTCGGTTTGCGTCAGCGTTCCGGTGCTCCACAGGAACATGCTTTGCAGCTGGTCGTGATGGAAGATGACCAGTAACTGATTGATTGCCCCGCAATAAAGGCTCACCACCAGCCCCGCGAGGATCAGCGTTACCGGCGAAAGCCGTTTCCCCCACGCGACGCCAAAAACGATTAAGCCAACGACACAAGCGCCCGCCAGCGCAGCAAACTGGCTCGCCATCGCACCGGGGATCGCCCAGAGCGTAGTGACGGTAATCCCCAGTTGCGCGCCTGTAGCAACGCCCAACGTCGTCGGTTCCGCCAGCGGGTTACGCAGCACTTGCTGAAACAGCACGCCCACCAGCCCCAGGCCCGCGCCCACCAGCAGCGAAATCGCCAGACGCGGCAACAAGCTGTAGTGAAAAATCATCTGCTCGATGACATCGATATCCGGCGACCATGCAGCCTGCGCCCACTGGCTACGCGGCAGCGCTTGCGAAAAGTTCATCCAGGTGAGCGCCGCTGCGACAATCACCAGCAGCGCCAGCAATAACGCCGGGAAAAGCGCAATACGTTTACTCACGCTTTACCTCCGATGGCGTTATCCAGAATACGCACAAAGTGCATTGCCGAAAGCGTCGCGCCATAGAACCAGACTGCCGGAACGCGCTGAAAACGTCCGGCGCGGACAAACGGCATGGCCTGCCACAGCGGGGTTGCCATTAGCGCGTCCATCTCCTTGCTGTTGTCATGATCAAAACAGAGCACATCAACGTCTTTATACGCTGCCAGACGATCGATACTGACGGCGGTACTGCCCCAGAAGTTAGTTTCTCCCTGCCAGGCATTCACAATGCCGTATTCATCGAGGATTTCCTGGAACAGGCTGTTTGGACCGAAGACCAGCATATGGCGCGGATCAAGAAGCGACGTCAGCAATAACGGGCGCGCTCCACGCTTCACAAAGCGGGGTTTCATGCTGCGGATAAAGTCTTCATATTGCGCTAAATGCGTTTCTGCTGCGCTTTGCAGATTAAGTAAATCCGCCATTTCCGTCAGCGATTTACGCGCCATCACCAGCGGCTGTTTTCCGTCGCTGAAGTTAAATCCACGTCCCGGCGCAATGCGTGCCAGCATTTCTGGCGAAGGGCCATATCCCGCCGACCAGACCATAAACGATGGTTTCATTTCGGTCAGCAGTTCAAGGTTAGGTTCTGTGCGCAAACCAACGTCAATCACCGATTCAGGTAATGGTGGTTCGCTGACCCACAGGCGATAGTTAATGGTGTCCGCCACGCCGTAAGGTACGATGCCGAGCGCCAGCAGTAATTCCACCGGCAACCACTCCAGCGCCACAACGCGATGTGGATCAATAGCCGCCGCACGGGCGGTATTCATCTGCCATAGCAACGGAGAAAGCGCCATCGCCGTTAACAGTCGACGGCGCGAAATAAGAGGTAAACCGCTCATCAATAAACAAAACTCACAGGTGCAGCACCCGCCGGATGCGGCAAAATCCCCATCGGGATGCCATAAATCATTTCGAGGGTTTCGCCACGCATAATTTCCGCAGGCGTTCCCTGAGCAATCATTTCACCGCCGCGCAGGGCGACCAGATAATCACAGTAGCGCGCAGCCATATTAATATCGTGCAGCACGGCAATGACCGTCAGGCCACGTTCCTGACTTAAACGGTGCACCAGCGCCAGCACGTCAACCTGGTGGGCGATATCCAGCGCCGAGGTCGGTTCATCCAGCAGCAGGCAACGGCTATCCTGCGCCACCAGCATGGCGATCCACGCCCGCTGACGTTCGCCGCCAGAGAGACTATCGACCAGCCGATGCGCCAGCGGTTTTAAGCCAACCAGCGAAATCGCCTCTTCGACCTTTTCGCGATCAGCCGCGCCAAAGCGCCCCAGCGCGCCATGCCACGGGTAACGACCAATCGCCACCAGTTCACGCACGGTCATCCCTTCTGCCGGAGGAAGCTGCTGCGGCAAATAAGCCACTTTGCGGGCGAACGCTTTGCTGCTCCAGCTTTCCAACGGCTGGGCATCAAGAAGAATCTCACCTTCCGACGGCGGCTGATGACGACCAAGCATTTTGAGCAGAGTGGATTTACCAGAACCGTTGTGACCAATCAGACCGGTCACTTTTCCGGCAGGAAAGGTTAACGACAGCGGATGCAAAAGCGTGCGCCCTGGCACACGAAAGGAGATATTACGCAGTGCAAAAGTGGTATCGGAATGATTCGTGTATTCCTGCATAACAGCCAACTTGTGAAGCGGGCACGGAAATCCGTGCCCCAAAGAGAAAATTAGAAACGGAAGGTTGCGGTTGCAACGACCTGACGTTCTGCGCCCCAGAAGCAGCCATAGGTGTTAAAGCAGCTGGCGACGTATTCACGATCGAACAGGTTGTTAACATGCAGCGCTACGTTGGAGCCCGCCATGCCGACTCGCGCCAGATCATAACGCACTAACGCATCCACGACCGTATAACTTCCCACTTTAAAGGAGTTCGCCGGATCGCCGTAGCTGGAGCCAGTATAACGACCGCCAGTACCCAGCGTCAGACCTGAAAGTGGACCGTCAAAGAAGGTGTAATCAGCCCACAGAGAAGCCATGTGTTTTGGCACCTGCGCAGGTGTATTGCCTTTATAGGTAGTATCGGTGGTGTATTCTGCATCGGTGTAAGTATAAGAACCGACTACGTTAACACTCGCCGACAGCGCCGCTTTTGCTTCGATCTCAACGCCACGCGCACGGATCTCGCCACCTTCAACCGAGAAGAAGGAACCCTCAGGATCCGCCATCAGGTTGTTGGTTTTGGTGAGATTATACAGCGCGCCAGTCACCACAATTGGGCGATCTTCCGGTACGTATTTCACGCCGACTTCGTACTGCTTACCTTTAGACGGTGCGAAAATATTACCATCCTTCCCGACCTGTGAAGAAGGTTCAAACGATTCGCTATAGCTGAAGTACGGTGTTACGCCGTTATCAAACAGGTAGTTAACGCCACCACGCCAGGTGAACTGTTTGTCATCACGCTTGTCTGTCGTTCCCGCTACGCGGTTAAGAGATTCTTGATCTGCCCAGTCGTAACGACCGCCCAGAGTGACCAGCACTTTATCCCACTGCGCCTGATCCTGAACGTAAATACCCGTTTGCTTCTGCTTATTCAGAATACGGTACGGGCCGGAGTTTGCCGGATCTTTCGCATTGAAATCGAAATCGGTATTCACCGGATTGTACAGATCGAGCAGTGGCACAGAGTCGTCGTAACCAAACCAGGCGTTGATGTCATTACGCATACGCATAAAGTCGACACCGGTCAGCAGGGTATGGTCGATATCGCCAGTGGCGAATTTGCTTTGCAACTGGGTATCAACAGAGAAGTTTTGCAGCTTCTCATCATCAACGACGTATTTGCGCGCCAGATAATGGCCTTTATCCGCTGGCGCTAAAGCTGCACACTGTTGGCTGTAAGCATTCGCCGGATCGGAGCAGACGCCGTAACCATAAACGCTGTTTTGCGAGGTTTTGTTTTCAGCAAAGCGCAGGTTCTGGCGCACAGTAAAGGTGTCATTAAATTCGTGGTCGAAGCTGTAGCCAATCATCTTCTCATTACGAGAATAGGTGTTGTTCTTCGCCCCTTCATTAAAGTCTGTCGGCAGACGCTTACCGTTCGGCAGCGGCTCAACGGTTCCCTCTTTCGGCAACCAGCCGTAATAACCAGTTTCCGGTTCATTCTGGAAGTAAGAAAGGAAAGTGAAATTGGTTTTATCATCCGGACGCCAGGTGAACGCCGGTGCAATGGCATAACGCTGCTCTTCCGCCCCCTTTTGCTGGGCATTGGCAGAGCGCGCAAGACCGGTCAGACGATAAGAGTAAACGCCGTCATCATCCAGCGCATCGCTAAAGTCAAAACCGGTCTGGAACAGGCTGTCAGTCCCGGCTTTAAACTGCACTTCTTTCAACGGTTCGGTGGTCGGGCGCTTGCTGACCATGTTCAACAGGCCGCCTGGGCTGCTTTTCCCATAAAGCACAGATACCGGGCCACGCATGATTTCAGCGCGCTCCAGCATATACGGGTCGATAACCGCATCGTTATAGAAGTTGCCCTGCATCTTCAGGCCATTCAGATAGTTGTTCTGACTTTGGCCTTCCGCAGCAAAACCACGAATGATCAGGTGGTCATAGGTGTTGGATGCACCACGCGTACCCACTGAGACACCCGGCGTGTAACTGAGCGCTTCTTTTACTGACTTCGGCTGGTGCAGCGCCATCTCTTCAGCAGTCACAACAGAAATAGACTGTGGCACTTTTTGAATCGGCGTATCTGTTTTGGTACCGGTGGCGGATTGTCGCGCCGCAATAGTTGCAGCCGGACCCCATGCGCTTTCTTGCGGCGCAGGTGCAGCGGTAACGGTGATAGTGTCTTCTTTCGGTTCAACCGCTGCCTGTGCATAAACAGACATGCCGCTAACCGCTGTGGCTACTACAACTGCGATTTTACGCAGTGAGTGTTTTGGCTGAGCAGTTTTGGAACGCGCCATTGGTATATCTCTGATGTAAAGTGAATGATAACGTAAACGAGAATGATTATTATAAAGATAAGATAATATTCGAAACGCTGGCGGGTTCGCAAGCGGTACGCAATCTGAGCGTTCCTGAAGGGTTAATAAACAACCAGATGAAAAGAAAGGGTTAATACTTTGGGTGGGATGTTATTTTACCGGATGGCAACTCGCCATCCGGTATTTCACGTTTAGACGTTAATTACTACCAAACATATCCTTGATCCAGCCTGCCACGCCGTCGCTGTCTTTCTGCTGCTGTTGAGCAGGTTGCTGTTGCGGCTGTGAAGACTGATCAAACGGATTGCCTGACGGCTGCTGCTGTACCTCACTCTGCTGGCACAGCGATTGCGGATCGCTGGTCCAGACCGGCAAAGTACGCATACCACCGCTGCAAACAAAGTTACCGTCGTAATCCACGCCCATATCCACGATATCTTCCGGCGGTACAAGATTCAGCGGCGTTGGTGTCTGATTAGCCAGATAACGCTGGTAAATCGACATCGCCCCGCTGGCACCGTACAGCTTAGTCGGCTGGTTGTTATCGCGGCCTACCCAGGTGATGGTCACCGTGCTGCCATCAATGCCCGCAAACCAGGTATCAACGTTGTTGTTGGTAGTACCCGTTTTCCCTGCCAGATGCAGGTTCGGATATTTCGCCCCAAGCTGACGCCCTGTACCACGTTGCACCACTTGCTGCATGGTCCACAGCGTCAGATACGCCGCCTGCGCCGGAACTGCGCGTTCCGCCTGCGGGAAGCTCTGATACAGCACCTTACCATCTTCCGCGATTACCGAACGCAGTGCAGAAAGCGGCGCGCGGTTACCACCGCTGGCGATAGTCTGGAACGCCTGCGCCACTTCGATTGGCGTTAAGTTCAGCGCTCCCAGCAACATTGCCGGAACTGGATTCAACTGGTCTTTCGGCACGCCCAGTTTGATCCAGGTCTCCGTAACCGCAGGCAGCCCCAGCGCCATCCCCAGATTCACCGTCGGCACGTTCATCGAACGGGTCAACGCATCCACCAGCATCACTCTGCCGCTTTCGCTATAGCGACGATCATCGTTCTGCGGTGACCAGACCTGACCGTTCGGCTGACGCAGCGCGATTGGCGCATCGGCAATCCACGTATTCAGACGATAGATTTTCGGCTGGCTTAACGCCGTAAGATAAGTCGCTGGTTTTGCCAGTGAACCAATCGAACGACGTGCCTGCATCGCACGGTTGTAGCCCGCAAACTGCGGTTCAGCCCCCCCGACCATCGCACGGACTTCGCCACTAAAGCGATCAACGACGACAATCGCCGTTTCCAGATCGCTCAACTTACGCTGTTTCTTCAGTGCAGGAATGCCTTCTACGGCAGCTTTTTCTGCCGCATCCTGGGCCACTGAGTCAAAAGTAGTGAAGATCTTCACACCAGAGAGATCTTTCACCTTATCGCCCAGTTTCGCCTGCAACTCCTGACGCACCAGCTGCATAAAGGCTGGCTGCGGAGAGATTACTCCGCCGCGTGGCTGTACGCCCAGCGGTCGCGCACTCAGCATTTCATACAGTTCGCCGTCGATAATCTGCTGTTGTTGCAGCAAACGCAGCACCAGGTTACGTCGCTCCAGCGCCAGTTTCGGATTACGCCACGGGTTGTAGATCGACGCGCCTTTCACCATGCCAACTAACAGCGCCTGCTGGTCAAGGCTCAACTCTTCTACCGGGCGACCAAAGTAGTACAGGCTCGCCAGCGGGAAGCCACGAATTTCGTTGTCGCCGCTCTGACCGAGATACACCTCGTTCATATACAGCTCAAGAATGCGATCTTTGCTGTAACGCGCATCCATGATCAACGCCATATAGGCTTCGTTCGCTTTACGCCAGTAAGAACGTTCGCTGGAGAGGAACAGGTTTTTCACTAACTGTTGCGTCAGTGTACTCGCCCCCTGCACCGTGCGTCCGGCTGTCAGGTTCGCCAGCACCGCACGTCCAATGGAGTAGAGGCTGATGCCATCATGCTCGTAGAAATGACGGTCTTCTGTCGCCAGCAAGGTATCTACCAGCAAGTCCGGGAAACCACTGCGCGGCACAAACAGACGCTGCTCGCCGTTTGGCGAGGAGATCATGGTGATCAGGCGCGGATCAAGACGGAAGAAACCGAACTGACGGTTGTTCTCCATATTGACGATGGTCGCCAGATGATCACCATCAAAAGTCAGACGCGCACGCACCTGCCCTTCTTTACTGTCCGGGAAATCAAACGGACGGCGGATCATCTCAATGCTGTTGGCCTGCACGGTAAATTCGCCAGGACGGGTCATCTTCGACACCTGACGATACTGGGTCGCCTCCAGCAGTTTCACCATCTCGTTCTTGCTGATGGTCATATCTGGTTCAAGGTTAACCATTCGGCCATAGACCGCTGCTGGCAACTGCCAGACCTTGCCATCAATACGGCTACGAATTTTTTGATCGAGATAAACGCCGTAAATGGCGATCAGCACGGCAAAAACGATAGCCAGTTTTAGCAGCAGCCATAACCAGCCGCGTTTGCCACGAGGCTTACGCCCTTTTCCTTTGCCCTTTCCTTTGCGCGGCATCGGTTCTTCGTCCTCATAGTCATCATAATCGTCGTAATCATCGTCGTCTTCGTAACGACGACGGCTTACCTTTTGTTTGACTGGACGCGTCGGTTTCCCTTTGCGTCCAATTGGCTCGCGGTCATTCCCGGCCATGCTTTTTCTCCGCAATATTCAGGCGCAAAAGCCCGATTTTCTGTTCTTCTGTTGCAATACAGAAGAAGATATCTCTCAAAATGCTTTTCTCCCTCTCCCTATGGGAGAGGGCCGGGGTGAGGGCATCAGCGCGCACATTGCCCCTATGCCCGTTTACCAACCTTACGAATACTTTTTCGTCCGCCGCGTTGGTGCGGTATTCGCCGGGTCGTCCGGCCAGACGTGTTTGGGATAACGCCCTTTCATCTCCTTTTGCACCTCACGATACGCCCCTTTCCAGAAGGCCCCCAAATCACGCGTGATTTGCAGCGGCCTTTGGGCGGGTGAAAGTAACTCCAGCACCAGCGGCACACGCCCCTGGGCGATTGTCGGATTGGTGGCTTCGCCAAACATCTCCTGCATTCTTACTGCCAGCGCAGGCGGGTTATCTTCATGATAACGAATGGCGATCCGACTTCCCGTCGGCACAGTGTAATGCGCAGGCAGGGAACTCACCAGACGTTGCTGCATTCCCCAATCGAGTAATCCATGCAGCGCCTGGTAAATATCGACTGATTTCAGGCCACGTAGCGAATGTACACCGCTCATATGCGGCAACAACCACGTTTCAAGCGTCGCCAATAAACTCGCGTCATCGACCGCTGGCCAGTCATACTCTGGTAACCACTTTGCGGCACACAGCAAACGCAAGCGTAGTTGTTCCGCTTCCGGCGTCCAGTTAAGTACGCTTAGACCTTTATCGCGAATACCATTAAGCATTGCATGATGTAATTCATCTTCCGACGGTTTCGCCAGCGGCTGTACTTTTACTGTGAGCTGACCAATCTGCAACCGACGCCAGGCCTTCAGAGTACCTTGCGCATCATCCCATTCTACGGTGTCAGACTGCCGTAATAGCTGCGGGCAGCGATGTACTAACTCATCAATATCGACCGGCAGCGCCAGCAAAATCCGCGCATCCGGCGAGGCGCTGCCCTGCAATAATAACGGTGCGATCAGCCATTCGTGGCGGTTTAACGCGTCGTCGGCATCCAGCATCGCCCCCATGCCGTTCGCCAGTTGATAGCGACCATCTTGCCCACGCCGACGAGCAATACGATCGGCAAACGCTCGGGTGAGTAGCGGCGCAATAAGCGAACTGTCCTCCTCACCGCCGCGAACGTTTAAGCGTTTCAACAGTTGCTGACTACGTTGCTGCCAGGCTGGTTGATTACGCGAGAACGCCACGCCAAGATCGCCATTCCCCATCCGTGGCGGTTCTTCGAGTATGGCGGCAATTTTTGCGGCGGTAGCCGCTTCATCGTCGCTCTTCGCGCTCACCAGCATTGCCGCTAAACGCGGATCGTTACCCAGCGCCGCCATTTTTTGCCCTTGCGCACTAAGCCGTTCACCGTCCAGCGCCCCCAGCATGTGTAACAGACGTTTCGCCGCCTGTAGATTCACCGCTGGCGGGTGATCCAGCCAGTTCATCTGTGCCGGATCGCTACATCCCCATTGCAGTAATTCCATCAACAAACCGGAGAGATCGCTTTGTAAGATCTCCGGTTCACTTTGCGCTGCGGCGCGTTCCGCCTGCTCTTTAGCGATTAAATGCAGGCAAATACCCGGCTCCAGACGCCCGGCACGCCCGGCACGTTGCGTCATCGACGCCTGACTAACGCGCTGAGTGATCAACCGAGTAAGACCCGTACGCGGATCAAAGCGCGCTACCCTTTCCTGGGCGCAATCCACCACCAGACGGATACCTTCGATGGTTAGACTGGTTTCAGCGATGTTGGTCGCCAGCACCACTTTGCGCATTCCTTGCGGCGCAGGGAGGATAGCTTTTCGCTGATCGTTCAGCGACAACGCGCCATACAGTGGGCAGAGCAACACATCACTGCCGATGCGTGACGCCAGTTGTTCCTGCACGCGCTGAATTTCTCCGACGCCAGGTAAAAATAACAGTAATGACCCAGTTTCCTGGCGCAGCAATTCGGCGGTAGCGGCAGCTACTGCTTCGTCAAAGCGTTGGTGCGCAGGCAACGGCAAATAGCGGCGTTCCACCGGATACGAGCGCCCTTCGGAAACAACAACGGGCGCTTCTGGCAGCATCTGCTGCAAGCGATCGTTATCCAGCGTAGCCGACATAATTAGCAGCTTTAAGTCATCGCGCAGACCTTGTTGCACATCGAGTAACAACGCCAGCGCCAAATCCGCCTGCAAACTGCGTTCATGAAATTCATCGAGGATCACCAGCCCCACGCCGTTCAGTTCCGGGTCGCGCTGGATCATGCGCGTCAACACGCCTTCGGTGACCACTTCCAGACGAGTATTCGGCCCGACGCAGTTTTGCGCACGCATCCGGTAGCCAACTGTGTCGCCAGGCTTTTCGTTCAGCAGCTCCGCCAGGCGTTGCGCAACGTTACGCGCCGCCAGTCGACGTGGCTCCAGCAGGATGATTTTCCCGTGAATCCCTGAATGCGCCAGCAGTTGCAGCGGTAGCCAGGTCGATTTTCCGGCTCCGGTCGGCGCACTTAATAACACCTGCGGCGCATAATCGAGGGCGGCAAGTAATTCAGGTAAGACGGCTGCAACGGGTAACGACGACACAAAACGCTCCAGAGGGTTAACATTCTTCGCGCCACATTGTAGCATCGCGGTAATTCATAACCGAGTGCCTGACATGTCTGAACCGCAACGGCTGTTCTTTGCCATTGACCTACCTGCTGAAATCCGCGAACAGATTATTCACTGGCGCGCCGCACAGTTTCCACCTGAAGCGGGTCGCCCGGTTGCTGCTGAGAATTTGCATCTGACGTTGGCGTTTTTAGGCGAAGTAAGCGCAGACAAAGAGAAGGCGCTCTCACTGCTGGCCGGGCGAATTCGTCAACCCGGTTTTACACTCACGCTTGATGACGCAGGTCAGTGGCTGCGTTCACGCGTGATATGGTTGGGTATGCGCCAGCCGCCGCGCGGCTTAATCCAACTGGCGAATATGCTTCGTTCGCAGGCAGCACGCAGTGGTTGTTTTCAAAGCAATCGACCGTTTCATCCGCATATCACCTTATTGCGCGACGCCAGCGAGGCGGTAACAATCCCACCGCCTGGTTTTAACTGGTCATATGAGGTGAAGGAGTTCACTCTTTATGCTTCCTCGTTTGCCCGTGGGCGTACACGTTACACACCGCTCAAACGCTGGACGCTGACGCAATAACAAGGATTGTCATAATGGAATTTTCTCCTCCTTTACAGCGCGCCACGCTAATTCAGCGTTATAAACGCTTTTTAGCCGATGTGATCACACCTGATGGTCGTGAATTGACGCTACACTGCCCCAACACTGGCGCGATGACCGGTTGTGCAACGCCTGGCGATACCGTCTGGTATTCGACTTCCGACAATACAAAACGGAAATACCCGCACACCTGGGAATTAACCCAAAGCCAAAGCGGCGCATTTATTTGCGTTAATACGCTTTGGGCGAATAGATTGACGAAAGAGGCTATCCTTAATGGGGAAATTTCGGAGCTATCAGGCTATAGCTCGCTGAAAAGCGAAGTAAAATACGGTGCCGAGCGCAGTCGTATTGACCTCATGTTACAGGCGAGGTTTCGACCTGACTGCTATATTGAAGTGAAATCGGTTACGTTAGCGGAAAATGAGCAAGGTTACTTTCCCGATGCCGTTACCCAACGTGGGCAGAAACACCTTCGGGAGTTGATGAGCGTAGCGGCTGAAGGCCAACGTGCGGTGATTTTTTTCGCTGTACTGCATTCAGCCATTACACGGTTTTCACCCGCGCGCCACATCGATGAGAAATACGCGCAACTATTGTCAGAAGCACAACAGAGGGGAGTAGAAATTCTGGCTTATAAAGCGGAACTTTCTGCTGAAGGTATGGCTCTTAAAAAATCACTGCCTGTTACATTGTAGTAGTGTAAGTAACTGGTTAATTTACATTCTGGTCGCGTGCGCAAATACGCTTTTCCTCACACAGTTGTCAAGTGTTACGTTTAGATAATTGCTATCCGGAAAAGCATCTGCTATTTATAGCGGCCTCATTTTTCCCCCGAACATGGGGATCGATAGTGCGTGTTAAGGAGAAGCAACATGCAAGAAGGGCAAAACCGTAAAACATCGTCCCTGAGTATTCTCGCCATCGCTGGGGTGGAGCCATATCAGGAGAAGCCGGGCGAAGAGTATATGAACGAAGCCCAGCTGGCGCACTTCCGTCGTATTCTGGAAGCATGGCGTAATCAACTCAGGGATGAAGTCGATCGCACCGTTACACATATGCAGGATGAAGCAGCCAACTTCCCGGACCCGGTAGACCGTGCAGCCCAGGAAGAAGAGTTCAGCCTCGAACTGCGTAACCGCGATCGCGAGCGTAAGCTGATCAAAAAGATCGAGAAGACGCTGAAAAAAGTGGAAGACGAAGATTTCGGCTACTGCGAATCTTGCGGTGTTGAAATTGGTATTCGTCGTCTGGAAGCGCGCCCGACAGCCGATCTGTGCATCGACTGCAAAACGCTGGCTGAAATTCGCGAAAAACAGATGGCTGGCTAATTACAGCCGTTCCATCACGTTTACCACAGGCGGGAAATACTCCCGCCTTATTTTTTGTTCAAAGAGATGACAGACACACAGTATATTGGTCGCTTCGCCCCCTCTCCTTCCGGCGAGCTTCATTTTGGTTCTCTGATTGCCGCGCTTGGCAGCTATTTGCAGGCTCGCGCCCGGCAAGGTCGCTGGCTGGTACGCATTGAAGATATCGACCCGCCTCGTGAAGTTCCCGGTGCCGCAGAAACTATCCTGCGCCAGCTGGAACATTACGGCCTGCAATGGGACGGCGATGTTCTTTGGCAATCGCAACGTCACGACGCCTATCGCGAAGCACTCGCCTGGTTACATGAGCAAGGACTAAGTTATTACTGCACCTGCACGCGTGCGCGTATTCAAAGCATTGGCGGTATTTACGACGGTCATTGCCGAGCATTGCATCATGGACCAGACAACGCGGCTGTGCGTATTCGGCAGTTGTATCCGGTCATGCAGTTTACTGATCAACTACGCGGAATTATTCACGCCGACGAAAAACTGGCACGAGAAGATTTTATTATTCATCGTCGTGATGGTTTGTTTGCCTATAACCTGGCGGTGGTGGTCGATGATCACTTCCAGGGCGTCACAGAAATTGTTCGTGGGGCAGATTTAATTGAACCGACAGTGCGGCAAATCTCGCTGTACCAGCTTTTTGGCTGGCGGGTGCCAGATTACATTCATTTACCGCTGGCGCTAAACGCACAAGGCGCTAAACTTTCCAAGCAGAATCATGCGCCTGCGTTACCGAAAGGCGATCCGCGCCCGGTGTTAATCGCGGCACTTCATTTTCTGGGTCAGCAGGCAGAAGCGCACTGGCAGGATTACAGCGTAGAGCAAATCCTTCAGTCAGCCGTCAAAAACTGGACGCTGACCGCCGTGCCAGAGTCGGCAATTGTAAATTCAACATTCTCAAATGCGTCATGCTGAGCTATGATTAGCCGCTATTTTTTTGTCCTGAATGATGTTTGACACTACCGAGGTGTATTATTTTTACCCGAGTCGCTAATTTTTGCCGCAAGGTGTTGAGCCGCGAGGAGAGCGAAGCTGAACAGGCAGTCGCCCGTCCACAGGTGACGGTGATCCCGCGCGAGCAGCATGCTATTTCCCGCAAAGATATCAGTGAAAATGCCCTGAAGGTAATGTACAGGCTCAATAAAGCGGGATACGAAGCCTGGCTGGTTGGCGGCGGCGTACGCGACCTGTTACTTGGCAAAAAGCCGAAAGATTTTGACGTGACCACCAACGCCACGCCTGAGCAAGTGCGCAAACTGTTCCGTAATTGCCGCCTGGTAGGTCGCCGTTTCCGTCTGGCTCATGTGATGTTTGGCCCGGAAATTATCGAAGTCGCCACCTTCCGTGGTCACCACGAAGGCAACGTCAGCGACCGCACGACTTCTCAGCGCGGGCAAAACGGCATGTTGCTACGCGACAACATTTTCGGTTCCATCGAAGAAGACGCCCAGCGCCGCGATTTCACTATTAATAGTCTGTATTACAGCGTCGCGGATTTTACCGTCCGTGATTACGTTGGTGGCATGCAGGATCTGAAAGACGGTGTAATCCGCCTGATTGGTAACCCGGAAACGCGCTACCGTGAAGATCCGGTACGTATGCTGCGCGCAGTACGTTTTGCCGCGAAACTGGGGATGCGCATCAGCCCAGAAACCGCCGAGCCGATCCCACGCCTTGCTACTCTGCTCAACGATATTCCGCCAGCACGCCTGTTTGAAGAGTCTCTTAAACTGTTGCAAGCGGGCTACGGTTACGAAACCTATAAACTGCTGTGTGAATATAATCTGTTCCAGCCGCTGTTCCCGACCATTACCCGTTACTTCACGGAAAATGGCGACAGCCCAATGGAGCGGATCATTGAGCAGGTACTGAAGAATACCGATACGCGTATTCATAACGATATGCGCGTTAACCCGGCGTTTTTGTTTGCCGCCATGTTCTGGTATCCACTGCTGGAAACAGCACAGAAAATTGCTCAGGAAAGCGGCCTGACCTATCACGACGCCTTCGCGCTGGCGATGAACGATGTGCTGGACGAAGCCTGCCGTTCACTGGCGATCCCGAAACGTCTGACTACGCTAACTCGCGATATCTGGCAGTTGCAGCTGCGTATGTCCCGTCGTCAGGGCAAACGTGCATGGAAACTGCTGGAGCATCCGAAATTCCGCGCCGCCTACGACCTGCTGGCTCTGCGTGCTGAAGTGGAACGCAACGCCGAGCTGCAACGTCTGGCGAAATGGTGGGGTGAGTTCCAGGTTTCTGCGCCACCCGATCAAAAAGGGATGCTCAACGAGCTGGATGAAGATCCAACACCGCGCCGCCGTACTCGCCGTCCACGCAAACGCGCGCCGCGTCGCGAGGGTACCGCATGACGGTGGCGTATATTGCCATAGGCAGCAATCTGGCCTCTCCGCTGGAGCAGGTCAATGCTGCCGTGAACGCTTTAAGCAACATCCCCGCAAGCCATATCCTCGCCGTCTCCTCGTTTTACCGCACCCCACCGCTAGGACCGCAAGATCAACCCGATTACTTAAACGCAGCCGTGGCGCTGGAAACCTCTCTTGCACCTGAAGAGCTCCTCAATCACACACAGCGTATTGAGTTGCAGCAAGGTCGCGTCCGCAAAGCTGAACGCTGGGGACCACGCACGCTGGACCTCGACATTATGTTATTTGGTAATGAAACAATTAATACCGAACGACTCACCGTTCCGCACTACGATATAAAGAATCGTGGATTTATGCTGTGGCCGCTGTTTGAGATTGCGCCGGAGCTGGTTTTTCCTGATGGAACAACATTAGACAACTTATTACAAATAAATAAATACGATGAATTAGACAAGTGGTAATTAAATAGCCACTTGAATATAAATAAATTCTGAAAAATACTCCCCAACAATTGCAATCAATGCATTTTTAAGTTACAACCACAATTAATAATATATCCCCCCTCTTAACCTTCCCACCCCATACACTATTTTTTCAACTTTAGATATTTAGTTTTACTTAAAGATGAATTAAGTGGATATATAATTTTTATTATGCACAATATCCCCCCTAATGATGAGCAGATGTAACATTCGGTAAATTCAAGTCCTCATCATTAACAAACCAATCTTCCTAGTCTATCGGGCCTCCCCATGTGCGGACTCCCGATTGAAGTTAAACTCATGGAATATAATTCAAGGATTTTTATGTCTAAAAAATTAGGTTTTGCCCTGTCTGGTCTTATGCTGACAATGGTTGCAGGTACTGCTTCTGCAGATATGGACGGTGGTCAGTTAAATATCAGCGGTCTGGTTGTTGATAACACCTGTGAAACCCGTGTAGACGGTGGTAACAAAGATGGTCTAATCCTGCTGCAAACTGCAACTGTTGGTGAAATCACTGACGGCGTACTGAATGATACCGTTGGTGCTAAAGCTAAACCTTTCAGCATCACCGTTGACTGTAGCAAAGCGAACCCGAATCCAGGTAGCACAGCTAAAATGACCTTCGGTTCTGTTTTCTTTGGTAATAGCAAAGGAACGCTGAACAACGACATGTCTATTAACAACCCGTCTGATGGCGTAAATATCGCTCTGCACAATATTGATGGTTCCACTATCAAACAAGTTCAAATTAACAATCCTGGCGATGTGTACACTAAAACCATGGATGCGACGACAAAATCTGCAGTTTATGATTTTAAAGCGTCTTACGTTCGTGCTGAAGCAAGTCAGACAGCAACTGCTGGTTATGTAAAAACTAACACTGCATACACCATTACTTATCAGTAAGTATTCACCAATTAAATTGATTGAATGAATATACAGGGAATAGTATTAATAATTACTATTTTTATATTATTCCCTGTCTTAATTAACTCTGTCAGGGATGGTTTATGTTTTTTAACACCAAACATACAGCAGCTTTATGCTTCGTAACCTGTATGGCTTTTAGCTCATCGACTATTGCGGATATCGTCATTTCTGGTACTCGCGTAATATACAAAGGCGATCAAAAAAGCGTCAACGTACGTCTGGAAAATAAAGGGAATAACCCATTGCTTGTTCAGAGCTGGTTAGATACTGGCGATGACAACGCAGAACCTGGCAGTATTAAAGTCCCCTTTACCGCCACGCCGCCAGTATCGCGTATTGATGCTAAACGTGGGCAAACAATTAAATTGGTGTATACCGCCAGTACCTCGCTGCCTAAAGACAGAGAGAGCGTGTTCTGGTTTAACGTACTGGAAGTTCCTCCAAAACCAGATGCCGAAAAGGTAGCAAATCAAAGCCTGCTGCAACTGGCATTTCGCACACGTATAAAACTGTTCTATCGCCCGGAAGCATTGAAGGGAAATCCCTCTGAAGCACCATTAGCCCTGAAATGGTCCTGGTCAGGTTCCGAGGGTAAAGCAGCATTACGAGTGGCCAATCCAACCCCTTACTACGTCTCTTTTAGCAGTGGTGATTTAGAAGCCAGCGGTAAACGCTATCCGATTGATGTGAAAATGATTGCACCATTCAGTAATGAAGTCATGAAAGTCACTGGCCTTAATGGCAAAGCAAATTCTGCAAAAGTGCATTTTTACGCCATTAATGACTTTGGTGGAGCCATTGAAGGTAATGCCAGTCTGTAATCAGGCAAGGATATAATTCCGCAGGAAGCATAACGTGACTATAAAACCAACTAAAAATTATCATAATCATCTGACCCGTATCGCCACGTTTTGCGCGCTGCTGTATTGCAATAGTGCTTTCAGTGCTGAACTCGTTGAATATGACCATACCTTCCTGATGGGGCAGAATGCCTCAAATATTGATCTCAGCCGGTATAGTGAAGGTAACCCTGCTATACCGGGTGTTTACGACGTCAGTGTTTATGTCAACGATCAACCTATTATTAACCAAAGCATTACATTTGTTGAGATTGAAGGAAAAAAGAACGCACAAGCCTGTATCACACTTAAAAATTTATTGCAGTTTCATATTAATTCTCCCGATATAAACAGCGAAAAAGCCGTTCTGCTTGCCCGGGATGAAGCTCTCGGCAATTGCCTCAATTTGACGGAAATTATCCCTCAGGCTTCCGTTCGTTATGATGTTAACGATCAACGTCTGGATATAGACGTTCCTCAAGCCTGGGTAATGAAAAATTACCAAAACTATGTTGATCCATCGTTATGGGAAAACGGCATTAATGCGGCCATGTTGTCATACAACCTCAATGGATATCATAGTGAAACCCCTGGTCGAAGAAATGACAGCATTTATGCTGCTTTTAACGGTGGGATGAATTTAGGTGCATGGCGACTGCGTGCCTCAGGCAACTACAACTGGATGACCGATTCTGGCAGTAATTATGATTTTAAGAATCGGTATGTTCAACGTGATATCGCCTCGCTGCGATCTCAACTCATTATTGGTGAGTCTTATACTACGGGCGAAACCTTTGATTCCGTCAGTATCCGAGGCATTCGCTTATACAGTGACAGCCGCATGTTGCCTCCGACATTAGCCAGTTTTGCGCCTATCATTCATGGTGTTGCCAATACCAACGCCAAAGTCACTATTACGCAAGGTGGCTATAAGATTTATGAAACGACTGTGCCGCCAGGCGCTTTCGTCATTGATGATCTGAGTCCGTCAGGGTACGGCAGCGATCTTATTGTTACTGTCGAAGAATCCGATGGCTCAAAGCGGACATTCTCGCAACCTTTCTCATCGGTTGTTCAAATGTTACGCCCTGGCGTTGGACGCTGGGACATTAGCGGCGGTCAGGTCTTAAAAGATGATATTCAGGATGAGCCTAATTTATTTCAGGCCAGCTACTACTACGGTCTGAATAACTATCTGACGGGTTATACCGGTATTCAGATTACCGATAATAACTATACCGCCGGTTTGTTAGGTCTTGGCCTGAATACCTCAGTCGGTGCATTTTCTTTAGATGTGACTCACTCCAATGTTCGTATCCCGGATGATAAAACATATCAGGGGCAAAGTTATCGTGTTTCCTGGAACAAGTTATTCGAAGAAACAAGTACTTCACTGAATATCGCGGCCTATCGCTATTCGACACAGAATTATCTTGGTCTTAATGATGCACTAACTCTAATTGATGAAGTGAAACATCCCGAACAAGATCTTGAACCGAAATCCATGCGTAATTACTCGCGCATGAAAAATCAGGTTACGGTCAGTATTAACCAACCGTTGAAATTTGAGAAAAAAGATTACGGTTCATTTTATCTTTCCGGAAGTTGGTCCGATTACTGGGCTTCAGGGCAAAATCGTAGCAATTATTCTATTGGCTACAGTAACAGTGCATCCTGGGGCAGCTACAGTGTCAGTGCACAGCGTTCATGGAATGAAGACGGTGACACTGAAGATAGCATTTATCTCAGTTTCACTATTCCTATTGAAAAACTACTCGGCACTGAACAACGTAATTCAGGTTTCCAGAGTATTGATACTCAGATGAGCAGTGACTTTAAGGGTAATAACCAACTCAACGTCAGTAGCAGTGGCTATAGCGATAACGCTCGCGTCAGTTATAGCGTGAATACTGGCTATACGATGAATAAAGCCAGCAAAGATTTGAGTTATGTTGGGGGTTATGCCAGCTATGAGTCACCGTGGGGAACCCTGGCAGGTTCAGTTTCTGCAAATAGCGATAACAACCGTCAAGTTTCTCTCAGCACCGACGGTGGCTTTGTATTGCATAGCGGCGGCCTGACCTTCAGCAATGACAGTTTTAGCGACTCCGATACACTGGCGATAGTTCAGGCTCCAGGTGCTCAAGGAGCGCGAATAAATTATGGCAACAGTACTATCGATCGATGGGGGTATGGTGTCACCAGTGCACTTTCTCCTTATCATGAAAACCGTATCGCGCTGGATATCAACGATCTCGAGAACGATGTTGAATTAAAAAGTACCAGTGCAGTAGCTGTTCCGCGTCAGGGGTCAGTCGTCTTTGCTGATTTTGAAACCGTGCAAGGGCAATCAGCCATTATGAACATCACACGAAGTGATGGTAAAAATATTCCATTTGCTGCAGATATTTATGATGAGCAAGGAAATGTCATTGGTAATGTTGGACAAGGTGGACAGGCTTTTGTTCGTGGTATTGAACAGCAGGGAAATATCAGCATTAAGTGGATAGAAGAAAGTAAACCCGTTAGTTGCCTTGCGCATTATCAACAAAGTTCAGAAGCAGAAAAAATAGCGCAATCTATTATTCTGAATGGAATTCGGTGTCAGATTCAGTAACTACAAGGGACGTCAAATGATAAAAATAACGCCATATAAAATAGCGACACTGATGGGAATATTATTATCCCCCTCAGTATTAGCAACGGATATTAATGTAGAGTTTACAGCTACTGTCAAAGCGACAACCTGTAATATCACTCTTACTGGTAATAATGTCACGAATGATGGCAATAATAACTACACATTGAAAATCCCCAAAATGGGGCTGGATAAGATCGCGAATAAAACTGCAGAATCTCAGGCTGATTTTAAACTGGTTGCCAGTGGGTGCAGCAGTGGCATTAGCTGGATCGATACCACTCTGACCGGAAACGCCTCATCAAGTTCACCCAAGCTTATTATACCGCTGTCTGGTGATACAAATTCTACGACAAGTTATATCGGTATGGGTTTCAAGAGACGGGGTGCTGATGATGCCACTTTTCTTAAACCCAACAGTGCGGAAAAGATAAGCTGGGACACAAACGAAATACCGTCCGACAAAGGTCTTGAAATGACTGTTGCGCTACGTGAAACATCTCAAGGCGCTGATGTGCCGGGGAATTTCCGCGCTCTGGCGACGTTTAATTTCATCTATCAATAATAAGGATAATTAAGATGACATTTAAAAATTTACGTTATGGATTATCCAGCAGTCTGGTTCTGGTAGCCTCATTATTCAGTGTCCCGTCTTATGCTGCAACAGACAGCATTGGACTGACTGTTATTACCACTGTGGAAATGGGTACCTGCACAGCAACACTTATGGATGGTAATAATAAAATCTCCACGGTTAATTTTGGTGATGTATATATATCTGAAATAAATGCTAAAACCAAAATTAAAACATTCAAACTACAGTTTAAAGATTGTGCAGGGATTCCAGGAAAGAAAGCATATATAACATTAACCAAAGTTGGCACATGTGAAGGAAATGCCAATAATGGTGATGGATTTGCCAATGCATCTACATCCACAGAAAAAGCAAATGCGGTTGTGGTTGAAGTCTGGGGTGCCATAACACCAGATCGAGCAGATAAAAATAAACAATTTAGCTGCGCTACTCCTCAAGCGAAAGAAAAGAGTATTGTGGGTGCAACAGGTACTAATGTTGTGAACTTTGATATGAGTGCAGTCCTTGTGGTAGATAAGGATAAAACTGTCAATAATGTTACGGCAGGTGATTTTTTCGCCCCTGCAACATTTACTATCACCTATAACTAACAGACTGACAGATTCAGGAACTATATATGCATCCCACTCAACGTAAGCTGATGAATAGAATAATTCTGTTTCTGTCATTACTGTTTCCCATTACCTGTCCAGCCATCGCTGGACAGGATATCGACCTTGTTGCCAATGTAAAAAACAGCACTTGCAAAAGCGGAATCAGTAACCAGGGTAATATTGATCTTGGCGTCGTTGGTGTGGGATATTTTTCAGGTAATGTTACTCCTGAAAGTTATCAACCAGGTGGAAAAGAGTTCACTGTCACTGTCTCAGACTGTGCATTTCAGGGAACAGGAAATGTATTAAATCAACTACACATAGACTTTAGAGCACAAAGTGGTGCAATGGCTAATGGTTCCCGACAAATATTTTCCAATGAAGTTTCGTCAGGGGCGAGTAATGTAGGAGTGGTTATATTTTCTATCCAGGATCCGGCGAATACATTCAATGTTCTTAATGCTTCAGGCAGCTCACGTTCCATTTATCCAGTGATGTCGGATGACATGAATGGTTCATCCTGGAAATTTAGCACTCGAATGCAAAAAATCGATCCTGCATTGAGTGTTACATCTGGTCAACTTATGAGCCATGTGTTAGTTGATATTTACTACGAATAACTAATAAAAATAGCACAAACTCTAATAAAAACGCAACAATGGAGTAAAAATGAAAACACTCTTCAAATATTTTCTTTTTCTGGCACTATATTTTTGTTGTTATACAGTTAGCGCAACTACAAGTTTTATTGTGGGAGATAAATCAGGCGTTGATAATTTTAAAGGCCCCTCCACTGCCGCACAGATGACCTTTAATTACACATCAACATCAAGCAACTTGGTTTTTTATAAACCCACGCAGTTCGGCCCGACAGGGGTAAAACTGTACTGGTCATATCTGGACACAGGTATCGGTGGTGGTATTCTTTACTGCAATACATCTGGCGGAGCGATTGCTGGGCCAATAACCATTGAAAATGCCATGGTCTATTCAGGTAAAGATTATGGCGGGCATAAACTATTTAAGACATCAGTTCCTGGCCTGTATTACACTTTGTTAATATCAAATGTCTGGTCTGCATACAATACAATAACTGATATTCAATCACCAGGAATATATATCGGAGATCCTTCAAACCAAGAATTTTTCTTTTCCGTAACAGACAACGATCTACAAACCAAGGGTTGCAACAGAGCAAACAGCGACAATAAATTTTGGGCTATTGGTGGTATTTTACACAACATAACTGTTGAATTTTATACAGATGTTAATTTCGACCCTACATCTAATCAACAAGTCCAGTTATCCAGCTCATCAAATTATCTTTATTCGTTTAAGGCCTTCAATCCTGGTACTAAAATCAAACCTCATAGCAACCACATTTATGTCAATTTCACACTGAATAATGTGAAATTAACCTTACCAACATGTTTTATATCCATGCTTACCGGACCATCAGTCAATGGCTCAACGGTTAGAATGGGAGAATATAGTTCTGGGGCAATTAAAAATGGTGCGTCACCTGTTCCCTTTGATATCTCGCTTCAGAATTGTATTCGTGTGCGTAATATTGAAACAAAACTTGTCACTGGAAAAGTAGGTACTGAAAATACACTACTGCTTGGCAATACGCTTACTGGAAGCACTGCAGCCAAAGGTGTTGGCGTACTCATTGAAGGTTTAGCAACCAGTAAAAATCCGCTAATGACATTAAAACCTAATGATACGACCTCTGTTTATAAAGATTATGAAACCGAAGATGACACATCCGATGGGGTTTACCCTAATCAAGGTAAGGGCACATCACAGCCTCTTCATTTCCAGGCTACATTAAAGCAAGACGGGAATATTACTATCGAACCTGGGGAATTTAAAGCTACCAGTACTTTCCAGGTAACCTATCCCTGATAACGTAGCAGCACTGCCAGCTTCTGGCAGTGCTGCTACGGATAAATCATTGCCCCCACCAATGTGACTGATAAAATGCCAGGCAACACGACATCATTTATCAGGATACGTTATGAAACCAACCACCATTGCTTCACTTCAGAAATGTAAGCAGGATAAAAAGCGTTTCGCGACCATCACCGCTTACGACTACAGCTTCGCTAAACTGTTTGCCGATGAAGGGCTTAACGTGATGCTGGTGGGTGATTCGCTGGGCATGACCGTTCAGGGCCACGACTCCACTCTGCCAGTAACCGTTGCCGATATCGTCTACCACACTGCCGCCGTACGTCGCGGTGCACCAAACTGCCTGCTGCTGGCTGACCTGCCGTTTATGGCATATGCCACGCCGGAACAAGCCTTTGAAAATGCCGCAACGGTTATGCGTGCCGGTGCCAATATGGTCAAAATCGAAGGCGGTGCGTGGTTGGTAGAAACCGTACAAATGCTGACCGAGCGCGCGGTTCCTGTATGTGGTCACTTAGGTTTAACGCCACAGTCAGTGAATATTTTCGGCGGCTACAAAGTCCAGGGGCGCGGCGATGAAGCGGGCGATCGACTGCTCAGCGATGCATTAGCCTTAGAAGCCGCTGGTGCACAATTGCTGGTGCTGGAATGCGTGCCGGTTGAGCTGGCAAAACGCATTACCGAAGCGCTGGCGATCCCGGTTATCGGTATTGGTGCGGGTAACGTCACCGATGGGCAGATCCTGGTGATGCACGACGCCTTTGGTATTACCGGCGGTCACATTCCTAAATTCGCTAAAAATTTCCTCGCCGAAACGGGCGACATCCGCGCGGCTGTGCGGCAGTATATGGCTGAAGTGGAGTCCGGCGTTTATCCGGGCGAAGAACACAGTTTCCATTAAGGAGTCACGTTGTGTTAATTATCGAAACCCTGCCGCTGCTGCGTCAGCAAATTCGCCGCCTGCGTATGGAAGGTAAGCGCGTGGCGCTGGTGCCAACCATGGGTAACCTGCACGATGGCCATATGAAACTGGTCGACGAAGCCAAAGCCCGCGCCGATGTGGTGGTGGTCAGTATTTTCGTTAACCCGATGCAGTTCGACCGCCCGGAAGATCTGGCACGTTATCCACGGACCTTGCAAGAGGACTGCGAAAAGCTAAACAAACGTAAAGTGGATTTAGTTTTCGCGCCCTCGGTAAAAGAGATCTACCCGAACGGTACCGAAACCCACACCTATGTTGATGTTCCTGGCCTTTCGACCATGCTGGAAGGTGCCAGCCGTCCGGGACATTTTCGCGGCGTGTCGACCATCGTCAGCAAGCTGTTTAACCTGGTCCAGCCGGACATCGCCTGCTTCGGCGAAAAGGACTTTCAGCAACTGGCGCTGATCCGCAAAATGGTTGCTGATATGGGCTTCGATATTGAGATTGTCGGCGTACCGATTATGCGTGCGAAAGACGGTCTGGCGCTGAGTTCCCGTAACGGTTATCTGACGGCGGAACAACGCAAAATTGCGCCAGGTCTGTACAAAGTTTTAAGTTCGATTGCCGACAAATTGCAGGCTGGAGAGCGGGATCTCGATGAGATTATTGCCATTGCAGGGCAAGAACTGAATGAAAAAGGCTTCCGCGCCGATGATATTCAGATTCGTGATGCCGATACGCTGCTGGAAGTCTCTGAAAACAGCAAACGGGCCGTGATTCTGGTAGCCGCCTGGCTTGGCGATGCTCGCCTGATCGACAACAAAATCGTCGAGCTGGCGTAATACTTAACTGGCGCTACGGCTGATGGCGCCAGTTATTTATTGCCCCACGTCATCTGTCATAACACAGGTAACTTAATTAAGGTTAATTAGCTTATCTACCTCTGCAAGAGATAAATTTGCCAACTCTGCAACATCCTCACGAAGTATTCCTTTCCTCAGAAGACGTTGGGCGCATTCCTGTCTTACTTCCTGTCTTACTTCCTGTCTTACTTCCTGTCTTACTTCCTGTCTTACTTCCTGATACGCCTCTTGATACGCTTCCTGATATGCCTTCTGAAATCCCTTCTCTTCAAACCACTGCGCCAACGTCTGCCTGGTTTCTCTCCGTGTCTTTATTTCCATATGTTCCCTTAATTATGTGACCAGTTAACAATAACAATTATCTGGCTATAACTGATAATACAGACAACTTAGTTAATCAACTTATCAACCTCAGCAAGAGGTAAATTTGCCATCTCTGCAACGTCTTCCCGAGACATTCCTTTATTCAGAAGACGAAGGGCGAATTCCTGCCTTTCCTCCTGTCTTCCCCTCTCTTCAAACCACTGCGCCAGCGTCATCATAGACTCCCCTCCCGTTTCCCTGTCCCTCAATACACCGTAAAACAAATCCGCTTGTTCAGTATGACCACGTTGCAGCATATAGTTTTGCATGGCAACTAACTGACTTCCGCTAGTGTACCCTTCGTCAATCAGCGTGACCAGTTGCTCCAGCAATAACATTAAGTCGCGTTGGCGAATATGTTTTTGCAGCAGTTCGAGAATCGCAATCCGCCGATGTTGCATGATTTCGTCATCCGGCGTAATGGTGATGTCCACCAGCGGGAATGGACTGTTATAAACGCGTCGCGCCAGCTCCGGCGAGTAAAACATATCAAACCAGCACATTGAGAGCGGATAAGGTGTGGCCTCGCCCTGATAAAACAGAATCGGCACCACCAGCGGTAGCTTATCGTGATCCGCCTCCAGATGCCGGTGCATGGCAGCAATAGAATAACGCATCATGCGAAAGGCCATTTTCTTATCCGGCTTGCTTTGGTGTTCAATCACAACATGCAGATAACCCGTACTACCCTGCATCTGTACGGAATAGAGCACGTCCGTGCTGTGTCCTTTCAGGCTCTCTTCAATGAAACTCCCCGACTCTAAATGAAGCGTGTTGAGGTCACAAAGTTCGCGTAATTCCACTGGCAAATGGATATCCAGGAAGTCGCGAGCCGTCTCCGCATGCATTAAAAATTGTTTAAATACCGCGTCATGCGGTGTGGTACTCGGTGCGTCCATCTTCCCTGCCTTCCGTGTGGCCCTGTGTGAAGGCAGTATCCAGTCAAGGCGTGCCGTCGTCAGCCACCTCTTTGTTGTTTACCGAGCAGCGTTCAGAGAAATTTCAATTGGTTACAGGCGTTACATGGCACGCTTCGGCGCGGTACGCAAACTGCTGGTGCAAATGCCATCAGATCAGTAGACACTTATCAAAAATCGGGCAATACTGCGTGAGAATTTTCTCAAAGCAGGCACCGCCTGCTTCGTTAACGACAGGGTAGAAAGGTAGAAGTTATGATTCGCACGATGCTGCAGGGCAAACTCCACCGCGTGAAAGTGACTCATGCGGACCTGCACTATGAAGGTTCTTGCGCCATTGACCAGGATTTTCTTGACGCAGCCGGTATTCTCGAAAACGAAGCCATTGATATCTGGAATGTTACCAACGGCAAGCGTTTCTCCACCTATGCCATCGCGGCAGAACGCGGTTCGAGAATTATTTCTGTCAACGGTGCGGCGGCCCACTGTGCCAGCGTCGGCGATATTGTCATCATCGCCAGCTTCGTCACTATGCCAGATGCAGAAGCCCGTACCTGGCGCCCCAACGTTGCCTACTTTGAAGGCGACAATGAAATGAAACGTACCGCGAAAGCGATTCCGGTACAGGTTGCCTGAAAATCACCCCTGCGGCTGGTTACTCACCAGCCGCGACATCGTCTCCAGCGAATCTGTTCTTAAAATATACAGCCGCTTTAATAAATACGGATTGTCCCCCGGTTTAACTTTCCCTTTCATGGTGGTCACCGCCAGATGAAACCCGGCTTCATTTGCTGCCTTCACTGCTTTGTCATTAAATCCACCAAATGGATACGAAAGATACAAGACTCGAGGATTAAATTGGTTTAGCGCCCGGCGAGAGCGTTCGAAATCAAACAGAATATTATGCTCACTGCGGCTGAGTAATATGGGTCGACGATATCCATCTACCCGATGCAAAAAATGAGTATGTGACTGGAAATCAAAAACATCGCTGACATCAAGCAGTTCAGAAACACTCATAAACTGTAATGACTGCGGATTCCATTTCTGTGGATAACGTTTGATGCGAGAGGTAATAATAAACGCCGTCGCCTTCATACCGTATTGTTTCAGAATGGGATATGCATAGCGACTCACTGATTTCAAGCCATCATCAAATGTCAGCACCACCGCGCGAGCCGGAAGATTCATCGAATTACGCAGATACCCTTCCAGTTGATACAAGGTTAACGTGGAATATCCACGATCGCGCAACCAGGTCATCTGGTTATTGAAAGCTCGCACCGACGTCGTGGTCGAAGTATGACGAAAACGGGTGTTCTCTTCATCGCGTAAAATATGATGGTAGGTCAATACAGGAATACCGTTATCCTGCTGCGCATCCAGTGCACTGATATAGGCCAGTCGTTCGCCGATACGAATTTGATACCAGGTTTGATTCAGGCGATCTTTTAATTTATTAATAATGGGATAACGTAAATTATCGGCCAGCACGCCAAATGGCGCACTACCCGCATCAGGCGCGTTGTATATCGGAGTATCTTTCCATGTAATAAGATTTTGGTTACTCAGTGGCTTATTCAGATCCCCCAGAGCATCTTCAACTTTTTGCCGCCCTTGTACAGGTTCCAGATGCCCTTTATCAATATACCCCGTAGCAAAACCAAAATTGAATTCATAATAATCGGCAGCGGTTGGGATGACCGAAATAATCTGCCCGGCGCGAATGTTGCCGACGGTTACCGTTTTGTCGCCAATTTTTCCCCAGATAGCTGCATCCTGAGTGGTTTGCATATAACGCGCGGGAAGCGCTGCGCCGACACCAAATGAAACCAGCAGCAGTAAAAAAATAATCTTTTTAATCATGAGAAAACTACCAGGCGAGAAACAGCGCCGTTAGTGTAGCAAAATCGGAATGCGATTTAATACTCGAACCAATTATGCTTGAGGACAAAGGGGGGATTTTTTTGTTGTTGGTGCCAGAGACTACTGACTTCAGGCCCACCCAGTTCGACAATTCGCTCGCGAAACTCCGCGCTGGATAACGTTTCACGGTAGGCCATCATCTGCTCAATTAACGGTAACGTGACACCAGAAATCACTTCGCAACGGGAATGTTTGTGGCTTAATAACGATGCAACACGATAAGGCGCAGCACCTGCAATATCGGTTAAAAAGATAACCCCATCGCCAGAATCTGTTTCATGCAGGGCATCGCACATCATGCGGCTGAGCATATTGGAACTTAATCCGCGCCAGAAATTCACCGCCCGGCACTGAATAAGTGCGCCATGTTTTTTTTCCAGCGCATCCAACATCTCTTGCGCCCGGTCGTCGTGACAGGTAATTACCCAACCTAACATCACCTTCCTCCTTAGCTGAAAATCAGTCTACCCTGACCATTGTTGATAAAGGGTGATAGTCGTCAAAACTCCTCTCCCCCGAATCCAGAGGAGAGGAAATAGCCTTAGCTGCGCAGACCGCGTCCGCGCTGGATCAGCGACCAGCAGATCAGATAAAACGCAATAATAAAAATAACCAGCACACCAAAAGTAGTAACCAGCGGTACATCATTAATGCCGAGGAAGCCGTAGCGGAATCCACTGATCATATAAACGATTGGGTTGAGATGCGACAGCCCCTGCCAGAACGGTGGCAACAAGGTCAGTGAGTAAAACACCCCGCCCAAATACGTGAGTGGCGTTAACACAAAGGTTGGCACCAGGCTGATGTCATCAAACGTTTTGGCAAACACACCATTAAGCAATCCGGCAAGAGAGAACAACACCGCCGTGAGCACCAGCGTTAAAGCGACAAATACCCACGAATGCACCTGAAACGGTACAAAGAACAGCGAAATTGCTGTCACCAGCATACCAACAAGCAGTCCGCGCGCTACGCCACCGCCGACATATCCGGCAATAATGACGTGAGTCGGAACCGGAGCGACCAGCAGTTCTTCAATATTACGCTGGAACTTGGCGCCAAAAAATGATGAAGCGACGTTGGCGTAGGCATTGGTGATTACCGACATCATGATCAGCCCCGGAACAATGAACTGCATATAGCTGAAGCCATGCATATCACCAATACGCGAACCAATCAGGTTACCGAAGATGATAAAGTAAAGGGTCATGGTGATGACCGGTGGCACCAGCGTCTGTATCCAGATACGCATAAAGCGATGGATCTCTTTCGCCCAGATGCTTTTTAACGCCACCCAGTAAAGATGCATCATGCGCGATCTCCTTGTTTTTCATTAACCAGTGAAACAAACAGCTCTTCCAGACGGTTAGCTTTGTTACGCATACTTAATACCTGAATGCCCTGCTCACTTAGCTGCGTAAATACGCTGTTGATCCCCTGCTCACGCAGCACTTCAACTTCCAGCGTGGCGGTATCCACCAGTCGATACTGATAGCCATCGAGTTTCGGTAACGGGCTTTTCGGTGCGAGATCGAGAATAAAGGTTTCTGATTTCAGCTTCGCCAGCAGTGCCTTCATCGAGGTATTTTCCACCAGCTCACCGTGTTGAATAATGCCGATATTGCGGCACAGCATTTCTGCTTCTTCCAGGTAATGCGTGGTAAGAATGATGGTGGTGCCTTTGTCGTTTAAATCCTTCAAAAAGCCCCACATTGAACGGCGAAGTTCGATATCCACGCCTGCGGTCGGTTCATCAAGAATCAGCAGTTTAGGTTCGTGCATCAGCGCGCGGGCAATCATTAAACGACGTTTCATCCCGCCCGATAACATGCGCGCACGTTCGTTGCGTTTTCCCCACAAATCGAGTTGCTTAAGATACTTTTCGCTGCGGATGTACGCTTCTTTGCGCTCTACACCGTAGTACCCCGCCTGATTCACCACAATTTGCTGTACGGTTTCAAACGGGTTGAAGTTAAATTCCTGTGGCACCAGTCCTAACTGACGTTTAGCGTTGACGACATCTTTTTCAAGATCGTAACCAAATACGCTGACCCGCCCGGAGGTTTTATTTACCAGAGAGCTGATAATACCGATAGTGGTTGATTTTCCGGCCCCGTTCGGCCCGAGAAGCGCATAAAAATCACCCGCTTCGACTTGCAAATCTATCCCACGAAGCGCCTGAACGCCGCCTGGATAGGTTTTTTTAAGCTGTTGAAGTTCCAGTGCAATGGTCATAAATTTTTACTTACCTTACGTTCTTACACTTTATCTGTGGTTTAAATCGTCCCGGAGTTGCCCTATATTAGCCAAACGTAATTATTTGGTTACAGGTCGTTAACCTCCATGAAAGACATAGATACACTCATCAGCAATAATGCACTATGGTCAAAAATGCTGGTGGAAGAGGATCCCGGGTTTTTTGAGAAACTGGCACAAGCGCAAAAACCGCGCTTTCTATGGATTGGATGTTCCGACAGTCGCGTTCCTGCAGAACGTTTAACCGGTCTTGAGCCGGGCGAACTCTTTGTTCACCGTAATGTTGCTAACCTGGTCATTCACACCGACCTGAACTGCCTTTCCGTGGTTCAGTATGCAGTGGATGTTCTCGAAGTTGAACACATTATTATCTGTGGCCACTACGGTTGCGGCGGCGTACAAGCCGCAGTTGAAAACCCGGAACTGGGGCTTATCAACAACTGGCTGCTGCACATCCGCGATATCTGGTTCAAACATAGCTCATTGCTCGGCGAAATGCCGCCAGAGCGCCGTCTGGATACCTTGTGTGAACTGAACGTAATGGAACAGGTGTATAACCTGGGCCACTCCACCATTATGCAATCAGCGTGGAAACGCGGGCAGAAAGTGACCATTCACGGCTGGGCCTACGGCATTCACGACGGCTTGCTGCGTGATCTGGATGTTACCGCCACCAACCGCGAAACCCTTGAGCAACGTTACCGTCACGGGATTTCCAACCTCAAGCTGAAACACGCCAACCACAAATAAAAATGCCATGCCGGATGCAATACATCCGGCAACTTCACACTTACTCGTCCAGCAGAATCACTTTGCCGATATATGGCAGATGACGGTAACGCTGTGCGTAATCAATGCCGTAACCCACCACAAACTCATCCGGGATCGAGAAACCGATAAATTCTACCGGGACGTTCACTTCACGACGGGACGGTTTATCGAGCAGCGTACAAATCGCCAGCGACTTCGGTTCGCGCAGGCTTAAGATCTCACGCACTTTCGACAGTGTATTCCCCGAGTCGATGATATCTTCAACAATCAGCACGTCCTTGCCACGGATATCTTCATCCAGATCTTTGAGGATTTTCACATCACGGGTGGTGGACATGCCGCTACCGTAGCTGGAGGCGGTCATAAAATCGACTTCATGAGATACCTGAACTTCACGGCACAGGTCCGCCATAAACATAAATGAGCCACGCAGCAGACCTACCAGCACCATATCGCTGCCGCTGTCTTTGTAACGCTCAGTAATCTGACGACCCAGTTCGGCGATACGCGCTTTAATCTCCGCTTCGGGGATCATTACTTCTACAGTATGTTTCATATCTCTAACCATATGATTTAAAAACAAATCACTTCGCACGGGCGGGATTCAGCACCGCAACAAAGCGCAAGACATGCAGTATACCAGTAAAACTATTCATTGGCGGAATCTGTTAATAAAGCTCAAATTGTGATGACGATCACACATGTTAAAACCTATAATTAATTGCTACTAAAATATTAATGAATTGAAATGGTGTTTCTTTATGGCAATTAACAATACAGGCTCGCGACGATTACTCGTCACGCTAACAGCCCTATTTGCAGCGCTTTGCGGGCTGTATCTACTTATTGGCGGAGGCTGGCTGGTCGCGATTGGCGGCTCCTGGTATTACCCTATCGCTGGCCTTGTGATGCTCGGCGTCGCCTGGATGCTGTGGCGCAGTAAACGTGCCGCGCTTTGGCTGTACGCCGCCCTGCTGCTCGGCACCATGATTTGGGGCGTCTGGGAAGTTGGTTTCGACTTCTGGGCGCTGACTCCGCGCAGCGACATTCTGGTCTTCTTCGGCATCTGGCTGATCCTGCCGTTTGTCTGGCGTCGCCTGGTTATTCCTGCCAGCGGCGCAGTTGCCGCACTGGTGGTGGCACTGCTGATTAGTGGCGGTATCCTGACCTGGGCCGGATTTAACGATCCGCAGGAAATCAATGGCACTTTAAGCGCCGATGCCACACCTGCCGAAGCTATCTCACCCGTTGCCGATCAGGACTGGCCTGCCTATGGCCGCAATCAGGAAGGTCAACGCTTTTCACCACTGAAACAAATTAACGCCGATAACGTCCACAACCTGAAAGAAGTCTGGGTGTTCCGTACAGGCGATGTGAAACAGCCGAACGATCCGGGCGAAATCACCAATGAAGTGACGCCAATTAAAGTGGGCGACACCCTTTACCTGTGTACCGCTCACCAGCGTCTGTTTGCGCTTGATGCCGCCAGCGGCAAAGAGAAATGGCATTACGATCCTGAGCTGAAAACCAACGAGTCCTTCCAGCACGTAACCTGTCGTGGCGTCTCTTATCATGAAGCCAAAGCAGAAACCGCTTCGCCAGAAGTGATGGCGGATTGCCCGCGTCGTATCATTCTTCCGGTGAATGATGGTCGCCTGATTGCGATTAACGCTGAAAACGGCAAACTGTGCGAAACCTTCGCCAATAAAGGCGTGCTCAATCTGCAAAGCAATATGCCGGACACCAAACCGGGTCTGTATGAACCGACTTCGCCGCCGATTATCACCGATAAAACCATCGTGATGGCCGGTTCAGTTACCGACAACTTCTCAACCCGCGAAACGTCTGGCGTGATCCGTGGTTTTGATGTCAACACTGGTGAGCTGCTGTGGGCCTTTGATCCGGGCGCAAAAGATCCGAACGCGATCCCGTCTGACGAGCACACCTTTACCTTTAACTCGCCAAATTCGTGGGCTCCTGCGGCCTATGACGCGAAGCTGGATCTGGTCTATCTGCCGATGGGCGTGACCACGCCGGATATCTGGGGTGGTAACCGCACACCGGAACAGGAACGTTATGCCAGCTCGATTCTGGCGCTGAATGCCACTACCGGGAAACTGGCGTGGAGCTACCAGACCGTTCACCACGACCTGTGGGATATGGATCTTCCGGCACAGCCGACGCTGGCGGATATCACCGTTAATGGTCAGAAAGTGCCGGTTATTTACGCTCCGGCGAAAACCGGCAACATTTTTGTGCTCGATCGTCGTAATGGTGAACTGGTGGTTCCGGCCCCGGAAAAACCGGTTCCCCAAGGTGCAGCGAAAGGCGATTACGTTACCCCTACTCAACCGTTCTCTGAACTGAGCTTCCGTCCGACAAAAGATTTGAGCGGTGCGGATATGTGGGGCGCCACCATGTTTGACCAGCTGGTGTGCCGCGTGATGTTCCACCAGATGCGCTATGAAGGCATTTTCACCCCGCCATCTGAACAGGGTACGCTGGTCTTCCCGGGTAACCTGGGGATGTTCGAATGGGGCGGGATTTCCGTTGATCCGAATCGTGAAGTGGCGATTGCCAACCCAATGGCACTGCCGTTTGTTTCGAAACTGATCCCACGCGGTCCTGGCAACCCGATGGAGCAGCCGAAAGATGCCAAAGGCACGGGTACAGAATCCGGCATTCAGCCGCAGTACGGTGTACCGTATGGCGTCACGCTCAATCCATTCCTTTCACCGTTTGGTCTGCCGTGTAAACAGCCAGCATGGGGTTATATCTCGGCGCTGGATCTGAAAACCAACGAAGTGGTGTGGAAGAAACGTATTGGTACGCCGCAGGACAGCATGCCGTTCCCGATGCCTGTTCCGGTGCCGTTCAATATGGGTATGCCGATGCTGGGCGGGCCAATCTCCACAGCGGGTAACGTGCTGTTTATCGCTGCTACGGCAGATAACTACCTGCGCGCTTACAACATGAGCAACGGTGAAAAACTGTGGCAGGGCCGTTTACCGGCGGGTGGTCAGGCTACACCAATGACCTATGAAGTGAATGGCAAGCAGTATGTGGTGATCTCCGCAGGCGGTCACGGTTCATTTGGTACGAAGATGGGCGACTATATTGTGGCTTATGCGTTGCCGGATGATATGAAGTAAGATTCGCTCAGATTGCGTGCGCGTTGTTCATGCCGGATGCGGCGTGAACGCCTTATCCGGCCTACAAAACCCTGCAAATTCAGTAGATTGCGGAGTTCACGTAGACCCGATAAGCGTAGCGCATCAGGCAGATTTGCGTTTGTCATCAGTTTAATGCCCGGAGAGATCCGGGCATATTTCCGAATATGGTCTTTTTATACCGTAAACCCTAACATCATCCCCGTATCTTCATGCTCCAGCAGATGGCAGTGCGCCATATAAGCATGTTCTTTCGGTGCGTCGTGATTAAACTTCACCAGCACTTCACTGACATTACCTTCTACCTTAACGGTATCTTTCCAGCCCGCGCGATGCGTCGCTGGCGGTTTGCCATTTTCTGACAAGATACGGAACTGCGTGCCGTGAATATGGAACGGATGCAGCATCATGTCGCCCACGCCAGAAATAACCCAACGTTCGTACTGCCCTTTCGCCGCCGCAAACATCGGCTTGTTCATATCAAACGCCTGACCGTTGATTTTATTGGCATGGTGGAAATCGAACTTCCCGCCGTGGTTCATATGATTCATATTGCCATGCCCCATATGGCCCATCATCTGGCTATGATCCATCCCGGCCATCGCCTGATCGCCATATTTCTCCATCAGCATCTGCATCCCCATCATATCGAGCATCGGGTCCATAGAAAGTTGCAGCTTGCGTACCGTCAAACCTTCCAGCGAAGGTAAAGCAGGCAGGCTACTTAACGTATCTGGCAAAGCACCGGAGGCACTAATAGCAATCGGCTGAATCCGCATTACCGGATGCGGCTTATCAAACGGCGCGATCGCCATCCCCATCTGGCTGACTGGCAGCGTCACCAGGTCAAACGGTTTGTTGTCGTTAACCTCCACCAGCACTTCGAAACGCTCACCCATCAGCACGGGAAGCTCGCTCACCTTCACCGGTTCAGGCAGCAGACCACCATCGCTGGCAATCACATAAAGCGGGCGATTGTCGCTGGTGGCGAAATTGAGCGAGCGGGCGTTACAGCCATTGAGCAAACGCAGGCGCAGCCAACCACGGGGGGCAGCATGTTGCGGGTAGATTGCACCGTTGGTCAGCAACGTATCGCCAAACCAGCCCACGGCGGCGGTCATCACATCCAGTTGATAATCAATCTGTCCGTCGGCGTTAAATTTTTTATCCTGAACGATCACCGGAACATCATCGATACCCCACTGTTTTGGCAGCATTAATTTCAGGATCTCGTCATCTTCAATCACCACCAGACCAGCCAACCCCATCGCCACCTGACGCCCAGTTTTGCCGTGCTGATGCGGATGGAACCAGCAGGTAGCGGCAGGTTGATCGACGTTCAGCGTCACCGTGCGTTGACCGCCTGGCGGAATAATCCCCTGCGGGCCGCCGTCCACTTCACCCGGTACTTCCAGCCCGTGCCAGTGCAACGTCGTCTCTTCCGTCAGTTGGTTATAGATATCAACCGTTACCGCTTTGCCACGCTGTAACTTCACCGCAGGCCCTAACAGATTACCGTTATAGCCCCAGGTGGTCGCCGTTTTCCCGGCAAAGGTGGACTGACCTGGCATTATCGATAATTTTATGCGGCCACGAACATCAGAAGTGAGGAGTTCGGGGATCGGCAGTGTTGGACGTTCGGCGGCAAAAACTGTTCGACTCCACAGCGGCAAAGCCGAAGCCACGCCCAGCGCGACGGAATATTTTAAGAAATCACGGCGTTGCATAGTTATTTCCTTATTCTCAAGCAGGCGAAACAAAATCAAACGTTGAGCATAGTCCTTCCCCTTACGGGAAGGTCAAGCCGCAGACACAATTTAATCGACAATAATGGTCGTCGCCTCGCTCACAGTGTGCTAACGTTTATCTTCTTTAAGTCCTGGTAGAAGCAATGAAGACGTTTTTCAGAACAGTGTTATTCGGCAGCCTGATGGCCGTTTGCGCAAACAGTTACGCGCTCAGCGAGTCTGAAGCCGAAGATATGGCCGATTTAACGGCAGTTTTTGTTTTTCTGAAGAACGATTGTGGTTACCAGAACTTACCTAATGGACAAATTCGTCGCGCACTGGTCTTTTTCGCCCAGCAAAACCAGTGGGATCTCAGCAACTACGACACCTTCGACATGAAATCTCTCGGTGAAGACAGCTACCGCGATCTCAGCGGTATCGGCATTCCCGTCGCGAAAAAGTGCAAAGCCCTGGCCCGCGATTCCTTAAGCCTGCTTGCCTACGTTAAATAATCACAGCTCCTTTTTGTAGAAATATTGACCGTGCAACCACGGTCAATGTTAGCTATTATGTTGCGCTCTTTTTTTACGAGTGTTAACAAAGGAGGTATCAACCCGTGGCCGAAAATAAACTGTGGCATGAAACGCTACACGACCAGTTTGGGCAGTACTTTGCTGTAGATAACGTTCTGTATCATGAAAAGACCGATCACCAGGATCTGATCATTTTTGAGAACGCCGCATTTGGTCGCGTGATGGCGCTGGATGGCGTAGTACAAACCACCGAGCGCGACGAGTTTATCTATCATGAGATGATGACCCATGTTCCGCTACTGGCCCACGGTCACGCGAAACATGTGCTGATTATCGGCGGCGGTGATGGTGCCATGCTGCGTGAAGTGACCCGGCACAAAAGCGTTGAGTCAATCACGATGGTGGAAATCGATGCGGGTGTCGTATCGTTCTGCCGTCAGTATTTGCCCAACCATAACGCCGGTAGCTACGACGATCCGCGCTTTAAGCTGGTGATCGACGATGGCGTCAATTTCGTGAATCAAACCAGCCAGACCTTTGATGTCATTATCTCCGACTGCACCGATCCTATCGGCCCCGGCGAAAGTCTGTTCACCTCAGCATTTTATGAAGGCTGCAAACGTTGCCTGAATCCTGGCGGTATCTTCGTCGCACAAAACGGCGTCTGCTTTTTACAGCAGGAAGAAGCTATCGACAGTCATCGCAAACTCAGCCATTACTTCAGCGACGTTGGCTTTTATCAGGCCGCGATCCCGACCTATTACGGCGGCATCATGACCTTTGCATGGGCAACAGATAACGACGCCTTACGCCATCTCTCAACCGAAATTATTCAGGCGCGTTTTCTCGCCTCTGGCCTGAAATGCCGTTATTACAATCCGGCAGTCCATACGGCAGCTTTTGCCTTACCTCAGTATCTGCAAGACGCTCTGGCTTCACAGCCGTCCTAAGGAGAAGATAAGAAATTGAAAAAACTGAAACTGCATGGCTTTAATAATCTGACCAAAAGTCTGAGTTTTTGTATTTACGATATCTGCTACGCCAAAACTGCCGAAGAGCGCGACGGTTATATTGCTTATATCGATGAACTCTATAATGCCAACCGTCTGACCGAAATCCTGTCAGAAACCTGTTCCATTATCGGGGCCAATATTCTTAACATCGCCCGCCAGGATTACGAACCACAGGGTGCCAGCGTCACTATCCTGGTGAGTGAAGAACCGATCGACCCGAAACTCATCGACAAAACAGAACACCCCGGCCCACTGCCAGAAACGGTCGTTGCCCATCTCGATAAAAGTCATATTTGCGTACATACCTACCCGGAAAGTCATCCTGAAGGCGGTTTATGTACCTTCCGCGCCGATATTGAAGTCTCTACCTGCGGCGTGATTTCTCCGCTGAAGGCGCTGAATTACCTGATCCACCAGCTTGAGTCCGATATCGTAACCATTGATTATCGCGTGCGCGGTTTTACCCGCGACATTAACGGTATGAAGCACTTTATCGACCATGAGATTAATTCGATTCAGAACTTTATGTCTGACGATATGAAGGCGCTGTATGACATGGTGGATGTAAACGTCTATCAGGAAAATATCTTCCATACCAAGATGTTGCTTAAAGAGTTCGACCTTAAGCACTACATGTTCCACACCAAACCGGAAGATTTAACCGACAGCGAGCGCCAGGAAATTACCGCTGCGCTGTGGAAAGAAATGCGCGAGATTTATTACGGGCGCAATATGCCAGCTGTTTAACGGCTCTGGCGGAGCTCCCAGGCTCCGCCAGATTTATTTACTTCTGCTGCACGAAATTGCGGTAAGCCGCCACGACCTGCAGAAAATCCTCAACGCCGCATAGCGACAGGCTTTCTTCGTCGTAGTAGTTCATCCCCTCTTCCATTTCATCGCCAGCGAATTCCAGTTGATTGGCGCGAACCATCACCTCTTCACCGTCCATCCACAGGGTGTATTCATGCCCTGCCCGTTGCCAGGACCGTTCGCTACCTTTCAGTGCGTGCGCTGCTTGTTCCACTTCATCAAGCAAGGCCAGGTTTTCTTTCACCTCTTCATTAAACCAGTGCCCGACCACTTCATGCCCCATGGACATGCGCACCTTTACCACTCCGGTAATATCGCGCAGAAATTCGTAATCCATAGTGTGTTCCTCTGCTCCCGGCAATGCGCCGAAATCGCATTGCGCCATTGATGTAATTATCGCAGCCTTACCGGAGAAAAACAGCGGAACGGCGATGGTTTAGAAATAAAAAATGCCCGGGAATCTCATTCACCGGGCATTGTGTCGTTTATACGCAGCGCGTGCGCTTACTTATTAAACCGCAGTCTGGAAAATCACCCCATCGGCTTTTTCGGTGTACTGAGATAGCTGGTTGAAGTTCAGATAACGGTAAGTATCAACGGCAGTTTTATCCACCTGCGCAACGTAGGTCTGGTACTCTTCCGGCGTCGGCAGTTTGCCAATCAGCGCCGCAACAGCAGCCAGTTCCGCAGAAGCCAGGAAGACGTTCGCACCAGTACCCAGACGGTTCGGGAAGTTACGGGTAGAGGTGGAAACCACCGTCGCACCGTCTGCCACACGCGCCTGGTTACCCATACACAGGGAACAGCCCGGGATCTCGATACGAGCACCGCTCTTACCGAAGACGCTGTAGTAGCCTTCTTCAGTCAACTGTGCGGCGTCCATACGGGTTGGCGGTGCCACCCACAGGCGGGTCGGCAACTGGCCTTTATGCGCATCCAGCAGTTTACCCGCAGCACGGAAGTGACCGATGTTGGTCATGCAGGAACCGATAAACACTTCGTCGATCTTCTCACCCTGTACCGCAGACAGCGGACGCGCGTCATCCGGGTCGTTCGGAGCACACAGGATTGGCTCTTTAATATCCGCCAGATCGATGTCGATCACTGCCGCGTATTCCGCATCTGCATCGGCTTCCAGCAGCTCAGGATTCGCCAGCCATTTTTCCATGCCCTGAATACGACGTTCCAGGGTGCGACGATCGCCGTAACCTTCCGCGATCATCCACTTCAGCAGGACGATGTTGGAGTTCAGGTATTCGATGATCGGCTCTTTGTTCAGCTTGATGGTACAACCAGCGGCAGAACGCTCGGCGGACGCATCGGTCAGCTCAAAGGCCTGCTCAACTTTCAGATCCGGCAGACCTTCAATTTCCAGAATGCGGCCAGAGAAGATGTTTTTCTTGCCTTTCTTCTCAACGGTCAGCAGACCTTGTTTGATCGCATACAGCGGAATGGCGTGTACCAGATCGCGCAGGGTAATGCCTGGCTGCATCTTGCCTTTGAAGCGCACCAGAACGGATTCCGGCATATCCAGCGGCATTACGCCAGTGGCAGCAGCAAACGCCACCAGACCAGAACCCGCCGGGAAAGAGATACCGATAGGGAAACGGGTATGGGAGTCACCACCCGTACCCACGGTATCCGGCAGCAGCATACGGTTCAGCCAGGAGTGGATTACGCCGTCACCCGGACGCAGCGACACACCACCACGGTTCATAATGAAGTCCGGCAGCGTGTGGTGCGTGTTAACGTCAACTGGCTTCGGATAAGCAGCTGTGTGACAGAAAGACTGCATCACCAGGTCAGCCGAGAAGCCCAGGCACGCCAGGTCTTTCAGTTCATCACGGGTCATCGGGCCAGTGGTATCCTGAGAACCTACAGAAGTCATTTTCGGTTCACAGTACGCGCCTGGACGAATACCTTTCACACCACAGGCGCGACCTACCATTTTCTGCGCCAGCGAGAAGCCACGGTCGCTTTCAGCGACATCTTTCGCCTGACGGAACACATCGCTCTGCGGCAGACCAAGTGCTTCACGCGCTTTGGTGGTCAGGCCACGACCGATAATCAGCGGAATACGACCGCCAGCACGCACTTCATCAATCAGCACGTCGGTTTTCAGTTCGAAGGTTGCCAGCAGCTCGTTGGTTTCGTGGTTACGCACTTCACCTTTGTACGGGTAAACGTCAATCACATCGCCCATATTCAGGTTAGAAACGTCGACTTCGATTGGCAGTGCACCTGCGTCTTCCATCGTGTTAAAGAAGATTGGCGCAATTTTGCCGCCGAGGCACAAACCACCGCCGCGTTTGTTCGGCACATGTGGAATATCATCACCCATAAACCACAGAACGGAGTTGGTGGCGGATTTACGCGAAGAACCCGTACCCACAACGTCACCGACGTACGCCAGCGGGAAACCTTTCTGTTGCAGAGCTTCGATTTGCTTGATCGGACCAACAACGCCTGGCTGATCTGGCTCAATACCTTCACGGGCGTTTTTCAGCATCGCCAGCGCGTGCAATGGGATATCCGGGCGTGACCACGCATCCGGTGCCGGAGAAAGGTCATCGGTGTTGGTTTCGCCAGTGACTTTGAAGACGGTAACGGTCAGTTTTTCAGCCAGCGCCGGGCGATTCAGGAACCATTCGGCATCCGCCCAGGACTGCATTACCTGCTTCGCATATTCGTTGCCTGCTTTGGCTTTCTCTTCTACGTCATAGAAGTTATCGAACATCAGCAGCGTGTGGGACAGTGCTTTGGCAGCGATCGGTGCCAGTTTGGCATCATCCAGCGCGTCGATCAGCGGATGAATGTTGTAACCACCCTGCATGGTACCCAGCAGTTCGATGGCTTTTTCCGGAGTCAGCAGTGGGGATTTGGCTTCGCCTTTGGCGACAGCAGCCAGGAAGCCTGCTTTGACATAGGCGGCTTCATCGACGCCAGGGGGAACACGGTTGGTTAACAGATCTAACAGGAATTCTTCTTCGCCCGCGGGCGGGTTTTTCAGCAGCTCTACAAGCGCGGCCATTTGGTTTGCATCCAGGGGTTTGGGCGCAATCCCCTCAGCGGCACGCTCAGCTACGTGCTTACGGTATTCTTCTAGCACGACGGTTCTCCTCGCTCTCATTGTCATAGTGCGGCAGGCGATTCTCTTCACGCTCCTGTGAGACAGCAGTTTGTAGGGTAAATGCCCAGTACCGCAACGGGCAGAATAGCAGGATTTTGACGATGTGTTAATCTGTTTACAAAAAAGCAACATAAAAAAGTGGCTGAATCGTTAAGGATGGTCTAGAGATTGTTTCCCTCCGTAAAAACTTCGTTAATTCGCATAGTGATAATCACCTTTCTCAACGAATCCCAAGATTAGTCAAAATTTAAACTACCGCCTCTTTATACTCAGATTTACAGCACCTGCGGGTGGCAGTTCGCCGACCATTGCGATTTCCTTGAGATCCGAATTATGAAAATGACTTTGCCGTTTAAACCCCATGTGCTGGCGCTAATTTGCAGTGCCGGGCTTTGTGCCGCCTCTGCCGGGCTATATATAAAAAGCCGCACAGTGGAAGCGCCTGTGGAAGCGCAATCGACACAACAGACTGCGCCTGACATCACCGCAGTTACGCTTCCTGCAACGGTTTCCGCGCCCCCCGTAACGCCTGCCGTCGTCAAATCCGCATTCAGCACTGCACAAATCGATCAATGGGTCGCGCCCGTCGCGCTATATCCCGACGCCCTGCTTTCGCAGGTGCTGATGGCATCGACCTATCCGGCAAATGTCGCCCAGGCCGTGCAGTGGTCGCACGACAACCCGCTCAAGCAAGGTGATGCCGCTATTCAGGCAGTATCCGACCAGCCGTGGGATGCCAGCGTCAAATCGCTGGTGGCTTTTCCGCAATTGATGGCGTTGATGGGGGAAAACCCGCAATGGGTACAAAATCTTGGCGACGCATTTCTGGCGCAGCCGCAGGATGTGATGGACTCGGTACAACGTTTGCGGCAACTGGCGCAACAAACCGGGTCACTGAAGTCATCAACTGAACAAAAGGTCATCACGACAACGAAAAAAGTCGTACCGGCAAATCAGCCCGCCAGCGCCCCTGTCACACAATCAAATACCGTTTCAACGTCCAGCCCCGTCGTCGCAGAACCTGCGCCGACCGTAATAACCATTGAGCCCGCCAATCCGGATGTAGTTTATATTCCCAACTACAACCCCACCGTGGTTTACGGCAGTTGGGCCAATACCGCTTACCCGCCGGTTTACCTGCCGCCGCCAGCCGGGGAACCGTTTGTTGACAGCTTTGTGCGTGGATTCGGCTATAGCATGGGCGTTGCTACCACGTACGCACTATTCAGCAGCATAGACTGGGATGACGACGATCATGACCATCATCATCATGACGATGATGATTATATTCACCACGATGGCGGTCATCGTGACGGTAATGGCTGGCAACACAACGGCGACAACATCAATATCGACGTCAACAATTTCAACCGCATTACTGGTGAGCATCTTACTGACAAGAATATGGCATGGCGGCACAATCCGAATTACCGCGATGGTGTGCCTTATCATGATCAGGATATGGCAAAACGGTTTCACCAAACCGATGTTAAAGGTGGCATGAGTGCCACACAGTTACCTGCCCCAACGCGCGACAGCCAGCGCCAGGCGGCAGCAAGCCAGTTTCAGCAACGAACACACGCAGCACCAGTCACTACGCGAGATACCCAGCGTCAGGCTGCGGCACAGCGGTTTAATGAAGCGGAACACTATGGTAATTATGACGACTTCCGCGAGTTCAGCCGCCACCAACCACTGACCCAGCAGCAAAAGGACGCCGCTCGCCAGCGTTATCAGTCTGCCTCGCCTGAGCAGCGCCAGGCGGCCCGCGAGAAAATGCAGACTAACTCGCACAACCAGCAGCGAAGAGAGGCGGCGCGTCAGCGTTATCAATCTGCCTCGCCTGAACAGCGCCAGGCGGCTCGCGAGAAAATGCAGACTAACCCGCAGAACCAGCAGCGAAGAGAGGCAGCGCGTCAGCGTATCCAGTCTGCCTCTCCTGAGCAGCGCCAGGCGGCCCGCGAGAAAATGCAGACTAGCCCGCAGAATCAACAGCAAAGAGATGCAGCACGTCAGCGTATCCAGTCTGCCTCGCCTGAGCAGCGTCAGGTTGCGCGGGAGAAAATTCAGGAGAGCCGCCCGCAACGTCTGAACGACAATAACCATACTGCCCGATTGAATAATGAGCAACGGTCAGCGGTACGCGAACGGTTGTCTGAGCGTGGAGCAAGGAGACTGGAAAGGTAAATTGCAGGCATAAAAAAAGCGGCGTAGTTAGCCGCTTTTTTAATTGCCGGATGTTCCGGCAAACGAAAATTACTTCTTCTTCGCTTTCGGGTTCGGCAGGTCGGTGATGCTACCTTCGAACACTTCTGCTGCCAGGCCCACAGACTCGTGCAGAGTCGGGTGCGCGTGGATGGTCAGCGCGATGTCTTCAGCGTCACAACCCATTTCGATTGCCAGACCGATTTCGCCCAGCAGCTCGCCGCCGTTGGTACCGACAATCGCACCACCGATCACACGGTGAGATTCTTTGTCGAAAATCAGCTTGGTCATACCGTCTGCGCAGTCGGAAGCGATCGCACGACCAGAAGCAGCCCACGGGAAGGTGGCGGTTTCGTAGCTGATGCCTTTCTCTTTCGCTTCTTTCTCAGTCAGACCTACCCATGCAACTTCTGGTTCGGTATAGGCGATGGACGGGATAACTTTCGGATCGAAGTAGTGTTTTTGACCTGCGATAACTTCAGCGGCAACGTGACCTTCGTGAACACCTTTGTGTGCCAGCATCGGCTGACCGACGATATCGCCGATAGCAAAGATGTGCGGCACGTTAGTGCGCAGCTGTTTGTCAACGCGGATGAAACCACGGTCGTCCACTTCCACGCCAGCTTTGCCTGCGTCGAGGTTTTTACCGTTCGGCACACGACCAATCGCTACCAGCACGGCGTCGTAACGCTGCGGTTCAGCGGGTGCTTTTTTGCCTTCCATCGTCACATAAATACCGTCTTCTTTCGCTTCAACGGCGGTAACTTTGGTTTCCAGCATCAGGTTGAATTTCTTGCTGATACGCTTGGTGAAGACTTTAACGATGTCTTTGTCCGCCGCCGGGATAACCTGGTCGAACATTTCAACCACGTCAATCTGTGAACCCAGCGCGTGGTATACGGTACCCATTTCCAGACCGATGATACCGCCGCCCATTACCAGCAGGCGTTCTGGTACTTCTTTCAGTTCCAGCGCGTCAGTGGAGTCCCAGATACGCGGATCTTCATGCGGAATAAACGGCAGTTGAATCGGGCGAGAACCCGCTGCAATGATCGCGTTGTCGAAGTTGATCACGGTTTTACCGTTCTCACCTTCAACTTCCAGGGTGTTAGCCCCGGTGAATTTACCCAGACCGTTGACCACTTTGACTTTGCGGCCTTTCGCCATACCAGCCAGACCACCGGTCAGCTGATTGATCACTTTCTCTTTCCAGGTACGAATCTTGTCGATATCGGTTTTCGGTTCGCCGAAGACGATACCGTGTTCAGCCAGCGCTTTGGCTTCTTCGATGACTTTTGCTACGTGCAGCAGTGCTTTAGAAGGGATACAGCCGACGTTCAGGCAAACACCGCCAAGGGTGTTGTAACGTTCTACGATTACGGTTTCCAGACCTAAATCAGCGCAACGGAAGGCAGCGGAGTAACCTGCGGGGCCTGCCCCAAGTACCACGACCTGAGTTTTGATTTCAGTACTCATCATGACCTCTATATATTTATCTCCGGCGGGTCTGACGTTTTTTTTATGACGCCCATTATCCACCGGGTCGTTCTATCCGTCGGTATTTTACAAAATTGTTAACAATTTTTAAACAACAAACGGCAACCGATTTGTCTATTCGCTAATAATCTCAATACATTCATGAGATTACCAGAAAAAAGCCGGCCGTTGGGCCGGCTCTTTTATTTACATCACCAGACGGCGAATATCAGACAGCGTGTTGTTAATGATGGTAATGAAACGGGCACCATCAGCACCGTCGATCACGCGGTGGTCGAAGGAGAGAGAAATCGGCAGCATCAGACGCGGCACGAACTCTTTACCATTCCACACCGGCTCCATCGCGGACTTGGAAACGCCGAGGATAGCCACTTCCGGCGCGTTCACAATCGGCGCGAAGTGGGTAGTACCCAGGCCGCCGATGCTGGAGATGGTGAAGCAACCGCCCTGCATTTCGCCCGCAGTCAGCTTACCGTCACGCGCTTTCTTAGAAATAGTCATCAGCTCGCGAGACAGCTCGATGATGCCTTTCTTATTGACGTCTTTGAATACCGGAACTACCAGACCGTTCGGGGTATCCACCGCCACACCGATGTTGATGTATTTCTTCAGGGTCAGACGCTGACCGTCTTCCGACAGCGAACTGTTGAAGCGAGGCATCTGCTCAAGCGCCGCAGCAACGGCTTTCATGATGAAGACAACTGGGGTTATCTTCACATCCAGCTTACGTTTCGCAGCTTCTTCGTTCTGCTGTTTACGGAACGCTTCCAGCTCGGTGATATCAGTTTTGTCGAAGTGGGTAACGTGCGGGATCATCACCCAGTTACGGCTCAGGTTAGCACCAGAGATTTTCTGAATGCGGCCCAGTTCCACTTCTTCGATTTCACCAAACTTGCTGAAGTCCACCTTCGGCCACGGCAACATGCCCGGGATACCGCCGCCAGTCGCCGCCGGAGCCGCTTCTGCACGTTTGATAGCTTCTTTCACGTAAGCCTGAACGTCTTCGCGCAGGATACGACCTTTACGGCCAGTGCCCTTCACTTTCGCCAGGTTAACACCAAACTCGCGTGCCAGACGGCGGATCAGCGGAGTCGCGTGAACGTAAGCGTCGTTTTCAGCAAATTCAGATTTGCCTTCAGCTTTCGCAGCCGGAGCTGCTGCCGGGGCTTCAGCTTTTGCTGCCGGAGCCGGGGCTGCCGCTTCCTGTTTCGCAGGAGCTGCCGCAGGCGCTGCGCCTTCAACTTCGAAGATCATAATCAGCGAGCCAGTTTTCACTTTATCGCCAACGTTGACTTTCAGTTCCTTCACGACGCCTGCAAACGGAGCCGGAACTTCCATAGAAGCTTTGTCACCTTCTACGGTGATCAGTGACTGTTCAGCGGCAACTTTGTCGCCCACTTTCACCATCACTTCAGTCACTTCAACTTCGTCACCGCCGATATCCGGAACGTTAACTTCTTTCACGCCAGCGGCTGGTGCAGGGGCCGCTGCCGGAGCCGCTTCCTGTTTAGCCGCCGGAGCTGCCGCGCCTGCTTCACCCGCGACTTCGAAGACCATAATCAGCGAGCCGGTAGACACTTTGTCACCCACGTTCACTTTGATCTCTTTCACGGTGCCTGCAAACGGAGCAGGAACTTCCATAGAAGCTTTATCGCCTTCTACGGTGATCAGCGACTGCTCAGCTTCAACTTTGTCGCCAACTTTCACCAGGATTTCGGTCACTTCAGCTTCGTCGCTGCCGATATCCGGAACGTTAACGTCTTTTGCCGCCGCAGCCGCGGGTGCTGCTGCCGGAGCTGCTTCTTTCTTCTCTTCTGCCTGAGCAGGTGCAGCGTCTGCTGCACCGTCGGCGGAATCGAAAATCATAATCAGTGCGCCGGTCTGGGTTTTATCGCCAACAGAGACTTTGATCTCTTTAACGATACCCGCCTGCGGAGACGGAACTTCCATAGAGGCTTTGTCGCCTTCTACGGTGATCAGCGACTGTTCGGCTTCAACTTTGTCGCCCACTTTGACCAGGATCTCGGTGATTTCAACTTCATCAGCCCCGATGTCCGGTACTTTGATTTCGATAGCCATTATTCTTTTACCTCTTACGCCAGACGCGGGTTAACTTTTTCTGCATCGATGTTGAATTTGGCGATTGCATCAGCAACCACTTTCTTATCGATTTCGCCACGTTTAGCCAGTTCGCCCAGCGCCGCTACAACCACGTAGGAAGCATCAACTTCGAAGTGGTGACGCAGGTTCTCACGGCTGTCGGAACGACCGAAGCCATCAGTACCCAGTACGCGGTAGTCGTCAGCCGGTACGTAAGTACGGACCTGCTCAGCGAACAGTTTCATATAGTCGGTAGATGCCACTGCCGGAGCGTCGTTCATCACCTGAGCGATGTATGGAACGCGCGGAGTTTCCAGCGGGTGCAGCATGTTCCAGCGTTCACAATCCTGACCATCACGCGCCAGCTCGGTGAAGGAGGTCACGCTATAAACGTCAGAACCTACGCCGTAATCTTTCGCCAGGATCTCTGCCGCTTCACGGACGTGACGCAGGATAGAACCGGAGCCCAGCAGCTGAACTTTACCTTTGCTACCTTCAATGGTTTCGAGTTTGTAGATACCTTTACGGATACCTTCCTCAGCACCTTCCGGCATTGCCGGCATGTGGTAGTTTTCGTTCAGCGTAGTGATGTAGTAGTAAACGTTCTCTTGTTTTTCACCGTACATACGCTCCAGACCGTCATGCATGATGACAGCAACTTCGTAAGCGTAAGCCGGGTCGTAAGAGATACAGTTCGGGATAGTCAGCGACTGAATATGGCTGTGACCATCTTCGTGCTGCAGACCTTCACCGTTCAGGGTGGTACGACCGGAAGTACCGCCGATCAGGAAGCCACGCGCTTGCTGGTCGCCAGCTGCCCAGCACAGATCGCCGATACGCTGGAAGCCGAACATCGAGTAATAGATGTAGAACGGAATCATCGGCAGATTGTTGGTGCTGTAAGAGGTCGCCGCTGCCAGCCAGGAACAACCTGCACCCAGCTCGTTGATCCCTTCCTGCAGAATCTGACCTTTCTCGTCTTCTTTATAGTAAGCAACCTGCTCGCGGTCCTGCGGGGTGTACTGCTGACCGTTCGGGCTGTAAATACCAATCTGACGGAACAGACCTTCCATACCGAAAGTACGCGCTTCGTCGGCGATGATCGGTACCAGTCTGTCTTTGATCGACTTGTTCTTCAGCATCACGTTCAGGGCACGAACGAAAGCGATAGTGGTAGAGATCTCTTTGCTCTGCTCTTCCAGCAGCGCGCCGAAGTCTTGCAGGCTCGGCAGCTCAAGCTTCTCGGTGAAGTTCGGCTGACGGCTTGGCAGATAACCGTGCAGTTTCTGACGCTGAGCGTGCAGATAGGTATGCTCTTCAGAACCTTCCGGGAAGGTGATGTACGGCAGTTTTTCAATATCTGCATCAGACACCGGCACATTGAAACGGTCGCGGATGTGACGCACGCCGTCCATGTTCATTTTCTTAACCTGGTGCGCGATGTTTTTACCTTCAGCCGCGTCGCCCATGCCATAACCTTTAATGGTATGAGCAAGGATTACCGTCGCTTTGCCTTTGGTTTCCTGCGCTTTCTTGAATGCAGCGTAGATTTTCTTCGGATCGTGACCACCACGGTTCAGTGCCCAGATCTGCTCGTCAGTCCAGTCTGCAACCAGTGCTGCGGTTTCAGGATATTTACCGAAGAAGTGTTCACGAACGTACGCGCCATCTTTCGATTTGAAGGTCTGGTAGTCGCCGTCAACGGTTTCGTTCATCAGCTGGATCAGTTTACCGCTGGTATCTTTACGCAGCAGTTCATCCCAACGGCTACCCCACATTACTTTGATCACGTTCCAGCCAGCACCTTCGAAGATGCCTTCCAGTTCGTTGATGATCTTGCCGTTACCGGTGACCGGGCCGTCAAGACGCTGCAGGTTACAGTTGATAACGAAGACCAGGTTATCCAGTTTTTCACGGGTAGCGATAGTGATCGCACCTTTGGATTCCGGTTCGTCCATTTCACCGTCGCCGAGGAACGCGTAAACGGTCTGTTTAGAGGTATCTTTCAGGCCACGGTGTTCCAGATATTTCAGGAATTTAGCCTGGTAAATAGCACCAATCGGACCCAGACCCATAGATACGGTCGGGAACTGCCAGAATTCCGGCATCAGTTTCGGGTGCGGATAGGAAGAGAGACCATTGCCGTGAACTTCCTGACGGAAGTTATCCAGCTGCTCCTGAGTCAGACGACCTTCCAGGAAAGCACGTGCGTAAACGCCCGGGGAGATGTGGCCCTGGAAGTAAACCAGGTCGCCGCCATCCTGCTCGTTGCGTGCACGGAAGAAGTGGTTAAAGCACACATCATAAATGGTTGCGGAAGACTGGAAGGACGCCATGTGGCCGCCCAGTTCGAGGTCTTTTTTCGACGCACGCAGAACCGTCATGATGGCGTTCCAGCGGATAGCTGAACGAATACGGCGTTCCAGTTCCAGATTACCCGGATACTCCGGTTGTTCTTCAACGGGGATGGTGTTGATGTAGTTGCTGATACCGGTGCCTGCGGCTACGTTGACACCGCCTTTGCGGGCTTCAGCAAGCAGTTGGTCGATCAGATACTGAGCACGCTCAACACCTTCTTCACGGATGACCGATTCGATCGCCTGGAGCCAGTCGCGAGTTTCGATCGGATCCACGTCATTTGGGAAACGTTCTGACATGGGTTATTCCTTATCTATCTAATAACGTTGAGTTTTCTGGAACCTGTCCCATTGAACTCTCGCCGGAAAGCTCAATAAGACAGGTTCTACGTTTAGTTGCCGCGCTTTTATATGCGCTTGATTTACAACATCTTCTGGATAATTTTTACCAGAAAAATCACTAATTCTTTCGTTGCTCCAGACGGCGCAGAGAACGCTCACGGCGACTCTCTTCACGGCTTCTGTCGAGCAAAATTTCTTCGATAAAGGCCAGATGGCGATGCGATGCTTCGCGCGCTTCTTCCGGCTTACCGGCCATAATCGCTTCGAATATGCGGGTGCGGTGACTACTCACCAGCGGCAGCATCTCGCGACGCGAATAGAGCAATTCGAAGTTCTGACGGACATTCTGGGCCAACATCGGCTCCATACACCTTAGCAGATGAAGCAAAACCACATTGTGGGCCGCTTCGGTGACGGCAATCTGATACTGGAGTACGGCGTTTGATTCCGCGTCCAGATCGCCAGACTGCTGCGCCAGTTCTATGGCGTGGTGGAGTTCACGGATGCGTTCCTTGTCTTCATCGGTACTACGCAGCGCGGCGTAATAAGCGGCGATACCTTCCAGGGCGTGTCGTGTTTCGAGCAAGTCATACTGTGATTCAGGATGGTCGGAGAGCAGCTCCACCAGCGGATCGCTGAAGCTTTGCCAGAGGCTGCTCTGAACAAACGTGCCGCCACCCTGGCGACGAAGCAACAAGCCCTTCGCTTCGAGACGTTGAATCGCCTCACGCAATGAGGGACGGGATACATCGAACTGTTTTGCCAGTTCGCGTTCCGGTGGGAGTTTTTCGCCCGGGCGGAGAGTGCCTTCGAGGATCAAAAACTCCAGTTGCTGCTCAATCACATCGGAGAGTTTTGGTTGGCGGATTTTGCTGTAGGCCATGAGTTCCTGTCTTAAGCCACTTGCCGAAGTCAATTGGTCTTACCAATTTCATGTCTGTGACGCTAAAGTAACAAAGTATTCACCTTATGTCCATACAGGTTTTGATTGAAATCATGAAACTGTGCACATTTTAACAACTTGACATATATAACGTTTCAAAGTTGTAACTATGCACAAATGTAGACTTTACGTAAGAAAGGGATTTTTTAACGATTATTAAACTATAAAAATCCGAGTTGAACCGATTCACTTACCAATTTATCGGTTTTTAATTCAAAAATAATGAATTTATATTCATTTTATATATTGAGTGGATTTGAGGCTGATCTTTACAAACGATTCCTTTTTAAGCAACTCATCTTCAACCATGCATAAAGCGGGTGCATTCGCCGCCGCATACCATTATTCTTGATCTGACGGAAGTCTTTTTGTAACAATTCAAACGTCTTTGATGTAAACAAATTAATACAACAAACGGAATTGCAAACTTACACACGCATCATTGCGTAGATCAAAAAAACAATCACCGCACGAGGTTTCATGATGGAAGGTCAACAGCACGGCGAGCAGCTAAAGCGCGGCCTTAAAAACCGCCATATTCAGCTTATCGCGCTGGGTGGCGCGATAGGGACAGGGCTATTCCTGGGTAGCGCCTCCGTAATTCAGTCCGCAGGGCCAGGGATTATCCTGGGTTATGCCATTGCTGGTTTTATCGCCTTTCTGATCATGCGTCAGCTGGGTGAAATGGTGGTCGAAGAACCTGTCGCAGGCTCCTTTAGCCACTTTGCTTATAAATACTGGGGCAGCTTTGCCGGATTCGCTTCTGGCTGGAACTATTGGGTACTGTACGTTTTAGTTGCCATGGCAGAACTTACGGCTGTCGGCAAATACATTCAGTTCTGGTATCCGGAAATCCCCACCTGGGCTTCTGCCGCCGTATTCTTTGTGGTGATTAACGCCATCAACCTGACTAACGTTAAAGTGTTTGGTGAGATGGAGTTCTGGTTTGCCATTATCAAAGTTATCGCGGTGGTAGCGATGATCATCTTCGGCGGCTGGCTGCTGTTCAGCGGCAACGGTGGCCCGCAGGCAAGTGTTAGTAACCTGTGGGATCAGGGTGGCTTCCTGCCGCACGGCTTCACCGGGCTGGTGATGATGATGGCGATTATCATGTTCTCGTTCGGTGGTCTGGAACTGGTGGGGATCACCGCTGCAGAAGCTGATAACCCGGAGCAAAGCATCCCGAAAGCAACTAATCAGGTTATCTACCGCATCCTGATTTTCTACATTGGTTCGTTAGCCGTTCTGCTCTCACTGATGCCGTGGACACGCGTTACCGCTGACACCAGCCCGTTTGTGCTGATCTTCCACGAGTTAGGCGATACCTTTGTGGCAAATGCGCTGAACATCGTGGTACTGACGGCTGCGCTCTCCGTGTACAACAGCTGCGTATATTGCAACAGCCGTATGCTGTTCGGTCTGGCACAACAGGGTAACGCACCGAAAATGCTCGCTTCCGTCGATAAACGCGGCGTACCAGTAAATACCATTCTGGTATCTGCGCTGGTTACGGCATTGTGCGTACTGATTAACTACCTTGCCCCAGAGTCCGCTTTCGGACTGTTAATGGCGCTGGTGGTTTCTGCACTGGTTATTAACTGGGCGATGATTAGCCTGGCACATATGAAGTTCCGTCGCGCTAAGCAAGAACAAGGTGTGGCAACTCGTTTCCCTGCCCTGCTCTATCCGCTGGGTAACTGGATCTGCCTGCTGTTTATGGCGGCGGTACTGGTGATAATGCTGATGACGCCGGGGATGGCGATTTCGGTTTACCTGATCCCGGTATGGCTGGTTGTGTTAGGTATCGGTTATCTGTTCAAAGAGAAAACCGCAAAAGCCATAAAAGCACATTAATCTCTCTACGCCCTCACCCGTTCTGGGTGAGGGCAGCAATATTTACACCAATGTCCCATAAATCGTCAGTAGCGCAATCACCACCACAACCACGAACGAGGTTTTCTTCGCCATTGAAACCGCTGCTTTCGGTGTCTCAACCTTATCGACATGCGGTTCACGCGCCAGTGAGAACTGTGCCAGACGCGTTAACACCTGGTATTGCGATGTATGGAAATCGGTCAGTGAAGCAAACCAGGCTGGTAACGCTTTCTCACCGTGACCAATCAAGGCATAAACTACGCCCGCAAGGCGAACTGGCACCCAATCCACTACATGAAGCACGGCATCAACCCCCGACTGTAAACGATGATACGGCGTCTGGTAGCGCGCCAGCCAGTATTGCCATGCACGCAAGAATGCATAGCCCATCAGGGTAACGGGTCCCCAGATACCGCCTACAATTAGCCAGAACAGTGGCGCAAGGTAAAAACGAAAGTTAATCCACAGCAGGGCATTTTGCAGTTCACGCAAAAACTCACGCTCATCGCAGCCTGCGGGGACGCCATGAATCATGGTTAACTCGCCAGCCATCGTGGAACGGGCATGGCTGTCGTTACGAGAAGCTGCGGTCAGATAAGCATGATAATGGAGACGAACTTTTCCTGCGCCAATACACAACAAACCAATCAACAGCCACACCACCAGCGTCGGGACGTTGAACAATAGCCCATGCAACGCGCGCAACAGTAAAAAGGTCGCTCCCATCGCGATAATGGTCATTCCTAATGTGCGCCCCAGCGAGAAATGTTTCACCCGACGGAAAAACGCCTCGAGGCGGTGATCAAGCTGCCAGTGCTCGCCCAACTTAAACAGGCGCTCGAAAATTAACACCAGTAAGGTTGTAAACAGCGTCATGTTGTCTCCTTGCTGACCAGGGCGCGAAACCGTGCCCAATCAAAGGCAGGGCCGGGATCGGTTTTACGCTCCGGCGCAATATCACAATGTCCCGTCATATTACTGGCAATGGCTGGATAGCGATGAATCAATGCCCGCGTGACCGCCGCCAGTTGCTGATACTGCGCATCGGTATACGCCAGCGTATCAGTGCCTTCCAGCTCAATCCCAATGGAGAAATCATTACAGCGTTCGCGCCCCTGATACATGGAAACACCCGCATGCCAGGCGCGTTTATCGAAAGGAACATACTGGACAATTTCACCATCACGGCGAATCAAACAGTGAGCGGAGACGCGCAAATGGGCAATCTCTGCAAAGAAGGGATGTGCCTGCGGATCAATAGTTCCGGTGAATAATGCATCAATCCACGGACCGCCAAACTCGCCTGGCGGCAGGCTAATATTGTGCACCACCAGCAAGGTGGGAGTTTCGTCATCCGGGCGACAATCGTAATGTGGTGAGGGAACGCGGCGCGCGCCGACCAGCCACCCCTGTTCTAACAACATGCAGGATCTCCTTATATGTGGTGCTAATACCCGGTTCAGAGTAGCATGTTTCTACCTTATGATTCGTTAGCTATCTGGAGTTTTAACATGCCGCCTCGCCGCTATAACCCTGACACCCGACGTGACGAGCTGCTGGAACGCATTAATCTCGATATCCCCGGCGCGGTGGCCCAGGCGCTGCGAGAAGATTTAGGCGGAACAGTCGATGCCAACAACGACATTACGGCAAAACTTTTACCGGAAAATTCACGCTCTCATGCCACGGTGATCACCCGCGAAGAGGGCGTATTTTGTGGTAAACGCTGGGTTGAAGAAGTGTTTATTCAACTGGCAGGCGACGATGTCACCATTACCTGGCATGTGGATGACGGTGATGTCATTAACGCCAATCAACTCCTTTTCGAACTCGAAGGCCCATCTCGCGTGCTGTTAACCGGCGAACGTACTGCGCTTAATTTTGTACAAACTCTTTCTGGCGTAGCCAGTAAGGTTCGCCACTATGTTGAGTTGCTGGAAGGCACCGATACGCAGTTGCTGGATACGCGAAAAACCTTACCCGGCCTGCGTTCTGCCCTGAAATACGCGGTACTTTGCGGCGGCGGGGCTAACCATCGTCTGGGGCTTTCTGACGCCTTCCTGATCAAAGAAAACCATATTATTGCCTCCGGCTCAGTGCGCCAGGCGGTCGAAAAAGCGTCCTGGCTGCACCCGGATGCGCCAGTAGAAGTTGAAGTCGAGAATCTGGAAGAACTTGATGAAGCACTGAAAGCAGGTGCCGATATCATCATGCTGGATAACTTCGACACAGAACAGATGCGCAAAGCCGTTAAACGCACCAACGGCAAGGCGCTGCTGGAAGTGTCTGGCAACGTCACCGACAAAACGCTGCGCGAGTTTGCTGAAACGGGCGTGGACTTTATCTCCGTCGGTGCGCTAACTAAACACGTACAGGCACTCGACCTTTCAATGCGTTTTCGCTAATTGCTGACAGATTTATCCGCTCCATCGCGGGCGGATAATTTCCCCTTCCCCAACTTTCTTCGTAACGCCTCGCAAATTTCTTGTCTTTCGCTGCAACGTAATAAAAAACCTCGGAAGCCGCCTTCCCGTTTCGTTTTTTGCCCCTCGCCTGTGCTGATGGCGTTTGCCAAAGTAGCGCCAACCAAATCAAGGAGCGAAACAGATGGACAAGCAACGCGGTTTTACACTTATCGAACTGATGGTGGTTATTGGCATCATTGCCATTTTAAGCGCCATTGGTATTCCCGCTTATCAAAACTACCTGCGCAAAGCCGCACTTACCGACATGCTACAAACCTTTGTGCCTTACCGTACCGCCGTAGAATTGTGCGCGCTGGAACATGGCGGACTGGACACCTGCGACGGCGGCAGCAATGGCATCCCCTCGCCTACCACCACCCGCTATGTTTCAGCCATGAGTGTGGCAAAGGGCGTGGTGTCACTGACCGGGCAAGAGAGTCTCAATGGGCTAAGCATCGTTATGACACCCGGTTGGGATAACGCTAACGGTGTCACCGGCTGGACGCGCAACTGCAATATTCAAAGTGACAGCGCATTGCAGCAAGCCTGCGAAGATGTCTTCCGCTTTGATGACGCCAACTAAGGAGCGGCGATGAATATTTCACAGCTCACCGCCCTGTGTTTGCGTTACCAGGGGGTCTTACTGGATGCCAGCGAAGAAGTGGTTCATGTTGCGGTGGTCGATGCCCCCTCACATGAGTTGCTGGACGCATTGCATTTCGCTACCACCAAACGTATTGAGATCACCTGCTGGACGCGCCAACAGATGGAAGGTCACGCCAGTCGCACACAACAGACATTGCCCGTAGCCGTTCAGGAGAAACATCAGCCTAAAGCAGAATTGCTGGCTCATACGTTGCAATCTGCACTGGAACAACGCGCGTCAGATATTCATATCGAACCAGCGGACAATAGCTATCGTATCCGCTTACGTATCGACGGCGTGCTGCATCCTTTACCTGATGTTTCACTGGATGCCGGAGTCGCTTTAACCGCCAGGTTAAAAGTGCTTGGAAGCCTGGATATTGCGGAACATCGCCTGCCGCAGGACGGGCAATTCACTGTCGAACTGGCCGGGAACGCCGTCTCATTTCGTATTGCTACCTTGCCATGTCGCGGCGGTGAAAAGGTGGTATTACGGTTGTTACAGCAGGTGGACCAGGCGCTGGATGTCAACACGCTGGGAATGCAACCATCACAACTGACGGACTTTACCCACGCCTTGCAGCAACCACAGGGACTGGTGCTGGTAACTGGCCCTACCGGCAGCGGCAAAACAGTCACGCTGTATAGCGCACTGCAAACGCTGAATACCGCCGATATTAATTTTTGCAGCGTGGAAGATCCGGTTGAGATCCCCATCGCTGGGCTAAACCAGACACAAATCCATCCGCGTGCCGGACTCACCTTTCAGGGCGTTTTGCGTGCGTTATTGCGCCAGGATCCTGACGTCATCATGATCGGAGAGATCCGCGATGGCGAAACGGCAGAAATTGCCATTAAAGCCGCGCAAACGGGTCATCTGGTATTGTCCACGCTACACACCAACTCCACCTGCGAAACGCTGGTGCGTTTACAGCAAATGGGCGTTGCTCGCTGGATGCTCTCGTCGGCCCTCACTCTGGTAATAGCCCAGCGCCTGGTACGTAAACTTTGTCCGCATTGCCGCCAGCGGCAAGGGGAACCGATCCGCCTTCCGGACAATGTATGGTCATCTCCGCTGTCCCGCTGGCAGGCACCGGGTTGTGAACATTGCTACCACGGTTTTTATGGTCGTACCGCCTTGTTTGAAGTCCTGCCCATTACACCAGCCATACGCCAGCTTATTTCCTCTAATACTGAAGTTGAATCGCTGGAAACGCACGCCAGGCGGACAGGTATGCGCACACTTTTTGAAAACGGCTGCCTGGCCGTGGAACAGGGCTTAACCACCTTTGAAGAGTTAATCCGCGTGCTGGGGATGCCACATGGCGAATAAGCAACTCTGGCGATGGCATGGCATAACCGGCGACGGCAATGCGCAAGATGGGATGCAATGGTCAGAGAGCCGTGCTTTGCTACTTTTGGCTCTACAGCAGCAAAGGGTTACCCCACTAAGCCTGAAGCGAATCGCCATCAATTCTGCGCATTGGCGAGGAGATAAAAGCGCGGAAGTCATTCATCAACTGGCGACGCTACTCAAAGCCGGGTTAACGCTTTCTGAAGGGCTGGCACTGCTGGCGGAACAGCATCCAAGTAAGCAATGGCAGGCATTGTTGCAATCGCTGGCGCACGATCTCGAACAGGGCGTGGCCTTTTCCAGTGCCTTATCGCCCTGGTCAGAGGTTTTTCCGCCGCTTTACCAGTCGATGATCCGTACGGGGGAAGTGACCGGTAAGCTGGATGAATGCTGCTTTGAACTGGCGCGTCAGCAAAAAGCCCAGCGCCAGTTGGCCGACAAAGTGAAATCAGCGTTGCGTTATCCCATCATCATTTTAGCGATGGCAATCATGGTGGTTGTGGCAATGCTGCATTTTGTGCTGCCGGAGTTTGCCGCTATCTATAAGACCTTCAACACCCCACTACCGGCGCTAACGCAGGGGATCATGACGCTGGCAGACTTTAGTGGCAAATGGGGCTGGCTGCTGATAGTGCTCGGCTTTCTGCTAGCGATAGCCAACAAACTGCTGATGCGTCGCCATACCTGGCTTATTGCGCGGCAGAAATGGTTATTACGCATCCCGATAATGGGAGCCCTGATGCGGGGACAAAAACTCACGCAGATCTTTACGATTCTGGCGCTGACACAAAGTGCAGGGATTACTTTTTTGCAGGGAGTGGAGAGCGTCAGGGAGACGATGCGCTGCCCGTACTGGGCGCAACTTCTGACACAAATTCAGCATGATATCAGTAACGGTCACCCCATCTGGCTGGCGCTAAAAAATGCCGGGGAGTTTAGCCCGCTCTGTTTGCAGTTAGTGAGGACAGGAGAGACATCCGGGTCGCTGGATCTCATGCTGGAGAATCTTGCCCATCATCATCGGGATAACACGCTGGCGCTGGCAGATAACCTTGCCGCCTTACTGGAACCGGCGTTGCTGGTCATTACTGGAGGAATTATCGGTACATTGGTGGTGGCAATGTATCTGCCAATTTTCCATCTGGGCGATGCGATGAGTGGGGTGGGATAATGCTGGCGTGTTGCTCCACGCCAGCATTGGGAGATTACAGATTATTGAAGATGCGGTTTTCTTGTTCCAGTACGCGGATAAACGTGGTGCGTTTGGTCAGCTCTTTCAGGCGTGAAGCCCCAACGTAAGTGCAGGCTGAACGCAGACCGCCTAAAATATCACGCGCGGTATTTTCAACCGGACCGCGCAGAGGAAGCTTAACGGTTTTACCTTCTGCAGCGCGATATTCCGCAACGCCGCCAACGTGACGTTTCATCGCAGACTCGGAGCTCATACCGTAGAACAGCATAAATTTCTCGCCGTTCTCTTCAACAATACGGCCGCCGCTCTCTTCGTGACCAGCCAGCATTCCGCCAAGCATTACGAAATCGGCACCGCCACCAAAAGCTTTCGCGACATCGCCCGGTGTGGTACAGCCGCCATCGCTGACGATCATCCCGCCCAGACCGTGCGCGGCATCGGCGCATTCGATCACCGCAGAAAGCTGCGGATAACCGACGCCCGTTTTCACGCGAGTTGTACAAACAGAGCCAGGACCAATGCCAACTTTAACGATATCGGCACCGGAGAGGATAAGCTCCTCACACATTTCGCCAGTTACCACATTGCCTGCACAAATAGTTTTGGTCGGCCACGCTTCACGCGCCTTCGCAACAAACTGCACGAAGTGCTCAGAATATCCATTCGCAACATCAATACAAACGAAGTTTAATGCCGGGTTCAGGTCGAGAATTTGTTTAGTTTTTTCGAAATCGGCATCCGACGTACCGGTAGAAACCATCACATGTTTCAGCACATCAGCAGAAGAATTGTTGATAAACGCTTGCCACTCTTCAACAGAGTAATGTTTATGTACAGCGGTCAAAATATCGAAAGAAGCCAGTGCCGTAGCCATACTAAAAGTGCCTACGGTGTCCATATTTGCGGCGATAATCGGCACGCCGGACCAGCTTTGACCTGAATGTTTGAAGGTGAATTGACGTTCCAGTTCAACATCGGAACGGCTTTTAAGAGTAGAGCGTTTAGGGCGGATGAGGACGTCTTTAAAACCTAACTTCAGATCTTCTTCGATACGCATGTGCAGATTCCTGGGGTTAATGGCTATAAGGGTAAGAGCGCAACTCCAGTGACGCTATCATACGCACTAATCGATATGGCGCAAGACTGCGAAATTGTCTTTTTTTACGCTACAATCCCATAAATTTACCTGGTAAATAGTGGGCGAACGTTTCATCAATTTCGCTTTCGCGCGCTCTTTATTAACATTTTGATAATCATGATGAATTCCCAGGAATATAGATTATGAGGTATACAGTTGCCTTAACAGGCGGCATTGGCAGTGGCAAGAGTACCGTTGCAAATGCATTTGCTGACCTCGGAATTAATGTCATTGATGCCGATATTATTGCGCGTCAGGTGGTTGAACCGGGTACACCTGCACTGCGTGCCATTGCTGAACACTTTGGCGCGGATATGATTGCTGCTGATGGAACATTGCAACGTCGCGCCTTGCGCGAGCGGATCTTTGCCTATCCGGAAGAGAAAAACTGGCTTAATGCCCTGCTGCATCCTCTGATTCAGCAGGAGACGCAACGCCAGATCCAGCAAGCAACTTCACCTTATGTGTTATGGGTTGTGCCATTGCTGGTAGAAAACTCACTGTATAAAAAAGCGAATCGAGTGCTGGTGGTGGATGTCAGCCCAGAAACGCAGCTTAAGCGCACCATGCAGCGCGATGATGTTACTCGCGAGCATGTCGAACAAATTCTTGCTGCCCAGGCAACGCGCGAAGCCCGTCTTGCGGTGGCAGATGACGTCATTGATAATAACGGCACACCAGATGCTATTGCATCAGATGTTGCCCGCCTGCACGCACACTATTTGCAGCTCGCGTCGCAGTTTGTCTCACAGGAAAAAACTTAATGCAGACCCAGGTCCTTTTTGAACATCCACTAAATGAAAAAATGCGTACATGGCTGCGCATTGAGTTTTTAATTCAACAACTCACCGTAAATTTGCCTATTGCTGACTACGCTGGTGCTCTGCATTTCTTCCGTAATGTTAGTGAATTGCTGGATGTGTTCGAGCGTGGAGAAGTTCGTACCGAACTACTGAAAGAGCTGGAACGTCAACAGCGTAAACTCCAGACCTGGATTGGTGTGCCTGGCGTGGACCAGACCCGTATTGAAGCATTAATTCAGCAGTTGAAGGCCGCAGGTAGCGTGCTGATTTCCGCGCCGCGTATCGGGCAATTTCTGCGTGAAGACAGGATGATTGCCCTGGTGCGCCAGCGTCTGAGCATTCCCGGTGGTTGTTGCAGCTTTGATTTACCTACGTTGCATATCTGGTTGCATTTACCCCAGTCGCAGCGCGACAGTCAGGTAGAAACCTGGATTGCCAGCCTGAGCCCGCTGACACAGGCACTTACAATGGTGTTGGATTTGATTCGTCAGTCGGCACCGTTCCGCAAACTGACCAGTCTGAACGGTTTTTATCAGGATAACGGCGAAGACGCCGATTTGTTACGGCTGAATCTGGCACTCGATTCACAGCTTTATCCGCAAATATCCGGTCATAAGAGCCGTTTTGCCATTCGCTTTATGCCGCTGGACAGTGAAAATGGACAAGTACCGGAACGTCTGGATTTCGAACTGGCTTGTTGCTAAGGAGTAAAAATGTCAGAAACTATTACGGTGAATTGTCCCACCTGCGGGAAAACGGTGGTGTGGGGTGAAGTCAGCCCATTTCGGCCATTTTGTTCCAAACGCTGCCAGTTGATCGACCTCGGAGAATGGGCTGCGGAAGAAAAACGAATCCCCAGCAGTGGCGATCTTTCTGAGAGCGATGACTGGAGCGAAGAGCCAAAGCAGTGACATTTGTCTGATGCCGCACGTAGGCCTGATAAGACGCGCCAGCGTCGCATCAGGCATCTTGTGCAAATGTCGGATGCGGCATAAACGCCTTATCCGACCTCCAGACACTTAAGCTTCGCAATTACCGGTTCATTGGCTGGCGGAAAATCTTCTGCATTGAGGCTGGCCAGCGCCATCCACTCACCGGGCTGTCCCTCTTTCCCCCACGGTTCCCCTTCCCAGCTTTCGACCAACCAGAACCACAGTGTGATATGCCTGTCAGAGAACTGATATTCCAGCTTTTCAAACAGCGAATAACGTTGCGGGGTAACCCCGACTTCTTCCTGAAGCTCCCGTACCATCGCTTGTTCTGCCGTTTCTCCCGTTTCTATTTTACCGCCCGGAAACTCCAGCTTATTTGCCATGTGCGCATCTGCGGCGCGACGGGTTATAAAGATTTCGTTGTTTTCGTTGCGAATAATACCTACCGCGATTTGCAGTTTTTTCATTGTCTTAAGCCTATAAAAAAGGCGCAGAATCCTGCGCCTTTTATTTCAACACTTAGCTTTTATTGCAGGCGACCATGGCACTGCTTGTATTTTTTACCAGAACCGCATGGGCAAGGATCGTTACGTCCAACTTTACGATCGCCGGTTTGCGCTGCCAGCGCAGCCGCAGCTGCAGAGTCGTCATCCTGATGGCTAAGCTGCTGCATTTGCGCTAAACGCTCAGCTTCCATACGACGCTGCTGCTCCAGTTCTTCAACTTCTTCCGGCATGCGTACTTGTACTTTGCTTAACGTGCTGATGACTTCATATTTCAACGATTCAAGCATCGCCGCAAACATGGAGAACGATTCACGTTTGTACTCCTGCTTCGGATCTTTCTGTGCATAGCCACGCAGGTGGATACCCTGACGCAGATAATCCATCGCCGCCAGGTGCTCTTTCCACAGGGAGTCCAGCGTTTGCAGCATCACCCCTTTCTCGAAGTGACGCATCATCTCAGCGCCAACCACTTCTTCTTTACGGTGATACACTTCGATGGACTGCTCCAGGATACGCTCACGCAGCGTCTCTTCATGCAGTTCTGGCTCTTTGTCCAGCCACTCGGCAATCGGCAAATCAAGGTCGAAGTCGTTTTTCAGACGTTCTTGCAAACCGGGAATGTCCCACATTTCTTCCAGTGACTGTGGTGGAATGTAGGCATCGATGGTTGCTTTGAACACATCTTCACGAATGCTGTTGATGGTTTCGCTCACATCGCTGACATCCAGCAGTTCGTTACGCTGGGAGTAAATGGCACGACGCTGATCGTTAGCTACGTCATCGTATTCCAGCAGCTGTTTACGAATGTCGAAGTTACGGCTTTCAACTTTACGCTGAGCATTGGCAATTGCTTTAGTTACCCACGGATGCTCAATGGCTTCGCCGGGTTTCATACCCAGTTTACGCATCATCCCTGATACGCGGTCAGAGGCAAAAATACGCATCAGCGCATCTTCCATCGACAGGTAGAAACGGGAAGAACCGGCATCACCCTGACGACCAGAACGGCCACGCAGCTGGTTATCGATACGACGAGATTCGTGACGCTCAGTGCCGATGATATGCAGGCCACCTGCTTCCAGTACCGCGTCGTGACGCACCTGCCAGTCGGCTTTAATTTTTTCAATTTGCTCTGCGGTCGGGTTTTCCAGCGCGGCAACTTCTGCCTGCCAGCTACCACCAAGCACGATGTCAGTACCACGACCCGCCATGTTGGTCGCGATGGTCACCGCAGCCGGATAGCCCGCCTGAGCAACGATTGCCGCTTCGTTGGCGTGGAATTTAGCGTTCAGAACGTTATGTTTGATACCGGCTTTGGTCAGCTCGTTTGATACCAGTTCCGATTTCTCGATTGAAATAGTACCCACCAGCACTGGCTGGCCTTTCGCAGTACGTTCTTTGATATCTTCAATGATCGCCTGAATTTTTTCCGCTTCGGTCATGTAGACCAGATCTGGCAGATCTTTACGAATCATCGGGCGGTTGGTCGGAACGACTACAGTATCCAGCTTGTAGATGGAACTGAATTCGAAGGCTTCGGTATCAGCCGTACCGGTCATCCCCGCCAGTTTTTCATACAGACGGAAGTAGTTCTGGAAGGTGATCGAAGCCAGTGTCTGGTTTTCGTTCTGGATCTGTACACCTTCTTTCGCTTCCACAGCCTGGTGCAGACCATCAGACCAGCGACGGCCCTGCATGGTACGACCGGTATGTTCGTCAACGATGATAACTTCACCATCTTTAACGATGTAATCGACATCGCGAGTAAACAGCGCGTGAGCACGCAGCGCCGCCGTTACGTGGTGCATCAGCATAATATTGGCCGGAGAGTACAGCGACTCACCTTCATCCATAATGCCTTCTTTCACCAGCAGCTCTTCAATAAGCACCAGACCACGTTCGGTCAGGTTCACCTGGCGAGATTTTTCATCCACCGAGAAGTGGCCTTCGCCCTGGAAGGTTTCGGAGTCTTCTTTTTCCTGACGGATCAGGTACGGAATGATTTTGTTTACGCGCTTATACATTTCCGAACTGTCTTCCGCCGGGCCGGAAATGATCAGCGGTGTACGCGCTTCATCGATCAGGATGGAGTCCACTTCGTCCACCAGCGCATAGTGCAGTTTACGCTGTACACGTTCTTCAGGGCTGAACGCCATGTTGTCGCGCAGGTAGTCAAAGCCGTATTCGTTGTTAGTACCGTAAGTAATGTCAGCCGCGTAAGCTTCACGCTTTGCCGGTGCTGGCATGCCCGGCAGGTTGATGCCGACGGTCAAGCCGAGGAATTCAAACAGCGGACGGTTGTTTTCGGCGTCACGTTGCGCCAGATAATCGTTGACGGTAACAACGTGCACACCTTTACCGGTTAATGCGTTCAGGTAAGCAGGCAGCGTTGCGGTCAGGGTTTTACCTTCACCTGTACGCATTTCCGCGATGCAACGTTCATTAAGAACCATACCGCCGAGCAGCTGTACGTCGAAGTGGCGCATGCCAAAAACACGCTTACTGGCTTCACGCACGACAGCGAAGGCTTCCGGAATCAAGTTTTCCAGCACTTCGCCTTTTTCCAGACGCGCGCGGAACTCTGCCGTTTTTCCTTTCAGTTCTTCGTCGGAGAGTTTTTCAATCTCCGGTTCCATGGCATTGATAATGTTGACGACTTTGCGCATCCGGCGCAGGGTACGATCGTTACGACTACCGAAAACTTTAGTTAATAATTTGATTAGCATAATAAAATCTCAAACACCCCGCATTGCGGAGTAAATAAAATGAAGTAAAGGTTTTCCGTTGTTAGCTGAGGCGTTGAGGGCCAGCACGGATGCCCTGCGCCTGGCTTATCCAGACGGGCGTGCTGAAGTTTGCTTGAGGGGTAAAATGCGCATAATCAATGCGATAACCATTTTCAGACCGCGTGCCTTCCTGGGTCAGCAGCGCGCTGAGCGTATCCAGTAAAGCAAGATGTTGCGCCTGAAGCGGTAAAGATTCCTCGGCAACGGGCAGCGTTTGCGGCGCCATTGCAAAGGAGAGATGGCGAATTACCGTGCGAATAGCATGTTGATGCCAGTAATCAACGGAATAGTTAGAGTTCAGGCGGCGCGTGTTTGCTTCCAGCAAGGCCAACTGACTAAAGTTAACTTTGGCGGAAGGCTCGTGATTGCGCGTTGTCGCTTTTGCGGGCGCGTTTGGCTCGGCGGCGTTGCTGAGCGCAGGCAAACCTAAACTCGCCGCGACCATCCCTAATAAGAGATGCGGCCAGAAGTAGCGTCTACCTAACTGTCGCCAGCGCGTCAGTATTCCACTCACGTTATTGCCATCCCGATCGTATTCAACGTTTTTAGCGCACAAATCTTATCATTAAAGCCAGAAGTCCACAGCAGTATTCAAGATAAGTAACACGTAAAAGTGCTTAAGAAAACAGCGTTCGCACCGATTTCTTACGACGCTGTAAAAACTCAAAAAAAAACGACTGGGTCACCTGGCCGGAGAGAGTGCCAGATTTGCCAGTCGAATTTTATACGACAGTATAGATGTCGTTATGCCAGTACGGCTGAAGGCGCTTTGAAGGCCAACGGCAGTTCTGCGTCGTCCTGGAAGGTCACATATTCCCAGGCTTCCTGTTTTGCCAGGACAGCCTGCAACAGTTTGTTATTCAGTGCATGACCGGATTTATAAGCGGTAAATGCGCCGATAATGTTGTGACCACACATGAACAAATCACCGATCGCGTCGAGCATTTTGTGACGCACAAACTCGTCTTCAAAACGCAGGCCGTCTTCGTTCAGTACGCGATAATCGTCAACAACGATGGCACAATCGAAGCTGCCGCCCAGGCACAGGCCACGGGACTGCAGATATTCGATATCACGCATGAAACCAAACGTACGCGCACGGCTGATCTGGCGCATAAACGCATCAGCAGAGAAGTTCATCGCATAGCGTTGATTGCTGGAATCGATTGCCGGATGGTTGAAATCGATGGTGAAGTCCAGCGAAAAACCATTGTACGGCTTAAATTCAGCCCACTTATCGCCATCTTCGACGCGAACAGTCTCTTTGATGCGAACAAATTTCTTGGCGCAGTTCAGCTCGTCGATACCAGCATCAAGCAGCAGGTAAACAAACGGAGCGGCACTGCCGTCCATGATTGGGATTTCCGGCGCGTTAACTTCGATAACAATGTTATCGATGCCTAAGCCCGCGAGCGCTGCGTTCAGGTGCTCAACAGTTGAAATCCGTACATCATGCTCGTTGACCAGACACGTACAGAGCATGGTATCACGCACAGATTTGGCATCGGCCGGGAAATCTACCGGTGGATTCAAGTCGGTGCGACGATAGATGACCCCGGTGTTGGCCGGCGCAGGGCGTAAGGTCAGAGTGACTTTCTTGCCGGTATGTAAACCGACACCCGTCGCCTGAACGATACGTTTAAGTGTCCTTTGTTTGATCATCGTATTATCTCGCCAAATTATCTATCCAACCGAAGTGTACTATACATTCGGCAGGCCAGTTTAGCACAAAGAGCCTCGCAACCCAAATTCCAGCTAATTCTTAGTCAGCTTGCTTACGCAGGAATGCCGGGATATCCAGATAATCCGGCTCTTTCACGGTTTGTGGCGTATTGTCGTTCACCACTTTGGCCACGGGCTTCTGCTCTTGCGTCAGCGGCGCCATACCATGCTGCTGGTAGCGGTCCATCACTGGCTGTTGAACTTGCTTATTGGTCACGAGGGTGATTTCAGGACGTTTGTCCATACCGATACCTGTCGCAACCACGGTTACACGCAGTTCATCGTTCATATCCGGGTCAAGAGAAGTACCGATAACCACGGTCGCGTTGTCCGAAGCAAATGCACGGATGGTGTTACCTACGGTTTCGAATTCATCCAGACGCAGGTCGAAGCCCGCAGTGATGTTAACCAGCACGCCGCGCGCGCCAGACAGGTCGATATCTTCCAGCAGCGGAGAAGAAATTGCCATTTCGGCCGCTTCTTCCGCACGGTCTTCACCGCTCGCCACGCCAGAACCCATCATTGCGTAGCCCATTTCAGACATCACAGTACGTACGTCTGCAAAGTCCACGTTCATCAGACCCGGACGAGTAATCAGTTCGGCGATACCCTGAACAGCGCCTTTCAGCACATCGTTAGCTGCGCCAAACGCATCCAGCAGGGAGATACCGCGGCCCAGAACTTTCAGCAGTTTGTCGTTCGGGATTGTGATCAGTGAGTCCACATGTTTGGATAATTCAGTGATCCCCTGCTCCGCAAATGCCATACGCTTCTTGCCTTCAAAGTTGAAAGGCTTGGTCACGACAGCAACGGTCAGAATACCTAAATCTTTAGCCACTTCAGCAACAACCGGCGCTGCACCTGTACCGGTACCACCGCCCATGCCCGCTGCAATAAAGACCATGTCTGCCCCTTCCAGCGCCGCACGCAGTGCATCACGATCCTCATCAGCCGCATTACGGCCAACTTCTGGATTAGCGCCAGCTCCCAGTCCTTTGGTGATACCACTACCGATCTGAATCGTCTGCCCAACCGCTGTTTTACGCAGCGCCTGTGCATCGGTATTTACCGCGAAAAATTCAACACCTTCAATGCGCTCACGCACCATGTGTTCAACAGCATTACCGCCGCCGCCGCCGACGCCGATGACTTTAATCACCGCGTCGTTGGTAAGTTCCATTGGTTCAAACATAGTTTCTCTCCGATATGTGCCTGTCGCCTGAGGCCGTAATCACCGCCGGCCTCATAAAAATTAAAATTCTTTTCGCAGCCAACTATTGAGTCGCTTGATCCACGAGCCAACAGATGCTGTAACACGTTTTTCAACTTCCGCTTCACCGTTAAGATGTGACTCTTTCCCGTAATGAAGCAATCCCACTGCCGTTGAATAATACGGCTCCTGAGCGTAATCCGTTAAACCGGTGATATTCAGCGGCGCGCCGATACGCACCTGCGTATGAAACACGCGTTGAGCGCAGGCGGCAAGACCTTCGATCTGCGCCGCGCCACCGGTTAATACGATACCCGCAGCCAGGTGATGCTTTACGCCTTGTTGGCGAAGCTTTTCCTGCAGCTGCAATATCTCTTCGTTGACCAGGTTGAGCAGCTCGGTATAGCGCGGCTCAATCACCTCCGCCAGCGTCTGACGTTGCAGACTACGCGGCGGACGACCACCTACACTCGGCACTTCCACGCTCTCGTCTTTACCGACGATGGAACCCAGCGCGCAGCCATGACGAACTTTAATCGCTTCGGCGTCGCTTGGCGGTGTGCCAAAGGCATAAGCGATATCACTGGTCACGACATTGCCAGCATAAGGAATTACCTTGGTGTGACGCAATGCCCCGCCAGTATAAACGGCGATATCCATTGTACCACCACCGATATCGACGACGCAGACGCCCAGTTCACGTTCGTCTTCCGTCAATACCGAATAACTTGATGCCAGTCCGGCAAATATCAGTTGGTCAACTTTCAGGCCACAACGTTCAACGGCTTTCACAATGTTTTTTGCCATATCGTTGTGACATGTGATCAGGTGCACTTTTGCCTGCATACGCACGCCAGAAAGTCCTACCGGATTTTTGATCCCTTCCTGATAGTCAATCGCATACTCTTGCGGGATCACATGCAGCACACGATGTTCATCACGCACGCGCACCGATTTCGCGGTATGGACGACATTTTCTACATCTTCTTGTGTCACTTCTTCTTCAGAAATAGGCACCATACCAATTTCATTCTGGCAGCTGATGTGCTTACCAGAAAGCGCCAGATATACCGAAGAGATCTGACAATCTGCCATCAATTCTGCCTGGTCAATGGCGCGCTGTACGCACTTGACCACGGATTCGAGGTCGTTCACCCCGCCTTTATCCATACCACGTGACGGGCAGCTGCCCACACCAATGATATTGACCATACCGTCGGGCAGAACTTCCCCTACTAAAGCGGCAACCTTCGCGGTACCAATCTCCAGTCCTACTACCAGTTTTCTGTCCGTCGCCTTGATCATTGTTGTTCTGCCTGTGCCTGATTTTGTTGCTGAGTAGATTCCTCTGGTGGCAAGGGCGCCCAGCCGACTGCCGCACCAGAGTCATAACGCAAATCAACGTAGCTAATCCGTTTGCCATCGGTTTGCGCCTGCTGCTGTAAAACCGGATAAAGTTCTACAAAGCGAGCCAAACGTTTCATCGTATCGCCCCGGCCAAGATTGAGCTTAATATCGTTATTCAGCGTCAACTGCCAGGAACGCCGCGCGGTCATCGCCGCTTCCTTCAGAGTAAATCTGTCCTTTGCCAGCATCTGCCCCATTTCGCGATAACCCTGCAACACTTCATTTGCGCTGCCTTCCGGACCATACAACATTGGGAGCACCTGCTTGCTGGTGCGATCTGGCGGAACGCTGAAGGTGTTTCCTTCGGCGTCAACCATATGCTGATCATTCCAACGCGCAATCGGCACATATTCAACCAGATGAATCTTCAATTCATCAGGCCACTGCTTTCTGACGCTCACCTGCTTAATCCACGGCAGGCGTTGTTCAATTTGCGTCTGGATGATATTTACATCCTGGGTCATAAAGGTACCTGGCTCACCCAATGCCAGGATCGACTGCCGGATATCGTCATTACGCGTGTAATGGCGTTCACCGGTCAACACCAGCTTTGAGAGCGGCAGGCGTTGCGCATCTTCCATCCAGCCCAACACGACCCAGCCGCTCACCAACACTGTCGTTAAAACGGTCAGCAGGAAAAGGATCCCCGCCAGACGCGTTCCATTATTGCGGTGAGAAGAAATCTCTTCTTCACTGTTTCGCGTGTTCAGAGCAGCCTGCGACATATTAGTCCGCCAGTTCCAGAATTCGTACTACCAACTGCGAGAAGCTCATACCCGCCTGACGTGCCGCCATCGGCACCAGACTGTGACTGGTCATACCCGGTGAGGTATTAGCTTCCAGCAGATAAAACTGTCCATCACTGTCCAGCATGACGTCTATACGCCCCCATCCTTTGCATCCTAAAGTCGTCCATGCTTTCAGCACTAATGCCTGCAAATTTGCCTCTTGAGCCACTTCTAAACCTGCCGGGCAGAAATACTGTGTCTCATCAGAGAGATACTTCGCCTCATAATCATAGAAGGTTCCAGCGGGTTGAATACGTATTGACGGTAAAATTTCTTCACCGAGTATCGCAACCGTGAACTCCGGCCCACTTAGCCATTTTTCAATCAAAACTTCTTCATCGTGCTGAAATGCCAATCTTAATGCATCTTGCAGAGCATTTTCTGCTACTACTTTTGACATTCCCACACTGGAACCTTCGCGGCTCGGCTTGACGATAAGCGGCAAACCTAAGGCAGAAATTTCTGCTAACTGCTTATCACTAATGCCTTTTTCAAACTCTGCGCGGGTTAATGCTACCCACGGCGCTACCGGTAAACCAGCGCCCTGCCAAAGCAGTTTGCTGCGTAGTTTATCCATTGAAAGCGCAGATGCCATCACTCCACTGCCGGTATAAGGCAAGCCCATCAGCTCGAGCATACCCTGCAGCGTGCCATCTTCACCACCGCGACCGTGCAGAGCGATAAACACTTTCTGAAAGCCCATCGACTTCAGTTGCGTTACGTCGATTTCTTTTGGGTCGACAGGATACGCGTCAATACCGCCTTCACGCAGCCCAGCTAACACTGCCGCGCCAGAATTCAGAGAAACTTCCCGCTCTGCGGAGGTCCCGCCCAACAGGACCGCGATTTTATCAGTCATGTTGTTCTTCCTCCGTAGTTTGCGGCTTCAGTTTGATTTCAGCTAAAGATCGGGCAATTTTTCCGATATTTCCTGCCCCCTGAACGAGAATCAGGTCGTTACCAGTTAATACTGGTGCTAACATCTCAGCCACCTGCGCCGGGTCCGGCACCAGAATCGGATCAATTTTCCCACGGCCACGGATTGTACGACACAACGAACGACTGTCCGCTCCCGGAATAGGCGCTTCGCCTGCCGGATACACTTCCAGCATCAGCAGGGTATCCACCTGAGTTAGCACATTGGCAAAATCGTCATACAGGTCGCGCGTACGGGTGAAACGGTGTGGCTGAAACAGCATCACCAGGTTTTTATCCGGCCAACCTGCACGCGCCGCTTTAATAGTCGCGTCCACTTCGGTCGGGTGGTGACCATAGTCATCAACCAGCATTGCCGTACCGCTTTTACCATTCACGGGTTCCAATGGAAATTCACCAAGGAAATCAAAGCGGCGTCCGGTCCCCTGGAAACTCTCCAGCGCACGCAAAATAGCCTCGTCTTCAATCCCCTCTTCCGTGGCGACCGCAACGGCAGCGGCAGCATTCAGGGCATTGTGACGACCTGGCGCATTCAGTGTAACGCGCATTGGCTCTTTGTCCTGACGCAGCAGCGTAAAGTGTCCCTGCGGGCCAATCTGCTGATAATCTTCCACACGCACGTCAGCATCTTCGCTGAAGCCATAAGTGGTGGTTTGACGGCCTACACACGGTAACAATTCGCGAATTACCGGATCGTCAACACACATCACCGCACGACCGTAAAACGGCAAGTTGTGCAGAAAATTAATAAAGGTCTGTTTTAAATTCTCAAAGTCGCCCTGGTAGGTATCCATATGGTCGGCTTCGATATTAGTGACAATCGCTACCATCGGTTGCAGATGCAGGAACGACGCATCGCTTTCATCCGCTTCAGCAATCAGGTAACGACCGTGACCTAAACGTGCATGAACACCCGCCGCTTTTACCAGCCCACCGTTCACGAAGGTCGGGTCGAGGCCCGCTTCTGCGTAGATGCTGGAAACCATCGCGGTGGTCGTGGTTTTGCCATGCGTCCCGGCAATGGCGATACCATGACGAAAACGCATTAACTCAGCCAGCATTTCAGCACGACGAATAACCGGAATACGAGCCTCATGAGCGGCAACAATTTCCGGGTTATCGGCGGAAATCGCGCTGGAAACGACGACCACACTGGCATCACGCACGTTTTCCGGGCGATGATTGAAGTAAATCGTCGCTCCCAGATTCGTTAACTGTTGCGTGACTGGGTTTGGCGCTAAATCGGAACCACTGATCTGATACCCTTCATTGGCCAGAACTTCGGCAATACCGCCCATACCGGCACCACCGATGCCGACAAAGTGTATGTGCCGAACGCGACGCATTTCAGGCACGATGTAACGCAGTTTTGCCAATTGTTGTGTATTCATTCTTTACGCCATTAACTTCTCAAATTCATACGATGCAAAAGGCATCGCTACGATTACGCCCGGGCAGCCCGACTCACTTCATTTGCCACTCGCTCGGTGGCATCCGGAATGGATGCAGCTCGGGCGCGTTCTGCCATGGTTAATAAGGTTTCTCGCGACCACCCGGCCAGGGTGTTGGCGACGGCATCCACAGTAAGCTGTGGCTGCTCGATAATTTTGGCTGCGCCTGCTTTTTCCAGCGGCAGCGCATTCCAGTACTGTTGGCGGTCTTTATGTTGAAACGGCACAAACAACGCCGGTAGCCCTGCCGCAGCGATTTCACTCACCGTCAACGCGCCAGAGCGGCAAACGACGACATCCGCCCACGCATAGGCCGCCGCCATATCATCAATAAATTCCGTCACTTTATGCTGCGGTTGCCCCGCTTCGGCATAAGCCTGTTCAACGGTTTGTTGCGAACCTTTGCCGCTCTGATGCCAGATAGTGACTGAATCACCCAGCTTTGCTGCAACCTGCGGCATTGTCTGGTTAAGGATGCGCGCTCCCTGGGAACCACCCACCACCAGAACACGAACCGGACCTTCACGGCCAGCCATACGCTGCTGTGGCAACGGCAGCGCCAGCACATCAGTACGCACCGGGTTACCAACAACTTCGGCATCAGGGAAAGCCCCCGGAAACGCCTGCATGACTTTGGTAGCAATTTTCGCCAGCCATTTATTGGTCAAGCCAGCAATGCCGTTTTGTTCGTGAAGTACGACCGGAATGCCTAACGACCATGCTGCCAGACCACCAGGCCCGGAAACATAGCCGCCCATACCGAGCACCACATCGGGCTTGTAAGCTTTCATAATCGCCCGCGCCTGACGCCAGGCGTTAAAGATCCGCAGCGGAGCCGCGAGCAACGCTTTAATACCCTTGCCGCGCAGACCAGAAATACGAATAAAGTCGATCTCGATACCGTGCTTCGGCACTAAGTCCGCTTCCATACGATCGGCAGTACCCAGCCAGCGAACTTGCCACCCCTGGGCCATTAAATGGTGTGCAACAGCCAGTCCCGGGAACACATGCCCGCCAGTACCGCCTGCCATCACCATTAATCGCTTCCCTTTACCACTCATCGAGAACCTCGTACAAACGCCTGCGCTTTCTCCAGACGTGTTTCATAATCAATACGTAACAGCATCATGATGGCTGTCGACATAATCAGTAAGCTCGAACCACCGTAACTGATCAGCGGCAATGTCAGACCTTTAGTTGGCAACATCCCCGCTGCCGCGCCTACGTTAACCAGCGCCTGGAAGCTAAACCAGATACCAATTGAACAGGCGAGAAAACCGGAAAAACGGTGGTCAATTTCTAACGCTTTACGGCCAATCGACATCGCGCGAAAAGCGACGAAGAATACCATTAAAAGCGCCAGCACCACACCGATATACCCCAGTTCTTCGCCGATTATGGCGAAAATGAAGTCAGTGTGAGCTTCTGGCAGATACTCCAGTTTTTGTACCGAATTGCCTAAACCTTGCCCCCACAATTCGCCACGACCAAAGGCCATCAGGGATTGCGTTAACTGATAGCCGCTACCGAAGGGATCTTCCCACGGGTTCCAGAACGCAGTAACACGGCGGATACGGTACGGTTCGGCGAGGATCAGCAGCACGACCGCTGAAATCCCCATGCCGATAATGGCAATGAACTGCCACAATTTTGCCCCCGCCAGGAACAACATCGCCAGCGTAGTCACAAACAGCACCACCACCGTACCAAGGTCTGGCTGTGCCAGCAGTAACACTGCAAGCACCAGAATTACGCCCATCGGTTTCAGGAAGCCGCGCAGGTTGTTACGTACTTCGTCGCCTTTGCGCACCAGATAGTTGGCGATGTAACAAAACAGCGACAGCTTGGTCAGCTCCGCAGGCTGAATACGCAGCAGGCCGAGATCGATCCAACGTGATGCCCCTTTAACTGAGCTACCTACCACCAGCACGATCATCAGCAGGATGATTGATCCAAGCAGCATCGTGGCGCTGTAACGTTGCCAGAACTCCATCGGCAGACGCAGCGTAATGATCGCCAGAATGAACGCCAGGATCAGATAGACGCCATCACGCTTCGCGAAGAAAAACGGATCGTTGGTTAAGCGCTGCCCAATGGGCATTGACGCCGAAGTCACCATGATAAAGCCGATCGCCGCGAGGCCGAAGGTCAGCCAAAGCAAGGTGCGATCGTACATGATCAGGCTGTCGGTATCTTTTTCCCGCGAGCCCATCACCCAGCCTTTAAGCGCCGTGGAGATCCAGACCAGGATACTGAGTCCTGGCAGGCGCGGCATTTTCAGGCGAGGGAGAGATAAACGCATCAACCTAACTCCTTCGCCAGACGGGCGAACTCATTGCCCCGTTGTTCAAAGTTCTTGAACTGATCGAGGCTGGCACAGGCTGGTGACAACAGCACCATATCCCCTGGCTGCACGCGTGGCGCCAGCAAGAGCATCGCCTGCTCCATGGTTTCGGTTTGCTCTGCCACTTCCGGGCGCAGTGCCGCTAACTGGGCGCCATCACGACCAAAACAGTACAAACGCACGTTGTCGCCATTCAGATAGCGCGCCAGTGGACTGAAATCCGCCGATTTGCCATCACCGCCCAGCAATAAATGCAGCGTACCGTCTACCTGCAAGCCGTTCAGCGCCGCCTCTGTACTCCCGACGTTGGTGGCTTTCGAATCGTTAATCCAGCGCACGCCGTTATGCTCCAGCACCACTTCAAAACGATGCGGCAGACCAGTGAACGTGGTTAACGCTTTCAGGCTGCTGGCGCGCGGTAACCCTGCGGCATCAGCCAGCGCCAGCGCTGCCAGCGCATTGGTATAGTTATGTTGCCCGGAAAGTTTCATCTCTTTCACGTTCAACACTTTCTCGCCTTTCACACGCAGCCAGGTTTCGCCCTGCTGATGATTCAGGTGGTAGTCACCCATGTTGACGCCAAAGCTGACGCAACGTTCATCCGCACCGCGAATCGGCATCGTTAAGGCATCATCGGCATTGACGACACAAACTTTCGCATTTTCGTAAATGCGCAGTTTTGCCGCACGATATTGCTGCAATCCAAACGGATAGCGATCCATATGATCTTCAGTCACATTCAGAATGGTCGCCGCCACCGCCTGTAAGCTGGAGGTGGTTTCCAGCTGGAAGCTCGACAGTTCCAGCACGTACAGTTCGCACTCGGCATCCAGCAACATCAACGCAGGCAGGCCAATGTTGCCCCCCACGCCGACGTTAACACCTGCTGCTTTCGCCATTTCGCCCACTAAAGTGGTGACAGTGCTTTTGCCGTTAGAGCCAGTGATCGCCACAATCGGTGCCTGCGCTTCGCGGCAGAACAGTTCGATATCGCCAACAATTTCAATTCCGGCATCGGCAGCGGCGCTTAAAGATGGATGCGCCAGCGCAATACCGGGGCTGGCGACGATCAGATCGGCTGCCATCAGCCACTCGTCATTAAGACCGCCAGTGTGACGTTCCACCGCTTCGGGTAATTTATCCAGGCCAGGCGGTGTCATACGTGTATCCATAACGCGCGGCGTCACGCCGCGAGCAAGGAAAAAGTCCACACAGGAAAGCCCGGTGAGGCCCAGGCCGATAATAACGACATTTTTACCCTGGTAATCAGCCATGATTAACGTACCTTCAGCGTTGCCAGACCAATCAGGACCAGCATCAGCGAAATAATCCAGAAGCGCACAATGACGCGCGGTTCCGGCCAACCTTTCAGTTCATAGTGGTGATGAATCGGCGCCATGCGGAAAATACGTTGCCCGCGCAGTTTAAAGGAACCGACCTGCAAAATAACCGACAGGGTTTCAACCACAAACACACCGCCCATAATCACCAGCAGGAATTCCTGACGCAGCAGTACGGCGATAATGCCTAAAGCACCACCTAATGCCAACGAACCGACATCGCCCATAAAGACCTGCGCCGGATAGGTGTTAAACCACAGGAAGCCCAGCCCTGCCCCGACTATCGCGGTGCAAACAATAACCAGTTCCCCGGCGTGCCGCAGATACGGTATATGCAAGTAGCTGGCAAAGTTCATGTTGCCAGTTGCCCACGCCACCAGCGCAAAACCACCGGCGACAAATACGGTCGGCATAATCGCCAGCCCGTCGAGGCCATCGGTCAGGTTTACCGCGTTACCGGTACCCACAATGACGAAGTAAGCCAGCAGGATGTAGAACAGCCCCAGCTGCGGCATCACATCTTTAAAGAACGGCACCACCAGCTGCGTTGCTGGCGTGTCTTTCCCGGCAAGATACAGCGCAAAGGCGACGCCCAGCGCGATCACCGACATCCAGAAATACTTCCAGCGCGCAATCAGGCCTTTGGTGTCTTTACGCACCACTTTGCGATAGTCGTCGACAAAACCAATGATGCCGTAACCCACCAGCACCACAAGTACGCACCAGACGTACGGGTTGGAGGGGTAAGCCCACAGCAGTACGGAGATCACAATCGCCGTCAGGATCATTATCCCGCCCATGGTCGGCGTACCGCGCTTACTAAAGTGCGATTCCGGGCCATCGTTACGAACGACCTGACCAAAGGAGAGTTTTTGCAAATGGGCAATCATACGCGGGCCCATCCACAATGAGATGAACAGCGCGGTCAGCAGGCTGACGATGGCGCGAAACGTCAGATAGGAAAAGACGTTAAAGCCGGAATAATATTTGACCAAATGTTCGGCCAGCCAAACTAGCATGTCCCATTCTCCTGTAAAGCGCGTACCACCTCTTCCATGGCGGCACTACGTGAACCCTTAACTAAAATCGTAATCACCTGTTGCTCTGCAATCAGTGATTTAAGACGCGCAATTAACGCGGATTTATCAGCAAAATGTTCGCCAACGCCGCTGGCGGTGCTGATAGCATGGCTTTGTTTACCCACGCTTAACACGCGGTCAATACCAGCCGCCTTCGCCGCTTCGCCCACCTGTACATGGCAGGCTTCGCTTTCAGCGCCCAGTTCCGCCATATCGCCCACCACCAGCACGCGGTAGCCAGGCATTTCAGCCAGAACCTGGACTGCTGCGGTCATTGAACCGACATTGGCGTTGTAGGAGTCGTCGAGCAACAACTGGTTTTCCGCCAGTTGAATGGGGAACAGACGCCCGGGAACGGCTTTCAGATTTGCCAGCCCCGCTTTGATAGCATCAAGCGTTGCGCCCACGGACATGGAGAGCGCGGCGGCTGCCAGCGCATTCGCAATATTGTGACGCCCGGGCAACGGCAGCAGAACATCGACGCTACCCGTTGGGGTTTGTAGCGTAAATTCCGTACCGTGCGAAGTCACATGGATATTGGTGGCGGTGAAATCGCTGTTGGCGGCATTGGGTGAGAAACGCCACACTTTGCGTGAGCCAATTACGCTCTGCCAGTTCAGCCAGTCGTTGTTGTCGGCATTCATAATGGCGATACCGTTTTCCGGCAGGCCGGTAAAGATTTCGCCTTTCGCTTTTGCCACGCCAGCCAAAGAACCGAAACCTTCCAGATGCGCCGCCGCCAGGTTGTTGACCAGCGCCGCTTCTGGGCGAGTCAGGCTAACGGTCCAGGCAATTTCGCCCTGATGGTTCGCGCCAAGTTCGATAACTGCGTAATCGTATTCCGGCGTTAAGCGCAGCAGCGTCATTGGCACGCCGATGTCGTTGTTGAGATTGCCTGCCGTATAAAGCGTGTTGCCGCACTGGCTTAAAATCGCCGCCGTCATCTCTTTAACGGAGGTTTTACCGGAGGAACCGGTCAGAGCAACCACGCGCGCCGGAACTTGCTGGCGAACCCATGCAGCCAGTTCACCAAATGCCAGACGCGTGTCTTTAACGATTAACTGCGGCAGGTCGATATCCAGTGGACGGCTGACCAGTAATGCACCTGCACCGCCAGCTTTCGCCTGGTCGGCAAAATCGTGGGCATCGAAACGTTCGCCTTTCAGGGCAACAAACAGGCAGCCCGGCGTCAGTTTTCGCGTGTCAGTGGTTACGGCATCCAGGGTAATATCTGCCCCTTTTAGTTCACCGTTGAGAATATCGGTAAGTTGGCTAAGGGTTACGCTAATCATGCGATCACCCCCAGCAAACGCGCCACCGTGACGCGATCGGAGTAATCCAGGCGCTGATTGCCAACAATCTGGTAATCTTCATGGCCTTTGCCCGCGACAAGCACCACATCGTTCTCTTTAGCCTGCATAACGGCGCAAGTCACCGCTTCGGCGCGGCCTTCCATCACTTTGGCATGTCCGGCATCTAACATTCCCGCCAGAATATCGTTGATGATGGCGCGCGGTTCTTCGGTACGCGGGTTATCGTCAGTTACTACCGCCACGTCAGCAAACTCTTCAGCAATCGCCCCCATCAGTGGACGCTTGCCTTTATCACGATCGCCGCCACAGCCGAAGACGCACCACAGCTTGCCTGCACAGTGAAGACGTGCAGCCTGCAAGGCTTTTTCCAGTGCATCCGGGGTGTGAGCGTAATCCACAACCACCGTCGGTTTGCCCGGTGCAGTAAACACTTCCATACGTCCGCAAACCGGTTGCAGACGCGCGGCGGTTTTCAGCAGGTCAGCCAGCGGATACCCCAGTGCCAGCAGCGTCGCCAGCGCGAGCAGCAGGTTGCTGACGTTAAAAGCGCCCATCAGATGGCTTTCAATTTCCCCATCGCCCCAGCTTGAACTAAAGCGAATGGTTGCGCCGCTGTCGTGATAGTTCACGTTGGTCGCTTTCAACCAGCGGCCATGACAGTTCAGATTGATATGGTCTTCCATCGACACCGCAATTGCATCCGGCAGTTTTGCCAGCCAGCGACGGCCTACTTCGTCATCGGCGTTGACTATCGCCTGACCGCAATGATGTTCAGAATAAAGCAGCCATTTTGCGGCTTCGTAATGTTCCATATCACCGTGATAATCAAGGTGATCGCGGCTTAAGTTGGTAAAGACCGACGCCGCAAATTTCAATGCTGCCACACGGTGTTGTACCAGCCCATGGGAGGAAACTTCCATTGCGCAAAAAGTCGCGCCCTGATCCACCAGCCCCGCCAGCTCATGCTGAACGTCGACTGCCGAACCGGTCGTGTTTTCCGTCGGAATAACTTTACCCAGCAGGCCGTTACCTACGGTACCCATCACCGCGCTGGTTTCACCAAGCAACTGACTCCACTGCGCCAGAAGCTGGGTAGTGGTGGTTTTGCCGTTGGTACCCGTTACGCCCACGAGACGTAAATTGTCAGAGGGTTCATGGTAAAAGCGGCCCGCCAGCGCTGATAAACGCTCATTGAGCTGGCTGAGATAGATGACCGGTACGCCGTGCATTTCACGGATTTCACCATCGGTCGCCTCATCTTTCGCCTCTGCAATAATGGCAGCCACACCTTGCGCTATCGCCTGCGGGATATATCGACGCCCGTCCGCCTGATGACCTACTACAGCTACAAAAAGATCGCCCGACGCAGCCACACGGCTGTCGAGTGTCATCTCTCGCAGTGCTCGCGAAGGTGCGTTTGGCACCCACGGAGCAAGAAGGTCGCGCAAATTACGATCTGCCACCTGTCCCCTCGCCTTGATTAATCACAAATTCGTTTTTATCACCCGTTGTCAGCGCATCCGGTTCGATGTTCATGGTGCGCAATACGCCGCCCATGATGGCACCAAAGACCGGCGCGGAAACGGCGCCGCCGTAGTATTTACCCGCCTGCGGATCGTTGATAACAACAACCAGCGCGAAGCGCGGCTGACTCGCAGGCGCAACGCCTGCGGTATAAGCAATATATTTATTGATGTAGCGACCATCCGGCCCGACCTTTTTCGCGGTACCGGTTTTAATGGCGATACGATAGCCTTTAATCGCCGCCTTCACGCCACCGCCGCCCGGTAGTGCCACGCTTTCCATCATATGCACCACAGTGCGGACAATGGATTCCGGGAAGACACGTTCACCAGGAACCGGGGGGTCAACCTTGGTAATCGACAGCGGGCGATAGATGCCATAGCTGCCGATGGTTGCGTAGACTCGCGCTAACTGTAACGGTGTTACCATTAGCCCGTAGCCGAAAGAGAAGGTGGCCCTCTCTATGTCAGACCACCGTTGTTTTTGAGGATATAAGCCACTGCGTTCTCCGACCAACCCCAAATTGGTCGCTTTTCCCAACCCAAAACGTGAGTAAGTATCTACTAACGCTGAGGACGGCATCGCTAACGCCAGCTTGGAAACACCGACGTTACTCGACTTCTGTAATACCCCGGTCAGGGTTAATTCGCTATAGCGCGCCACGTCTTTAATTTCGTGGCCGTTAATTCGATAAGGAACGGTATTAAGCACCGAGTTTTCCCGCACCACACCACGTTGCAACGCGGTCATCACCACCATCGGTTTGACAGTAGAGCCCGGTTCAAACACGTCGGTAATGGTACGGTTACGCATCGCCTCTTTTGGCGTGCCACTCAGATTGTTGGGGTTGTAAGACGGGCTGTTGGCCATCGCCAGCACTTCGCCGGTGTTGACATCCACCAGCACGGCGCTGCCGGATTCAGCCTTGTTAAAGGCCACGGCGTTGTTCAGTTCGCGATAAACCAGCGCCTGCAGGCGTTCATCAATACTCAACGCCAGGTTGTGCGCCGCCTGGCTGTCGGTAGAAGAAATATCTTCGATTACACGGCCATAGCGGTCTTTACGCACAATACGTTCGCCCGGTTGCCCGGTAAGCCATTTATCAAAACTTTTCTCGACGCCCTCAATCCCCTGGCTATCGACGTTGGTAAAGCCAATGAGGTGAGCGGTCACTTCGCCAGACGGGTAGTAACGGCGAGATTCTTCGCGCAGATGAATCCCCGGCAGCTTCAGTTTTTTGATGTATTCAGCCATGTCAGGGTTAACCTGACGCGCCAGATAGATAAAGCGCCCTTTCGGGTTAGCATTAATGCGGGCGGAAAGTTGATCCAGCGGAATATTGAGCGCGTTAGCCAGCGCCTTCCAACGGTCGCCGACGCTGATGCCACCGGCTTCATGCACTTCTTTCGGGTCGGCCCAGATCGCTTTTACTGGCACACTTACTGCTAACGGGCGACCAGAACGGTCGGTAATCATGCCGCGGGAGGTGGAGACTTGCTGAACGCGAAGAGAGCGCATGTCGCCCTCTTTCACCAGCATATCCGGGGAGATTACCTGCAACCAGGCAACGCGCCCCAGCAGGAAAGCCAGTGCCAATAAAATACAGCCGCATAACAACGCAAAACGCCAACTGATAAAGTTGGCATGTTCTTCCTGACGTTTTGGTTTCTGCGTTTTCGCCGCTGCTTTCATGCGTCGCGTTTATCCTTATTTTTGCACTACGATATTTTCTTGTGATGGATCAACATGCTGCATTTGCAGCTTCTCCGTGGCGATCCGTTCCACCCGGCTATGGTCGCCGAGCGCATTCTCTTCAAGAATGAGGTTGCGCCATTCAATGTCTAAAGCGTCTCGCTCCAGCACCAGTTGTTCGCGCTGAGCGGTGAGCAAACGGGTATGGTGCGCCGTGGTCACCACAGTCACCGCCGTCAAAATAATGCAAATGAACAGGCAGAGCGGCAGCTTCCCAAACCGCAAAAGATCGTCACCGATAACGCCAGGCAAGGCATGGCGCTCGTGGCTTCCCATCGATCCTTTAACTTTGCTGAGGGCTTCTGTCACTCTGCTGATCATGCGTTCGTCCTCTCTGCAATACGCAGAACTGAACTACGGGCACGAGGGTTCTCTGCCACCTCTTCTTCGCCCGGCATCAACTTACCTAGTGCTCGCAACTGACGGCCACCCAGTTTTTTGAGCTGCTCTTCAGTCATCGGTAACCCTGCCGGAACTTGTGGACCGCGACTGTTTTCACGCATAAAGCGTTTCACAATACGATCTTCCAGCGAATGAAAACTGATGATCGAAAGCCGCCCACCTGGGGCCAGCACGTTAAGCGAGCTTTTTAGCGCCTGCTCTATCTCCTCCAGTTCACTGTTCACCCAAATGCGCACCGCCTGGAAGGTACGGGTCGCGGGATGTTTGAATTTGTCTTTCACCGGCGTTGCGGCAGCAACGACTTCTGCCAGTTCTTTAGTGCGGGTCATCGGCTGTTCGCGGTTACGCTCGACAATGGCGCGTGCAATACGTTTAGCAAAACGCTCTTCGCCATAGGTTTTTAATACCCAGGCAATATCGGATTCTTCTGCGGTTTGTAGCCATTCGGCGGCAGACTGACCGCGCGTCGGGTCCATACGCATGTCCAACGGGCCATCGCGCATGAAGGAAAAACCGCGTTCAGCATCATCGAGTTGCGGTGAAGAGACGCCAAGATCGAGCAGAATGCCGTCGATCTTGCCGATAAGATCGCGTTCGGCGACATATTCGCCCAGCGCAGAGAAAGGTCCATGAATGATGGAGAAGCGCGGATCATCAATAGTCTTCGCGACGGCAATAGCCTGCGGGTCGCGATCGATTGCCAACAAGCGTCCCGTTTCGCCAAGTTGCGAAAGAATCAGACGTGAGTGACCACCGCGACCAAAAGTTCCATCAATGTAGATACCGTCAGGACGGATATTGAGGCCATTTACGGCTTCGTCCAGCAGTACCGTGGTATGTTTATAGTTTTCCATCATTTTATAGAGACAAGTCCTGCAGTCGCTCCGACAAGTTTTCGGTAACAGACTGTTCAGCGTCGATATCTTCCCTGACCTGTTGATGCCAGGTCGTTTCATCCCACAGTTCAAACTTATTGAACTGCCCGACCAGCATCACTTCTTTCGTCAGCCCGGCATGCTGCCGCAACACAGGCGCGATTAATAATCGGCCTGCGCTATCCAGCTGACACTCACTGGCATGCCCTAACAGAAGGCGTTGAACACGACGTTCAACAGGGTTCATGCTCGAAAGACGCGATAATTTGTGCTCGATAATTTCCCATTCAGGAAGGGGGTAAAGCAGCAGGCACGGGTGATGAATGTCAATGGTACACACCATTTGACCGGCAGCGCTCCCGAGCAGTTCTTCCCGATAACGGGTAGGCACCGATAAGCGCCCTTTACTGTCGAGATTGACTAACGTTGCTCCCCGGAACATGCCAGTCTCCCCCCGATTACCACTTTATCCCACAAATTCCCACTAAAAGGAGTTTACGGAGCGGAGGAAAAGCTTGTCAAGCCAGGAACATTCCTTACCGAAGCAAAAAACCCAATGTTTACGGCTAATATCTGCATTGTTTAAAAATCGCCCAACAAACGAAGCAAATTAACGTCATGAATAGTTGTAAGAAAAAATCCCATTCATCATTACCGTTTTAAAAACGACTCGATTTTCCTTAATGGAAATATAAAGTGTCAGTTTGCGACGCGAGCGGCATTTTAGGACATATCTCCCCCGGATAACAGTCCCTGTTGCACGTGCGCCATGCCTGATGCCAGCGACTTTGGACAAAAGTTTAGAAAAGTGTTTGTTTAATCGGCAATTGCCGATTTGCTTGTAACAAAATAATGCAATTGCAATCTACCGTTACGAGTTAATTATCATTCAGCGCAGCGAATGGAGTTAATTGGCAGGATATTCAGGAGGGCTTATGGATAATTGTCCAGAATAGTCTTATTTACATTATGGATATCGATGTCCAATTACGTACTCAATGCGCCAGAGGTAAAATCCACTGGCGCATCTTTCCGTAATGTTTATCTACGGCTTAGTACACCACGACGATAAAGATTACGTTTAATGCGTGTTAAGCCTGGTTTTGGTTTGCGCGGCTCGTCCAGACTGGCGAGCACAATCTCCAGTACGCGTTCCGCAACGTCGCGATGACGCTGGGCTACCGCCAATACCGGACACTGTAAGAAGTCGAGCAATTCGTTGTCACCAAAGGTCGCAATTGCCAAATCAGAAGGCAGTTTGCCATCGCGGCGCAGCGTGACATCCATAACGCCTTGCAACAACGCAAATGAGGTGGTGAACAGCGCCTGCGGCATCGGATGCGTTTCCAACCATTTTTCGAACAACTGGGCAGCGGTTTCTCGCTCATAACTGTTGGCATAAAGGAAATGCACTTCGCGTGGATCATCTTTCCAGGCGGTACGGAAACCCTGCTCGCGCAGGAAGCTGACAGAAAGCTCCGGCAACGCGCCAAGATAAAGCACCGTCTCAGCAGGAAACTTACGTAACTCTTCGGCCAGCATTTCTGCATCATCCTGGTCGGCACCCACAACGCTGGTGAAGTGTTCACGATCGAGGGCGCGGTCCAGCGCGACAATCGGGAACGGGTCGTTAGCCCAGCGTTGATAAAAAGGATGCTCCGGCGGCAGCGACGTCGAAACAATGATGGCATCGACCTGACGCTGCAAAAGATGCTCAATACAGCGCATTTCGTTGTCTGGCTGATCTTCTGAGCAGGCAATCAGTAGTTGATAGCCCCGTTGCCGCGCCTGACGTTCAAGATAATTAGCGATACGGGTGTAACTTGTGTTCTCCAGATCGGGGATCACAAGACCAATCGAACGTGTGCGTCCAGCACGAAGCCCAGCAGCCACGGCATTTGGGTGGTAATTGTGCTCACGCACCACTGCCATGACTTTTTCAACGGTTTTGTCGCTCACACGGTATTGCTTCGCTTTGCCGTTAATAACATAGCTTGCAGTGGTCCGCGACACTCCCGCCAGCCGAGCGATTTCATCCAGTTTCACAATTGCCCCTTGAGTAAAATGTAAAAACCATACCCATTGTACTGGCATGGGTTAAATTCATTAACATCTAAGCGCAGAAAATTAACTGCGGCAACTGCTTTTATTCCAGGTTCCCACTGAATTCGCAAAAAAAGCCCAACGTGACATGTTGGGCTGTAAATTGCGCATTGAGATCATTCTCAACGCATTATTTTATCGCCGCGCGAAAGTCCTACTACACCGGAACGAGCGACCTCCACAATTTTCGCCACATCGCGAATCGATGCTAAAAATGCATCAAGCTTATCGCTGGTTCCCGCCAATTGAACGGTATAAAGCGATGGCGTGACATCAATGATTTGCCCACGGAATATTTCCGTATTGCGCTTCACTTCGTCACGTCCGTAGCCACTGGCCTGAATTTTCACCAGCATGATTTCCCGCTCAACATGCGCCCCCTGCCCCAGTTCGCTAACACGCAGCACATCGACCAGCTTGTGTAATTGCTTTTCAATCTGCTCCAACACTTTTTCATCGCCCACGGTCTGGATAGTCATACGCGATAATGTCGGATCGTCGGTTGGCGCAACGGTCAGGCTTTCAATGTTATAGCCCCGTTGGGAAAAGAGGCCGATCACGCGGGATAACGCGCCTGATTCATTTTCGAGTAATACGGATAATATCCGGCGCATAATCAGGTTCTCTCCGTTTTGCTTAACCACATTTCATCCATTCCGCCGCCACGAATCTGCATCGGGTAGACGTGCTCGCTGCCATCAACAGTGACATCAACAAACACCAGGCGATTATTGCGGACCTGTTCCAGTGCCTCGCTAAGTTTGTTTTCCAGCTCTTGCGGATGAGAGATCTGGATCCCAACATGGCCATAGGCTTCCGCCAGACGAACGAAATCCGGTAGCGACTGCATATAAGATTGTGAATGGCGGCCGGAATAGATCATGTCCTGCCACTGCTTCACCATCCCCAGATAGCGGTTATTGAGATTCACCACCAGCACCGGCAGTTCATATTGCAAAGCGGTAGACAGTTCCTGAATGTTCATCTGAATGCTGCCGTCGCCAGTGACACAGACCACGGTTTCTTCTGGCAATGCCATTTTGACACCCAGCGCCGCAGGCAAACCAAAGCCCATAGTGCCGAGGCCACCGGAATTGATCCAGCGGCGCGGTTTGTCGAAAGGATAATAAAGCGCGGCGAACATCTGGTGCTGCCCGACGTCGGACGTGACATATGCATCGCCTTTCGTCAGTCGCCAGAGTGTCTCGATCACCGCTTGCGGTTTAATCTTTTCGCTCTGAGTGTCGTATTTAAGGCACTGGCGAGCGCGCCACTGTTCAATCTGTTGCCACCAGTCACGAATTTCATCCAACGGTTGGTGAGCCGTTTCTTGTGCCAGCAACTCCAGCATTTGATCCAGCACCAACCGCGCGTCACCAACGATCGGAATGTCGGCGGTAACGGTTTTTGAGATCGACGTAGGATCGATATCAATATGTAAAACCGTTGCATTCGGGCAGTACTTGGCCAGATTGTTAGTGGTGCGATCGTCAAAGCGCACGCCGACCGCAAAAATAACATCGGCATTATGCATGGTCATATTGGCTTCGTAGGTGCCGTGCATTCCCAGCATCCCCAGCGCCTGACGATGCGTTGCCGGAAACGCCCCCAGCCCCATTAATGAAGAGACGACGGGAAGATTAAGCTGCTCAATAATCTGTTTGAGTTGTTGATGGCAACTCGCAGTCACGGCGCCGCCGCCAACGTAAACTACCGGTTTTTTCGCTGCCGCCAGTGTCTGCAATGCGCGTTTAATCTGCCCCTTATGACCCAGTGTTGTCGGGTTATAAGAGCGCATACTGACCGACTCCGGCCAAACGTAGGGTAATTTGTTCGCCGGATTAAGAATATCTTTCGGTAAATCAACCACCACTGGCCCAGGACGACCACTTGCCGCCAGCCAGAATGCCTTTTTCAGCACCTGAGGAATGTCTTCCGTTTGCTTAACCAGGAAACTGTGTTTGACCACCGGGCGGGAAATTCCCACCATGTCGCACTCCTGAAAGGCATCGTAGCCTATCAGCGAGGTCGCTACCTGACCAGAAAGGACAACCAAGGGAATGGAGTCCATATAAGCAGTAGCGATACCAGTAATCGCGTTAGTCGCCCCAGGACCCGACGTCACCAGCACAACCCCCACTTCCCCGGTTGCACGTGCCAGGCCATCGGCCATATGCACAGCCGCTTGCTCATGACGAACTAATACGTGATCGATACCCCCCACGGTATGCAATGCATCGTAAATATCAAGGACCGCGCCTCCGGGATAACCGAATACTTGTTTAACGCCCTGATCGATAAGCGATCGGACGACCATCTCGGCTCCAGACAACATCTCCATGGCCTGCCTCACTGTTTGGCGGAAAAAATGTGTAAAACACATTAACCGTCCGATCTTGCTTAAGCAATTGGCAGACAGAGTCACAAACGTGAAGAAATAAGAATAAACAGGAGGAAAGGAGAAAAGAAACGATAAAATACTCCAGAATGAAGGCGTAAATTGATAATAAATTGGCTAGATTCGGCTACTTACAGCAATTTCTCTATTTTTTTATTATTCATGAAATCTGGCGCACATGCATTTAGAACAAAATTCTGCATTTAATAAAAAAAGCAGAATAAACCAGAAAGGAATGCCTGATTTATTCTGCTTTTGTTTAGCGTTTACATATAGAAATTAATTGCTCTTCCATCCACTGATGGCCTTTATCGCGCCCGGCAGCTTCATGCCAGGAGAGATAACAGGTTCTGCTATTCTGTTTTAATGGCAGCGGCAATATCTGTAATTCTAAAGATTCGGCGAACTCTTCAGCCAGCCAACGAGGCGCAATAGCGACCAGGTGAGTTTGCGACACCACGCTAAGGACGCTCATCATTGCCATGCCCTGATAAGCAATACTGGCTTGCTTATCTACTGTGTCGTACCACGGTTGACTAAATGAGGCGAAACGATCGAGCGAAACCGCCGCATGTTGTTCGTTATAAACATCATGTTTCAGTAATGGACCCTTAATATGCGGATGGTTCTTACTGGCTACCAGCACCATTTCATCTTTAAATAACGGCACACTGGTAAATTCAGGGCGGTGGAAATCTTCATAACTTATAACGAACTCCGTTTCCTGATAGCGCAACTGATGTTCAGTGTTCTGATTTAATGAAGACTTGAACATAACATGTATATTTGGCGCAATCTGCTCAATGTGATTATAAATCTGCGAGGTCAGAATGCTGTCTAACGGGCTGCAAACACAGAGATGGAATACCCGCTCGCTACTGGCTGGCTCAAAACCTGAACCTGGTAATTCGTTTTGCACTAATTGCAGCGCCTGGCGCACAGAACCAAAAAGTTGAAATGCGCGAGCGGTCGGCTGAATGCCACGACCATAACGAACAAACAACTCGTCATTAAACATCACTTTCAGGCGTGCAACAGCGTTACTGACCGCAGGTTGCGACATTCCCAGAACATGAGCGGCACGAGTAATATTCTGCTCCTGCATCACGGCATCGAAAACAGTTAATAAGTTTAGATCGACCATGCGCAGCTGTGGCTTACTAAAATCTGCTGGTTCTGGATGATCTGTTTTTACCTCTGGCATACTTAACTCCACTGTCACACTTAACTCCCTTTTCCTTACCGGAATGCAGAAAAAAAATAATCCTGAAAAATATGATTTACCATACATATAAAATAAGAAAAAGGAAAATGAGTAAAATTAGGAAAACATAAAGATAAGAGTTCTGTTTAAAACAAAACCCACCGCCGCGCAGAGAGTCACCCACCACAGCATGATTATCTATAATGTTTTTGTCACACAAACAATATAATCATAACCACCATGAATGCTCAATCATCCGTGATATGTATAAAATCGCCACTTTAATTAAAAATTTATATATTAATCACCCATATCTTCCTTATTAACTTATCAATAATATAAGCCTCATCAATAATTAAACATTCATCAAATAAATAATTACAGAAAAATCATCAGGATGGGTTAGGTAATTGATACTATCTATATGCATAGCACTTATTGATTAAATGCAATAAATTATGCTGAAGTATGTCAATTAATGAAAAGTGTGATCTGGCTGACAGAAATTAATATTGTTGGTTTATGTATACACAGCACAATTAGCTAATTTGATACATGCAAAATTACCGCTGAAAAGCCGCTTTTCTTACTACAGGGTTGACATCCGTTTTTGTATCCAGTAACTCTAAAAGCATATCGCATTCATCTGGAGCTGATTTAATGACTCACATCGTTCGCTTTATCGGTCTACTACTACTAAACGCATCTACTTTGCGCGGTAGACGAGTGAGCGGCATCCAGCATTAAGCCAGCACGCAGTCAAAAACAACCCGCGCCATTGCGCGGGTTTTTTTATGCCCGAAGCGAGGCGCTCTAAAAGAGACAAGGACCCAAACCATGAGCCAGCAAGTTATTATTTTCGATACCACATTACGCGACGGTGAACAGGCGTTACAGGCAAGTCTGAGTGCGAAAGAAAAACTGCAAATTGCGCTGGCCCTTGAGCGTATGGGTGTTGACGTAATGGAAGTTGGTTTTCCCGTCTCTTCGCCGGGCGATTTTGAATCGGTGCAAACCATCGCCCGCCAGGTCAAAAATAGCCGCGTATGTGCGTTAGCCCGCTGCGTGGAAAAAGATATCGATGTGGCGGCTGAATCTCTGAAAGTCGCCGAAGCCTTCCGTATTCATACCTTTATTGCTACCTCCCCAATGCACATCGCCACCAAGCTGCGCAGCACGCTGGATGAAGTGATCGAACGCGCTATCTATATGGTGAAGCGCGCCCGTAATTACACCGATGACGTTGAATTTTCTTGCGAAGATGCCGGGCGTACCCCGATTGCCGATCTGGCGCGAGTGGTCGAAGCGGCGATTAACGCCGGTGCCACCACCATCAACATTCCGGACACCGTGGGCTACACCATGCCGTTTGAGTTCGCCGGAATCATCAGCGGCCTGTATGAACGCGTGCCTAACATCGACAAAGCCATTATTTCCGTACACACCCACGACGATTTAGGCCTGGCAGTAGGTAACTCACTGGCGGCGGTACATGCCGGAGCGCGGCAGGTAGAAGGCGCAATGAACGGGATCGGCGAACGCGCCGGAAACTGTTCGCTGGAAGAAGTGATCATGGCGATCAAAGTTCGTAAGGATATCCTCAACGTCCACACCGCCATTAATCACCAGGAGATATGGCGCACCAGCCAGTTAGTTAGCCAGATTTGTAATATGCCGATCCCGGCAAACAAAGCCATTGTTGGTAGCGGCGCATTCGCACACTCCTCCGGTATCCACCAGGATGGCGTGCTGAAAAACCGCGAAAACTACGAAATCATGACACCAGAATCTATTGGTCTGAACCAAATCCAGCTGAATCTGACCTCTCGTTCAGGCCGTGCGGCAGTGAAACACCGCATGGATGAGATGGGTTATAAAGAAAGTGAATATAATTTAGACAATTTGTACGACGCTTTCCTGAAGCTGGCGGACAAAAAAGGTCAGGTGTTTGATTACGATCTGGAGGCGCTGGCCTTCATCGGTAAGCAGCAAGAAGAGCCGGAGCATTTCCGTCTGGATTACTTCAGCGTGCAGTCTGGCTCTAACGATATCGCCACCGCCGCCGTCAAACTGGCCTGTGGCGAAGAAGTCAAAGCGGAAGCCGCCAACGGTAACGGTCCGGTCGATGCCATCTACCAGGCAATTAACCGCATCACTGACTATAACGTCGAACTGGTGAAATACAGCCTGACCGCCAAAGGCCACGGAAAAGATGCGCTGGGTCAGGTGGATATTGTCGCCAACTACAACGGTCGCCGCTTCCACGGCGTCGGCCTGGCCACCGATATTGTCGAGTCCTCCGCCAAAGCCATGGTGCACGTACTGAACAATATCTGGCGCGCCGCAGAAGTCGAAAAAGAGTTGCAACGCAAAGCTCAACACAACGAAAACAACAAGGAAACCGTGTGATGTCGAAGAATTACCATATTGCCGTATTGCCGGGGGACGGTATTGGTCCGGAAGTGATGACCCAGGCGCTGAAAGTGCTGGATGCCGTGCGCAACCGCTTTGCAATGCGCATCACCACCAGCCATTACGATGTAGGCGGCGCAGCCATCGATAACCACGGGCAACCGCTGCCACCTGCAACGGTTGAAGGCTGTGAGCAAGCCGATGCCGTGCTGTTTGGCTCGGTAGGCGGCCCGAAGTGGGAACATTTACCGCCGGATCAGCAACCAGAACGCGGCGCGCTGTTGCCTTTGCGTAAACATTTCAAATTATTCAGCAACCTGCGTCCGGCAAAACTGTATCAGGGGCTGGAAGCATTCTGTCCACTGCGTGCTGACATTGCCGCTAACGGCTTCGACATCCTGTGTGTGCGCGAACTGACCGGCGGCATCTACTTCGGTCAGCCAAAAGGCCGCGAAGGTAGCGGACAATATGAAAAAGCGTTTGATACCGAGGTGTATCACCGTTTTGAGATCGAACGTATCGCCCGCATCGCGTTTGAATCTGCCCGCAAGCGTCGCCGTAAAGTCACCTCGATCGACAAAGCCAACGTGCTGCAATCCTCTATTTTATGGCGGGAAATCGTTAATGAGATCGCCATTGAATATCCGGATGTCGAACTGGCGCATATGTACATCGACAACGCCACCATGCAGCTGATTAAAGATCCATCACAGTTTGACGTTCTGCTGTGCTCCAACCTGTTTGGCGACATTCTGTCTGACGAGTGCGCAATGATCACTGGCTCGATGGGGATGTTGCCTTCCGCTAGCCTGAACGAGCAAGGTTTTGGTCTGTATGAACCGGCGGGCGGCTCGGCACCAGATATCGCAGGCAAAAACATCGCCAACCCGATTGCGCAAATTCTGTCGCTGGCGCTGCTGTTGCGCTACAGCCTGGATGCCGATGATGCGGCTTCCGCCATTGAACGCGCCATTAACCGCGCATTAGAAGAAGGCATTCGCACCGGGGATTTAGCCCGTGGCGCTGCCGCCGTTAGTACCGATGAAATGGGCGATATCATTGCCCGCTATGTGGCAGAAGGGGTGTAATCATGGCTAAGACGTTATACGAAAAATTGTTCGACGCTCACGTAGTGTACGAAGCCGAAAACGAAACCCCGCTGTTATATATCGACCGCCACCTGGTGCATGAAGTGACCTCACCGCAGGCGTTCGATGGCCTGCGCGCCCACGGACGCCCAGTGCGTCAGCCAGGGAAAACCTTCGCCACTATGGATCACAACGTCTCAACTCAGACTAAAGACATTAATGCCTGCGGTGAAATGGCGCGGATCCAGATGCAGGAGCTGATCAAAAACTGCAAAGAATTTGGCGTCGAGCTGTATGACCTGAATCACCCGTATCAGGGGATCGTCCACGTAATGGGGCCAGAACAGGGCGTCACCTTGCCGGGGATGACCATTGTCTGTGGCGACTCGCACACCGCCACCCACGGCGCATTTGGCGCACTGGCCTTTGGTATCGGCACTTCCGAAGTTGAACACGTACTGGCAACGCAAACCCTGAAACAGGGTCGTGCGAAGACCATGAAAATTGAAGTCCAGGGCAAAGCCGCACCGGGCATTACCGCGAAAGATATCGTGCTGGCGATCATCGGTAAAACCGGCAGCGCTGGCGGCACCGGGCATGTAGTGGAGTTTTGCGGCGAAGCAATCCGTGATTTAAGCATGGAAGGTCGTATGACCCTGTGCAATATGGCAATCGAAATGGGCGCGAAAGCCGGTCTGGTTGCACCTGACGAAACCACCTTTAACTATGTCAAAGGCCGTCTGCATGCGCCGAAAGGCAAAGATTTTGACGATGCCGTCGCCTACTGGAAAACCCTGCAAACCGACGAAGGCGCAACTTTCGATACTGTTGTGACTCTGCAAGCAGAAGAGATCGCCCCGCAGGTCACCTGGGGCACCAATCCAGGCCAGGTGATTTCCGTGAACGACAACATTCCCGACCCGGCTTCGTTTGCCGATCCGGTTGAACGCGCGTCGGCAGAAAAAGCGTTGGCCTATATGGGGCTGAAACCGGGTATTCCATTGACCGAAGTCGCTATCGATAAAGTGTTTATCGGTTCTTGCACCAACTCGCGCATTGAAGATTTACGTGCGGCAGCGGAAATCGCCAAAGGGCGAAAAGTCGCGCCAGGCGTACAGGCACTGGTGGTTCCCGGCTCTGGCCCGGTAAAAGCTCAGGCGGAAGCGGAAGGTCTGGACAAAATCTTTATTGAAGCCGGTTTTGAATGGCGTTTGCCTGGCTGCTCAATGTGTCTGGCGATGAACAACGACCGTCTGAATCCGGGCGAACGTTGCGCCTCCACCAGCAACCGTAACTTTGAAGGCCGCCAGGGGCGCGGCGGGCGCACGCATCTGGTCAGCCCGGCAATGGCTGCCGCCGCGGCTGTGACCGGACATTTCGCCGACATTCGCAACATTAAATAAGGAGCACACCATGGCAGAGAAATTTATCAAACATACAGGTCTGGTGGTTCCGCTGGATGCCGCCAATGTCGATACCGATGCGATTATCCCGAAACAGTTTCTGCAGAAAGTGACGCGTACTGGTTTTGGCGCGCATCTGTTTAACGACTGGCGTTTTCTGGATGAAAAAGGCCAACAGCCAAACCCGGACTTCGTGCTGAACTTCCCGCAATATCAGGGCGCATCGATTTTGCTGGCACGAGAAAACTTCGGCTGCGGCTCCTCGCGTGAGCACGCGCCGTGGGCATTGACCGACTACGGTTTTAAAGTGGTGATTGCGCCGAGTTTCGCTGACATCTTCTATGGCAACAGCTTTAACAACCAACTGCTGCCGGTGAAATTAAGCGATGCAGAAGTGGATGAGTTGTTTGCACTGGTGCAAGCCAATCCAGGGATTCATTTCGCCGTGGATCTGGAAGCGCAAGAGGTGAAAGCGGGTGATAAAACGTATCGTTTTTCTATCGATGCCTTCCGCCGCCACTGCATGATGAATGGTCTGGACAGCATCGGTCTGACCCTGCAGCACGACGACGCTATTGCCACTTATGAAGAGAAGCAACCGGCGTTTATGCGTTAATTTGTATGCCGTCCGGCACTCAATCGCCAAAAAGAAAAAAGCCAGCAGGTATTCACTGCTGGCGTGGCGATTAACACCAATACTCAGTCACACATGATGTCCGCAAATCAGTATTCAGAATCACTCCCCTCCCACTGCATCAGTTCTTCAAGCATGGCTAAACGCTGTGGAACGCTTAACCAACGCAGCCAGCACAGTCGCTATCGCGGTAAAATAGTGCTGATAAAACTGACGCATGGGGCACCTCCTTGCTTCATCGTTAGGAATTATTGACTTAATATAGGGAAAATAAAATTGCTGACTTTTGCGCAGGAGTTCCCCTTTTATGCCATCTGCTCGTCTGCAACAACAGTTCATCCGCCTGTGGCAATGCTGCGAGGGTAAATCGCAGGAGACAACGCTGAACGAACTAGCGGAGTTATTGAGCTGCTCCCGTCGTCATATGCGCACCCTGCTCAACACCATGCAGGATCGCGGCTGGTTAACATGGGAAGCAGAAGTTGGGCGCGGTAAACGCTCGCGTCTGACATTCCTCTACACCGGGCTGGCGCTTCAGCAACAGCGGGCGGAAGACCTGCTGGAACAGGATCGCATCGACCAGTTGGTGCAGTTAGTCGGTGATAAAACTGCCGTGCGGCAAATGCTGGTTTCTCATCTGGGCCGCAGCTTCCGCCAGGGGCGGCATATCCTGCGCGTGCTCTACTATCGCCCGTTGCGCAATCTGCTGCCTGGCAGCGCATTACGCCGTTCCGAAACCCATATCGCCCGGCAAATCTTCAGTGCGTTAACCCGAATAAATGAGGAAAATGGGGAACTGGAGGCGGACATCGCCCACCACTGGCAGCAAATTTCCCCACTCCACTGGCGCTTCTTTTTGCGCCCCGGGATCCATTTTCATCATGGTCGTGAACTGGAAATGGACGACGTGATTGCCTCTTTGAAACGGATCAATACGCTGCCGCTCTATTCCCACATTGCTGACATTGTGTCGCCGACGCCCTGGACACTGGACATCCATCTCAAACAGCCAGACCGCTGGTTGCCGTTACTACTGGCGCAAGTTCCGGCGATGATCCTGCCGCGTGAATGGGAAACCCTCAGCAACTTTGCCAGCCATCCGATCGGCACCGGTCCGTATGCGGTAATGCGTAACAGCACTAACCAACTGAAAATTCAGGCATTCGATGATTTCTTCGGTTATCGGGCATTAATCGACGAAGTTAACGTCTGGGTCTTGCCGGAAATTGCCGATGAACCCGCTGGAGGCCTGATGCTCAAAGGGCCACAGGGTGAGGAAAAAGAGATTGAAAGTCGCCTTGAAGAAGGTTGCTACTATCTACTGTTCGACAGTCGCACCCATCGCGGGGCGAATCAGCAAGTCAGAGACTGGATAAGCTATGTACTTTCGCCGACCAATCTGGTTTATTTCGCCGAGGAACAGTACCAGCAACTGTGGTTTCCGGCCTATGGGTTGCTCCCCCGCTGGCACCATGCCCGCCCAACACATTGCGAAAAACCTGCCGGGCTGGAACATCTCACCCTGACCTTTTATCAGGATCATATTGAACATCGGGTGATTGCCAGGATCATGCAGCAGATTCTGGCAAGTCACCAGGTCACGCTGGAAATCAAAGAGATCAGCTACGATCAGTGGCACGAAGGTGAGATCGAAAGCGACATCTGGCTTAACAGCGCCAACTTTACGCTGCCGCTGGATTTTTCGCTGTTCGCGCACTTGTGCGAAGTACCGCTGCTACAACACTGTATTCCTCTCGACTGGCAAGCCGACGCCGCCCGCTGGCGTAATGGCGAGATGAATCTGGCGAACTGGTGCCAGCAACTGGTCGCCAGTAAAGCAATGGTGCCGCTGATCCACCACTGGCTGATTATTCAGGGACAACGCAGTATGCGCGGCCTGCGCATGAACACCCTCGGCTGGTTCGATTTTAAATCAGCGTGGTTTGCGCCACCGGATCCATGATTGCTGGTTGATAACAAAATCACTACACTAACGCCGTTCTCAACGGGGTGCCACGCAGACGCGTGCGCTGAGAAAATACCCGTCGAACCTGATCCGGATAACGCCGGCGAAGGGATTTGAGGCTCCTTCTCAAGTCCTTTGCCACTCTTTTTTGAGGTGCAAAGTGTTAAAAAAATGTCTTCCCCTGCTGTTGCTGTGCACAGCGCCTGTTTTCGCTAAACCCGTTCTGACTGTTTATACCTACGATTCCTTCGCCGCCGACTGGGGACCTGGTCCGGTGGTCAAAAAAGCCTTTGAAGCCGACTGTAATTGCGAACTGAAACTGGTGGCGCTGGAAGATGGCGTTTCGCTTCTCAACCGTCTACGGATGGAAGGCAAAAACAGTAAAGCCGATGTGGTGCTGGGGCTGGATAACAACCTGTTAGACGCCGCCAGCAAAACCGGATTGTTTGCCAAAAGCGGTGTGGCAGCGGATGCCGTAAACGTTCCCGGCGGCTGGAATAATGACACTTTCGTACCGTTTGATTACGGCTACTTCGCCTTCGTCTATGACAAGAACAAACTGAAAAACCCGCCGCAAAGCCTGAAAGAACTGGTTGAGAGCGATCAAAACTGGCGGGTGATTTATCAGGATCCGCGCACCAGTACGCCGGGGCTGGGTCTGCTGTTGTGGATGCAAAAAGTCTATGGCGATAACGCCCCGCAAGCCTGGCAGAAGCTGGCGAAGAAAACCGTCACAGTCACCAAAGGCTGGAGCGAAGCCTACGGCCTGTTTTTAAAAGGTGAAAGCGATCTGGTACTGAGTTACACCACCTCTCCGGCTTATCACATTATCGAAGAGAAGAAAGATAACTACGCCGCTGCGAACTTCAGCGAAGGTCACTATCTGCAAGTGGAAGTTGCCGCCCGCACCGCTGCCAGCAAGCAGCCGGAGCTGGCGCAAAAATTCCTCCAGTTTATGGTTTCTCCGGCTTTCCAGAATGCGATTCCAACCGGCAACTGGATGTATCCGGTAGCAAACGTCACGCTGCCTGCCGGGTTTGAACAATTGACCAAACCAGCAACCACGCTGGAGTTCACGCCAGCCGAAGTGGCAGCACAACGTCAGGCATGGATTAGCGAATGGCAACGCGCCGTCAGCCGTTAATTCCCGGCTGGTTAATTCCAGGTGTAAGCGCCGCTACGCTTGTGGTGGCGGTTGCACTGGCGGCGTTTCTCGCCCTGTGGTGGAACGCGCCGCAGGGTAGCTGGGCGGCAATCTGGCAGGACAGCTACCTGTGGCATGTGGTGCGCTTCTCCTTCTGGCAGGCGTTTCTCTCGGCGCTGCTCTCTGTCGTACCCGCAATATTCCTTGCCCGCGCGCTTTATCGCAGGCGCTTTCCCGGGCGGTTGGCGCTGTTGCGTCTGTGCGCAATGACCTTGATCCTCCCGGTGCTGGTCGCCGTTTTCGGCATTCTTAGCGTCTATGGTCGCCAGGGCTGGCTGGCATCGCTCTGGCAATCGCTTGGTCTGGAGTGGACATTTTCGCCCTACGGCCTGCAAGGCATTTTGCTGGCGCATGTATTTTTTAATCTGCCGATGGCGAGCCGCTTATTACTCCAGGCGCTGGAAAACATTCCCGGCGAACAACGTCAACTTGCCGCACAACTTGGGATGCGTGGCTGGCATTTTTTCCGCTTCGTCGAATGGCCGTGGTTACGGCGACAAATCCCGCCGGTTGCTGCGCTTATCTTTATGCTCTGTTTCGCCAGCTTCGCCACCGTGCTATCGCTGGGGGGCGGTCCGCAAGCGACGACTATCGAGCTGGCTATTTATCAGGCGCTGAGTTACGACTACGATCCCGCCCGCGCGGCAATGCTGGCGCTGATCCAGATGGTGTGTTGCCTCGGGCTGGTGCTGTTGAGTCAGCGACTAAGTAAGGCCATTGCGCCTGGCACCACGCTGCTGCAAGGTTGGCGCGACCCGGACGATCGTCTGCATAGCCGCATTTGCGACACTGTGTTAATTGTGCTGGCGCTGCTGCTGTTGCTGCCACCGTTACTGGCGGTGATCGTCGATGGGGTAAATCGCCAGTTGCCGGAAGTGCTGGCACAACCGGTGCTGTGGCAGGCGCTGTGGACCTCGTTGCGTATTGCGCTGGCGGCAGGTGTATTGTGCGTAGTGCTGACCATGATGCTGCTATGGAGCAGTCGCGAACTGCGGGCGCGGCAAAAAATGCTGGCGGGTCAGGTGCTGGAGATGAGCGGCATGTTGATCCTCGCCATGCCGGGGATTGTGCTGGCAACGGGCTTCTTTTTACTGCTCAACAACACCATTGGCCTGCCGCAATCTGCTGACGGCATTGTGATTTTCACCAATGCGTTAATGGCGATCCCTTATGCGCTGAAGGTGCTGGAAAACCCGATGCGCGATATCACCACGCGTTACAGCATGTTGTGTCAGTCGCTGGGTATTGAAGGCTGGTCGCGCTTAAAAGTGGTGGAGCTGCGCGCCCTGAAACGTCCGCTGGCGCAGGCGCTGGCCTTTGCCTGCGTGTTATCGATTGGTGATTTTGGCGTGGTGGCGTTGTTCGGTAACGATGATTTCCGCACCCTGCCGTTTTATCTCTACCAGCAAATTGGCTCCTATCGCAGCCAGGACGGCGCGGTCACCGCGTTAATTCTGCTGCTGCTCTGTTTTCTGCTGTTTACCGTGATTGAAAAACTACCGGGGCGAAATGTTAAAACTGACTGATATCACCTGGCTTTACCACCATTTGCCGATGCGTTTTAGCTTAACGGTGGAACGCGGCGAGCAGGTGGCGATCCTCGGGCCAAGCGGCGCGGGTAAAAGTACCCTGCTGAATTTGGTCGCCGGTTTTCTGCCCCCTGCCAGCGGTTCGCTGACTATCGACGGCGTTGATCACACCACGACGCCGCCGTCACGCCGTCCGGTATCGATGCTGTTTCAGGAGAACAACCTGTTCAGTCACCTGACGGTCGCGCAGAACATCGGGCTGGGGCTTAATTCAGGACTGAAGCTGAACGCGGCACAGCAGGAGAAAATGCACGCTATTGCCCGTCAGATGGGAATTGATAATTTAATGGCGCGGTTACCGGGCGAGCTTTCTGGCGGTCAGCGACAACGCGTGGCGTTAGCGCGTTGCCTGGTGCGCGAACAACCGATTTTATTGCTCGATGAGCCGTTCTCCGCGCTCGACCCGGCGCTACGCCAGGAGATGCTGACGCTGGTAAGTACGAGCTGCCAGCAGCAAAAAATGACGTTATTGATGGTGTCGCACAGTGTGGAAGATGCCGCGCGGATCGCCACGCGCTCGGTGGTGGTCGCCGACGGGCGTATCGCCTGGCAGGGTAAGACCGATGAATTGTTGAGCGGTAAGGCGAGTGCTTCGGCACTATTGGGGATTACGGGTTAGTATGCACTGTCGGATGCGGCGTGAACGCCTTATCCGACCTACGGGTGCGTTTTGTCCGCATCAGTCGCCCCGCACAAGACTATGCCCTAAACCCCAACCACTTTACGTAAAATATCGATATACATCGGCATTAACGGATGGCGAATTAACACCACCAGCGCCACCACACCAACACCAGAAATCAACGGTGCCAGCCACAACAAATGACCACGCGACAAATAATGACTTAAACGATCGGTTACCTTGCCGCTGCGCCATAATCGCCAGCACAACCAACCGCCAACCCACAAAAACACCGCCGTCGCCAGCAGCAACCATTTAAACTCGCCACTCTGCATTCCGGCAGGAATATCGATCGCCGCGCCTGCCAGAATCCCCGGCAGGAAGTAAAATGGCGGCCACAGCAGGCAGCCGATAATATTTGGCGTGATAAATTTTGCCACAGGCAGATCCAGCATCCCCGCCACCATTGGCACTAGCGGGCGCGTCGGCCCGACAAAGCGCCCGACCAGAATGGTAAACATGCTGTGTTGATGCAGCGCATGCTCGGTTTTATCGAGTAGCGCTTTGTTTTTCTTCAGAAAGGACCAGCGATGCAGCGGCTTTTTAAACCGCCAGCCCAGCCAGAAGGAGATCCAGTCGCCCATCAGGCAGCCAACAATCCCCGCCAGCCAGGCGTGCCAGAAACTTAACTCGCCGCTACCTATCAGCGCCCCCAGCCCCGCCATCAGCACCGTACCGGGCAGAATCAAACCGACCAGCGCCAGTGACTCCAGAAAGGCCACCAACACCACCGCCATCAATGAATACACAGTGGATTGGGTAATAAAGTGTTCCAGCAATGCTTGCATAATGTGCCTGTCAAATGGACGAAGCAGGGATTCTGCAAACCCAATGCTACTCCGTCAAGCCGTCAATCGTCTGATTCGTTACCAATTATGACAACCTGAGAGCTACATCATTCACTTTTTCTTCACAACCGGCACGGAACTCGCTCGGGCTGGCGCCTGTACATTTTTTAAATACCCGCGAGAAATAGAGCTGATCGTCAAAGCCAACATTGCGTCCGACGGTGGCGATAGGCATACGAGTCGTGCTCAATAGCAGCTTCGCCTGACTGATGCGTTGATCCTCGCGCCAGCTTAAGACGCTAATCCCTAATTGCTGGCGGAACAGATGTGACAGACGCGACGGAGACAGACAAACATGCTGTGCGACACTGGCGATATCAAAATTGCTGTCCGCCAGGTGATCGCTGATGTACTGACAAGCCTCGCGTACCCGATTATCCATTGGCGGATGTAGCGACTCATTAATGACTTCCATGCGCCGCAGTAACAATTGCTCAAGAAGATTTATCGCCAGCAACTCCGAATAGCGCCCTTCCCCTTGTCCAGCATTGATAATTTGCCCGAACAAATCGCTGAAATGCGGCTGATGCGCTTCGTTCGGGCGAAAGAAACCGGTATTGGCAAATATCGACGGCCAGTTAAGCCATTCGTGCCAGTAAGCGCGGGGGCGAAAGTAAACCCACTGGTGATACCATTCGCGGGCCTCCGGATGACGACCGTAGTGATGAATTTCTCCCGGCGGGAATAGCAAAATATCGCCAGGCCGGCAGACAAATTCTCGCCCCTGGTTTTTCACTATGCCCTGTCCGCGAATGGTGAGATTGAGAATATAGCCTTTCATTCCCAGCGGTCGGTCGATAAAAAAATCGAGATAACCGTTGGCCTCAATCGGCGTTAAACCCGCCACCAGATGGGCGTTGAACGAGTAACCCGGCAGCAAGGGATCATTTTGCGCTTCAGCCATACTTTTCATACTCCCGCCATTCAGAGAAGAAACCAATTGTCCATATTGCATCAGACATTGCCGTCACTGCGTCTTTTACTGGCTCTTCTCGCTAATCCAACCGGCAACCCCGCTTGTGAAAAGCATTTTGTAACAAAGGGGGGCAAAAGCCATGACAAAAACGCGTAACAAAAGTGTCTATAATCACGGCAGAAAAGTCCACATTGATTATTTGCACGGCGTCACACTTTGCTATGCCATAGCATTTTTATCCATAAGATTAGCGGATCCTGCCTGACGCTTTTTTTCGCAACTCTCTACTGTTTCTCCATACCCGTTTTTTTGGATGGAGTGAAACGATGGCGATTGCAATTGGCCTCGATTTTGGCAGTGATTCTGTGCGAGCTTTGGCGGTGGAATGCGCCACCGGTGAAGAGATCGCCACCAGCGTAGAGTGGTATCCCCGTTGGCAGGAAGGGCAATATTGTGATGCCCCGAATAACCAGTTCCGTCATCATCCGCGTGACTATATCGAGTCAATGGAAGCGGCGCTGAAAACCGTGCTGGCCGCGCTTAGTGCCGAACAACGCGCTGACGTGGTCGGCATTGGCGTCGACAGTACCGGCTCCACACCTGCACCAATCGACGCCGACGGCAACGTGCTGGCGCTACGCCCGGAGTTTGCCGAAAACCCGAACGCGATGTTCGTTTTGTGGAAAGACCACACGGCGGTTGAAGAAGCGGAAGAGATCACCCGCTTGTGTCATACACCTGGCAAAACTGACTACTCTCGCTATATTGGCGGTATTTATTCCAGCGAATGGTTCTGGGCAAAAATCCTGCATGTGACTCGCCAGGATAGCGCCGTGGCGCAATCTGCCGCATCGTGGATTGAACTGTGCGACTGGGTACCCGCCCTGCTCTCCGGCACCACCCGCCCGCAGGATATTCGCCGCGGACGCTGTAGCGCCGGGCATAAATCTCTGTGGCACGAAAGCTGGGGCGGCCTGCCGCCAGCCAGTTTCTTTGACGAACTGGACCCGATCCTCAACCGTCATTTACCTTCCCCGCTGTTCACTGACACCTGGACTGCCGATATTCCGGTGGGCACTTTATGCCCGGAATGGGCGCAGCGTCTCGGTCTGCCTGAAAGCGTGGTGATTTCCGGCGGCGCGTTTGACTGCCATATGGGCGCAGTCGGCGCAGGCGCACAGCCTAACGCGCTGGTAAAAGTTATCGGTACTTCCACCTGCGACATTCTGATTGCCGACAAACAGAGCGTTGGCGAGCGGGCAGTTAAAGGCATTTGCGGTCAGGTTGATGGCAGCGTGGTTCCTGGATTTATCGGTCTGGAAGCAGGTCAGTCGGCGTTTGGTGATATCTACGCCTGGTTTGGTCGCGTACTCGGCTGGCCGCTGGAACAGCTTGCCGCCCAGCATCCGGAACTGAAAGAGCAAATCAAAGCCAGCCAGAAACAACTGCTTCCGGCGCTGACCGAAGCATGGGCTCAAAACCCGTCTCTGGATCACCTGCCAGTAGTACTCGACTGGTTTAACGGTCGTCGCACGCCAAACGCTAACCAACGTCTGAAAGGGGTGATTACCGGCCTGAACCTCGCTACCGACGCTCCACTACTGTTCGGCGGTTTAATTGCCGCTACCGCTTTTGGCGCGCGCGCAATTCAGGAGTGCTTCACCAACCAGGGGATCGCCGTAAACAACGTGATGGCGCTGGGCGGCATCGCGCGGAAAAACCAGGTGATTATGCAAGCCTGCTGCGACGTGCTGAATCGCCCGCTGCAAATTGTTGCCTCTGACCAATGCTGTGCGCTCGGTGCGGCGATTTTTGCTGCCGTCGCCGCGAAAGTGCATGCCGACATCCCATCAGCCCAGCAAAAAATGGCCAGTGCGGTAGAGAAAACCCTGCAACCGTGCAGCGAGCAGGCACAACGCTTTGAACAGCTTTATCGCCGCTATCAGCAATGGGCGATGAGCGCCGAACAACATTATCTTCCAACTTCCGCCCCGGCACAGGCTGCCCAGGCCGTTCCGACTCTATAAGGACACGACAATGACGATTTTTGATAATTATGAAGTGTGGTTTGTAATTGGTAGCCAGCATCTGTATGGCCCGGAAACCCTGCGTCAAGTCACCCAACATGCCGAGCACGTCGTTAATGCGCTGAATACGGAAGCGAAACTGCCCTGCAAACTGGTGCTGAAACCGCTGGGCACCACGCCGGACGAAATCACCGCTATTTGCCGCGACGCGAATTACGACGATCGTTGCGCTGGTCTGGTGGTGTGGCTACACACCTTCTCCCCGGCAAAAATGTGGATCAACGGCCTGACCATGCTCAACAAACCGTTGCTGCAATTCCACACCCAGTTTAACGCGGCGCTACCGTGGGACAGCATCGACATGGACTTTATGAACCTGAACCAGACTGCACACGGCGGTCGCGAGTTCGGTTTCATCGGCGCGCGTATGCGTCAGCAACATGCCGTCGTTACCGGTCACTGGCAGGATAAACAAGCACATGAGCGTATCGGCTCCTGGATGCGTCAGGCGGTATCTAAACAGGATACCCGTCATCTGAAAGTCTGCCGTTTTGGCGATAACATGCGTGAAGTGGCGGTCACTGACGGCGATAAAGTTGCCGCACAGATCAAGTTCGGTTTCTCCGTCAATACCTGGGCGGTTGGCGATCTGGTGCAGGTAGTAAACTCCATCAGCGACGGCGATGTTAACGCGCTGGTCGATGAGTACGAAAGCAGCTACACCATGACGCCTGCCACACAAATCCACGGCGAAAAACGACAGAACGTGCTGGAAGCGGCGCGTATTGAGCTGGGGATGAAGCGTTTCCTGGAACAAGGTGGCTTCCACGCTTTCACTACTACCTTTGAAGATTTGCACGGTCTGAAACAGCTTCCTGGGCTGGCCGTACAGCGTCTGATGCAGCAGGGCTACGGCTTTGCGGGCGAAGGCGACTGGAAAACTGCCGCCCTGCTTCGCATCATGAAGGTGATGTCAACCGGTCTGCAGGGCGGCACCTCCTTTATGGAGGACTACACCTATCACTTCGAGAAAGGTAATGACCTGGTGCTCGGCTCCCATATGCTGGAAGTCTGTCCGTCTATCGCGGTGGAAGAGAAACCGATCCTCGACGTTCAGCATCTCGGTATTGGTGGTAAGGACGATCCTGCCCGCCTGATCTTCAATACCCAAACCGGTCCAGCGATTGTCGCCAGCCTGATTGATCTCGGCGATCGTTATCGTCTGTTGGTTAACTGCATCGACACGGTGAAAACACCGCACTCCCTGCCGAAACTGCCGGTGGCGAATGCGCTGTGGAAAGCGCAACCGGATCTGCCAACTGCTTCCGAAGCGTGGATCCTTGCTGGTGGTGCACACCACACCGTCTTCAGCCATGCGCTGAACCTTAACGATATGCGCCAGTTCGCCGAGATCCACGGCATTGAAATCACGGTGATTGATAACGACACCCGCCTGCCAGCGTTTAAAGACGCGCTGCGCTGGAACGAAGTGTATTACGGATTTCGTCGCTAAGTAGCCGCATCAGGTATGTAACGCCTGATGCGACGCTGGCGCGTCTTATCAGGCCTACACGCTGCGATTTTGTAGACCGGATAAGCAAAGCGCATCCGGCATTCAGCGCCTGATGTGACGCTGGCGCGTCTTATCAGGCCTACGCGCTGCGATTTTGTAGACCGGATAAGCAAAGCGCATCCGGCATTCAACGCCTGATGCGACGCTGACGCGTCTTATCAGGCCTACGCGCTGCGATTTTGTAGACCGGATAAGCAACGCGCATCCGGCATTCAACGCCTGATGCGACGCTGGCGCGTCTTATCAGGCCTACGCGCTGAGATTTTGTAGGTCGGATAAGCAAAGTGCATCCGGCATTCAGCGCCTGATGCGACGCTGCCGCGTCTTATCTGGCCTACACGCTGCGATTTTGTAGGCCGGATAAGCAACGCGCATCCGGCATTCAGCGCCTGATGCGACGCTGGCGCGTCTTATCAGGCCTACACGCTGCGATTTTGTAGGCCGGATAAGCAAAGCGCATCCGGCACGAAGGAGTCAACATGTTAGAAGATCTCAAACGTCAGGTTTTAGAAGCCAACCTGGCGCTCCCAAAACACAACCTGGTCACTCTGACCTGGGGCAACGTCAGCGCCGTTGATCGCGAGCGCGGCGTCTTTGTAATCAAACCTTCCGGCGTCGATTACAGCATCATGACCGCTGACGATATGGTCGTGGTCAGCATCGAAACCGGTGAAGTGGTTGAAGGTACGAAAAAGCCCTCCTCCGACACGCCAACTCACCGACTGCTCTATCAGGCATTTCCGTCCATTGGCGGTATTGTGCACACGCACTCCCGCCATGCCACCATCTGGGCGCAGGCGGGTCAGTCGATTCCAGCAACCGGCACCACTCACGCCGACTATTTCTACGGCACCATTCCCTGCACCCGCAAAATGACCGACGCAGAAATCAACGGCGAATATGAGTGGGAAACCGGTAACGTCATCGTTGAAACCTTTGAAAAACAGGGTATCGATGCAGCGCAAATGCCTGGCGTTCTGGTCCATTCTCACGGCCCGTTTGCATGGGGCAAAAACGCCGAAGATGCGGTGCACAACGCCATCGTGCTGGAAGAAGTCGCTTATATGGGGATTTTCTGCCGCCAGCTGGCCCCGCAGCTCCCTGATATGCAGCAAACCTTGCTGGATAAACACTATCTGCGTAAGCATGGTGCAAAGGCGTATTACGGGCAGTAATGACTGTATAAAACCACAGCCAGTCAAACGAAACCAGGCTATACTCAAGCCTGGTTTTTTATTGGATTTTCAGCGTGGCGCAGGCAGGTTTTATCTTAACCCGACACTGGCGGGATACCCCTCAAGGGACCGAAGTTTCTTTCTGGCTGGCAACGGACAACGGGCCGTTGCACGTTACGCTTGCGCCGCAAGAATCCGTGGCGTTTATTCCCGCCGATCAGGTTCCCCGCGCTCAGCATATTTTGCAGGGTGAACAAGGTGTTCGCCTGACGCCGCTGGCGTTAAAGGATTTTCACCGTCAGCCGGTGTATGGCCTTTACTGTCGCGCTCATCGCCAGTTGATGAATTACGAAAAGCGCCTGCGTGAAGGTGGCGTTACCGTCTACGAGGCTGATGTGCGCCCGCCTGAACGCTATCTGATGGAGCGGTTTATCACCGCTCCGGTGTGGGTCGAGGGAGATATGCGCAATGGCGCTATCGTTAATGCTCGCCTGAAACCGCATCCCGACTATCGTCCGCCGCTCAAGTGGGTTTCTATTGATATTGAAACCACCCGCCACGGTGAGCTGTACTGCATCGGCCTGGAGGGCTGCGGGCAGCGCATCGTTTATATGCTGGGGCCAGAGAATGGCGACGCCTCCGCGCTCGATTTCGAACTGGAGTACGTTGCCAGCCGCCCGCAGCTGCTGGAAAAACTTAACGCCTGGTTTGCAAATCACGATCCCGATGTGATCATCGGCTGGAACGTGGTGCAGTTCGATCTGCGAATGCTGCAAAAACACGCCGAGCGTTACCGTATTCCACTGCGTCTGGGGCGCGATAACAGCGAGCTGGAGTGGCGCGAGCACGGCTTTAAAGACGGCGTCTTTTTCGCCCAGGCCAAAGGTCGGCTAATTATCGACGGTATCGAGGCGCTGAAATCCGCGTTCTGGAATTTCTCTTCATTCTCACTGGAAACTGTCGCTCAGGAGCTATTAGGCGAAGGAAAATCTATCGATAACCCGTGGGATCGGATGGACGAAATTGACCGCCGTTTCGCCGAAGATAAGCCCGCACTGGCGACTTATAACCTGAAAGATTGCGAGCTGGTGACGCAGATTTTCCATAAAACTGAAATCATGCCGTTTTTGCTCGAACGAGCGACGGTGAACGGCCTGCCAGTAGATCGGCACGGGGGATCGGTGGCGGCGTTTGGTCATCTCTATTTTCCCCGGATGCACCGCGCTGGTTATGTCGCGCCTAATCTCGGCGAAGTGCCGCCACACGCCAGCCCTGGCGGCTACGTGATGGATTCGCGGCCAGGGCTTTATGATTCGGTGCTGGTGCTGGACTACAAAAGCCTGTATCCGTCGATCATCCGCACTTTTCTGATTGATCCCGTCGGGCTGGTAGAAGGCATGGCGCAGCCTGATCCACAGCACAGCACCGAAGGTTTTCTCGATGCCTGGTTCTCGCGGGAAAAACATTGCCTGCCGGAGATTGTGACTAACATCTGGCACGGGCGCGATGAAGCCAAACGTCAGGGCAACAAGCCGCTGTCGCAGGCGCTGAAGATCATCATGAATGCCTTTTATGGCGTGCTTGGCACCACTGCCTGCCGCTTCTTCGATCCGCGCCTGGCGTCATCGATCACCATGCGTGGTCATCAGATCATGCGGCAAACCAAAGCATTGATCGAAGCGCAGGGCTACGACGTGATCTACGGCGATACCGACTCAACGTTTGTTTGGCTGAAAGGCGCACATTCGGAAGAAGAGGCGGCGAAAATCGGTCGTGCACTGGTGCAGCACGTTAACGCCTGGTGGGCAGAAACGCTGCAAAAACAACGGCTGACCAGCGCATTAGAACTGGAGTATGAAACTCATTTCTGCCGTTTTCTGATGCCAACCATTCGCGGAGCCGATACCGGCAGTAAAAAACGCTACGCCGGGCTGATTCAGGAGGGTGACAAACAGCGGATGGTGTTTAAAGGGCTGGAAACCGTGCGCACCGACTGGACGCCGCTGGCCCAGCAGTTTCAGCAGGAACTTTACCTGCGCATCTTCCGCAACGAGCCATATCAGGAATACGTACGCGAAACCATCGACAAACTGATGGCGGGTGAACTGGATGCCCAACTGGTTTACCGTAAACGGCTGCGCCGTCCGCTGAGCGAATATCAGCGTAATGTACCGCCACATGTACGCGCTGCACGCCTTGCCGATGAAGAAAACCAAACACGCGGTCGCCCCTTGCAATACCAGAACCGTGGCACCATTAAGTACGTATGGACCACCAACGGCCCGGAGCCGCTGGACTATCAACGTTCACCGCTGGATTACGAACACTATCTGACCCGCCAGCTTCAGCCAGTGGCGGAAGGAATACTCCCCTTTATTGAGGATAATTTTGCTACACTTATGACCGGGCAACTTGGGCTATTTTGAGCAAAAAAAGAGTTCGTCAGATACCATTTTGATGCGTGACGAATGCCTTGCCATCCAGTACCATAGCGCCCTTTCCATTCCTGGACCTGAATAACACCACTACCACATTAGCCTGGTAGCGGGTAGTTATTGCCTGCAATTAAAGATATAGAGCCAAACACATATGCCTTTTACACTTGGTCAACGCTGGATCAGCGATACAGAAAGCGAATTAGGACTTGGAACCGTTGTCGCGGTGGATGCGCGAACTGTCACATTACTTTTCCCATCTACTGGTGAAAACCGTCTGTACGCACGCAGTGATTCCCCCGTGACCCGCGTGATGTTCAACCCTGGTGATACCATTACCAGCCATGACGGCTGGCAGATGCAAGTCGAAGAAGTAAAAGAAGAAAATGGCTTGCTGACCTATATCGGTACTCGCCTGGATAATGAAGAGTCCGGCGTTGCCCTGCGTGAAGTTTTCCTTGATAGCAAACTGGTGTTCAGCAAACCGCAGGACCGCCTGTTTGCCGGGCAGATTGACCGTATGGACCGCTTTGCGCTGCGTTATCGCGCGCGTAAGTATTCCAGCGAACAGTTCCGTATGCCGTACAGCGGCCTGCGCGGTCAGCGTACCAGTCTGATCCCGCACCAGCTCATCATCGCTCATGATGTTGGTCGCCGCCACGCGCCGCGCGTTCTGCTGGCTGACGAAGTGGGTTTAGGGAAAACCATTGAAGCTGGGATGATCCTGCATCAGCAGTTGCTCTCTGGCGCTGCTGAACGTGTGCTGATTATCGTACCGGAAACTTTACAGCATCAGTGGCTGGTGGAAATGCTGCGCCGTTTCAACCTGCGCTTTGCGCTGTTTGATGATGAGCGTTATGCCGAAGCTCAGCACGATGCTTACAACCCGTTCGATACCGAACAGCTGGTGATTTGCTCGCTGGATTTTGCCCGTCGTAGCAAACAGCGTCTGGAACACCTCTGTGAAGCCGAGTGGGATCTGCTGGTGGTCGATGAAGCGCATCACCTGGTGTGGAGCGAAGACGCGCCGAGCCGCGAATATCAGGCTATTGAACAACTGGCAGAGCACGTGCCGGGCGTTCTGCTGTTGACCGCAACCCCGGAACAGCTGGGAATGGAAAGCCACTTCGCCCGTCTGCGTCTGCTGGACCCGAACCGTTTCCACGATTTCGCGCAATTCGTTGAAGAGCAGAAAAATTATCGTCCGGTTGCAGACGCCGTTGCCATGCTGCTGGCAGGTAACAAACTGAGCAATGACGAACTGAACATGCTCGGTGAGATGATCGGCGAGCAGGATATTGAGCCGTTGCTGCAGGCGGCAAACAGCGACAGCGAAGATGCCCAGAGCGCCCGTCAGGAACTGGTTTCGATGCTGATGGATCGCCACGGCACCAGCCGCGTGCTGTTCCGTAACACACGTAACGGCGTAAAAGGCTTCCCGAAACGCGAGCTGCACACTATTAAGCTGCCGCTGCCGACGCAGTATCAGACGGCGATTAAAGTGTCCGGCATTATGGGCGCACGCAAAAGTGCGGAAGATCGCGCTCGCGATATGCTCTACCCGGAGCGTATTTATCAGGAATTTGAAGGTGATAACGCCACCTGGTGGAACTTCGATCCGCGCGTTGAGTGGCTGATGGGCTACCTGACCAGCCATCGCTCTCAGAAAGTGCTGGTGATCTGCGCCAAAGCGGCCACTGCGCTGCAACTGGAGCAGGTACTGCGCGAACGTGAAGGTATTCGCGCCGCGGTGTTCCACGAAGGCATGTCGATTATCGAACGTGACCGCGCTGCCGCCTGGTTCGCCGAAGAAGACACCGGCGCGCAGGTACTGCTGTGCTCGGAAATCGGTTCTGAAGGACGTAACTTCCAGTTCGCCAGCCACATGGTAATGTTCGATCTGCCGTTCAACCCGGATCTGCTGGAGCAGCGTATTGGTCGTCTGGATCGTATCGGTCAGGCGCACGATATTCAGATCCATGTGCCATATCTGGAAAAAACCGCTCAGTCAGTACTGGTGCGCTGGTATCACGAAGGTCTGGATGCGTTCGAGCACACCTGCCCGACCGGACGCACTATTTACGATAGCGTATACAACGATCTGATTAACTATCTGGCTTCACCGGATCAAACCGAAGGCTTTGACGATCTGATCAAAAACTGCCGCGAGCAGCATGAAGCGCTGAAAGCACAGCTGGAACAGGGTCGTGACCGCCTGCTGGAAATCCATTCCAACGGTGGTGAAAAAGCCCAGGCACTGGCAGAAAGCATTGAAGAGCAGGATGACGATACCAACCTGATCGCCTTCGCCATGAACCTGTTCGATATCATCGGTATCAATCAGGACGATCGCGGCGACAACATGATCGTGCTGACGCCGTCCGATCATATGCTGGTGCCGGACTTCCCTGGCCTGTCGGAAGATGGCATCACCATCACCTTTGATCGTGAAGTGGCGCTGGCGCGTGAAGATGCTCAGTTTATTACCTGGGAACATCCGCTGATCCGCAACGGTCTGGATCTGATCCTCTCTGGCGATACCGGTAGCAGCACGATTTCACTGTTAAAAAACAAAGCGTTGCCGGTAGGTACGCTGTTGGTGGAACTGATTTATGTCGTTGAAGCCCAGGCTCCGAAGCAGTTGCAGCTCAACCGCTTCCTGCCACCGACGCCGGTACGTATGCTGCTGGATAAAAACGGCAACAACCTGGCGGCGCAGGTAGAGTTTGAAACCTTTAACCGTCAGCTTAACGCGGTTAACCGTCACACCGGCAGCAAACTGGTTAACGCCGTGCAGCAGGATGTTCACGCTATCCTTCAGCTGGGTGAAGCGCAGATCGAGAAATCTGCCCGTGCATTGATTGATGCAGCGCGTAACGAAGCCGACGAAAAGCTGTCTGCCGAGCTGTCTCGTCTGGAAGCGCTGCGCGCAGTGAACCCGAACATTCGTGACGACGAACTGACAGCCATTGAAAGCAACCGTCAGCAGGTAATGGAAAGCCTGGATCAGGCAGGCTGGCGTCTGGATGCCCTGCGTTTGATCGTTGTAACGCATCAGTAACGGAGCCGAAAATGGGGATGGAAAACTACAATCCACCGCAGGAACCCTGGCTGGTTATCCTGTATCAGGATGACCACATTATGGTGGTCAACAAGCCGAGCGGTTTGTTGTCTGTGCCGGGTCGTCTGGAAGAGCACAAAGACAGCGTGATGACGCGCATTCAGCGTGATTATCCGCAGGCAGAATCGGTGCATCGTCTGGATATGGCTACCAGCGGGGTGATTGTAGTGGCGCTGACCAAAGCCGCGGAGCGGGAGTTAAAACGCCAGTTCCGCGAGCGCGAGCCGAAAAAGCAGTATGTGGCCCGCGTCTGGGGGCATCCATCCCCTGCGGAAGGTCTGGTGGATCTGCCGCTGATTTGCGACTGGCCAAACCGCCCGAAACAGAAAGTCTGTTACGAAACGGGCAAGCCTGCGCAGACGGAATATGAAGTGGTGGAGTATGCGGCGGATAACACGGCAAGAGTGGTGTTAAAACCGATTACCGGGCGTTCGCATCAGTTGCGTGTGCATATGCTGGCGCTGGGTCATCCGATTCTCGGCGATCGTTTTTATGCATCACCAGAAGCGAGAGCAATGGCACCGCGTTTGTTGCTGCATGCGGAGATGCTGACGATTACCCATCCGGCGTATGGCAATAGTATGACGTTTAAAGCGCCAGCGGATTTTTAATCGTCACGCTGGCGAAGTTCGGTAGGCCGGAGAAGGCGTTCACGCCGCATCCGGCAATTTTGCGCCGATTGCCTGATGCGACGCGGACCGCGTCTTATCAGGCCTACAATTTGAAACTTATTTAAATCCTTTCTGCTGCTTAATCAGCTCATACGCCTGCTGAATTTCCTGTGCTTTCTGCTTCGCCATCTCCATCATCTCAGGCGGCAAACCTTTCGCCACCAGCTTATCCGGATGGTGTTCACTCATCAGCTTACGGTAGGCGCGTTTAATGGTGGTCGCCTCATCCGTTGGCTTCACGCCCAGCACATTACAGGCATCTTCCAGCGTCGGGCCACGCTGCGCTTGCTGCCAGTTACCACCGCCGGACTGCTGCTGATAACCGCCGCCAAACTGTGCACCGCCCTGCATCATGCGCAGAAACTGATCAAACTGGGCGCGGGAGATGCCTAATTCTTCAGCAATGACATACAGCACCGCTCGCTCATTCGGATGCAGCGAACCATCAGCAAATGCCGCCTGAATCTGGATCTCCAGAAACATACGAATTAAATCAAAACGCCCGAAGCAGACACTGCGGAACTGACGCATCTTTTCGCGCAGTGGGTAATTGTCTGATTTTCCCACCCGGAACGCATTTTGTGCCGCAGTACGGGAAGCACCATGAAGATTCATTCGCTCCATCAGCTGGCTGGCGATATGAATATCAGCCTCGGTAACGCGACCTTTGGATTTGGTTAAATGCCCCATCACTTCAAAAGTGGTGGCAAAAAACAGCGCCTGACGCTCGCGCTGGTTGGCGAACCACGCCATCTTGCGGCTACGGGCTTTATCAAACATATGGCCAATTAACAGGCCCAATACTACGCCCCAAAAGCCGCCGCCCATCAGTAAGGCCACGGCCACGCCAATGATTTTTCCCCAATACTGCATATATTCCCCAAATGGACTTACGGAAACCAGCGCTATCTCCCACAATATAAAGGTGCTTTTACCGTTTTCCGGCTGCGGTCAATTGTGGGACATCGCCTATAATTTGCATTATCATACCTGTCATTCAATGCCGTGCCTAACACCACAGACGCTATTCGGACAGGATTAACACTAGCGTAGAGATGACGAGTACGTTAGTCTCTGACCGTTTGTCACGCGCAACGTTACCGATGATGGAACAATAAAATCAACGTATGAAAAAACGTATCCCCACTCTCCTGGCCACCATGATTGCCACCGCCCTTTATAGTCAACAGGGACTGGCAGCCGACCTCGCCTCACAGTGCATGTTGGGCGTGCCAAGCTATGACCGTCCTCTGGTACAGGGCGATACCAATGACCTACCCGTGACGATTAATGCTGACCATGCAAAGGGGAACTACCCCGATGACGCCGTGTTTAGCGGCAGCGTGGATATCATGCAGGGTAACAGCCGTCTGCAGGCCGATGAAGTACAGCTTCATCAAAAAGAGGCGCCAGGACAACCGGAGCCGATACGTACCGTCGATGCGCTCGGTAATGTCCATTACGACGATAACCAGGTGATCCTCAAAGGGCCAAAAGGCTGGACGAATCTGAACACCAAAGACACCAACGTCTGGGAAGGTGATTATCAGATGGTGGGGCGTCAGGGGCGCGGTAAAGCAGACCTGATGAAACAGCGTGGCGAAAACCGCTACACCATTCTGGATAACGGTTCTTTTACCTCCTGTCTGCCAGGTTCTGATACCTGGAGCGTGGTGGGTAGCGAAATTATTCATGACCGCGAAGAACAAGTCGCGGAGATCTGGAACGCCCGTTTTAAAGTGGGTCCGGTTCCGATCTTTTACAGCCCCTATTTACAGTTGCCGGTGGGTGACAAACGCCGTTCTGGTTTCTTGATCCCGAACGCCAAGTACACCACCACCAACTACTTTGAGTTCTACCTGCCGTATTACTGGAACATTGCGCCAAATATGGATGCCACCATCACGCCGCATTATATGCATCGTCGTGGCAACATTATGTGGGAAAACGAATTCCGTTATCTCACCCAGGCCGGCGCAGGCTTGATGGAACTGGACTATCTGCCTTCGGATAAAGTCTATGAAGATGAACATCCAGAAGATAGCAATTCACGCCGTTGGTTGTTCTACTGGCAACACTCCGGAGTGATGGACCAGGTTTGGCGCTTTAACATCGACTACACCAAAGTCAGCGACCCGACCTATTTCAATGATTTTGATAATAAATATGGTTCCAGTACCGATGGTTATGCCACGCAAAAATTCAGCGTGGGCTATGCGGTGCAGAACTTTGACGCCACGCTTTCGACTAAACAATTCCAGGTTTTTGATGATACCAGTGGCAACAGCTATGCCGCTGAACCACAGTTAGACGTCAACTACTACCATAACGATCTCGGCCCGTTTGATACCCGAGTTTATGGTCAGGCTGTGCATTTTGTTAATACAAACAGCAATATGCCGGAGGCTACTCGCGTTCATCTGGAGCCGACGATCAACCTGCCGTTATCTAACACCTGGGGCAGTATCAATACCGAAGCGAAGCTGCTGGCTACCCATTATCAGCAGACCAATCTCGACTGGTATAACAGCAACCCACAAAACAATAAGTTGGCAGATTCTGTTAACCGCGTAATGCCGCAATTTAAAGTTGACGGCAAAATGGTCTTCGAACGTGATATGGAAATGCTGGCGCCGGGTTACACCCAGACGCTGGAGCCGCGCGCACAATACCTGTATGTGCCGTATCGCGATCAGAGCGACATCTATAACTATGACTCCTCATTGCTGCAATCCGACTACTCGGGCCTGTTCCGGGACCGGACTTATGGCGGTCTTGACCGTATTGCTTCCGCGAACCAGGTCACGACCGGTATCACAACTCGCGTATATGATGATGCAGCCGTTGAACGTTTTAATATTTCCGTTGGTCAAATCTACTATTTCACGGAGTCTCGCACTGGCGATGACAACATAACATGGGAGAATGACGACAAAACGGGCTCACTGGTATGGGCAGGCGATACCTACTGGCGCATCTCCGAGCGCTGGGGATTGCGTGGCGGTATTCAGTACGATACTCGTCTTGATAACGTAGCCACCAGTAACACCAGCATTGAATACCGTCGGGATGAAGACCGTCTGGTACAGCTGAACTATCGCTACGCCAGCCCGGAATATATTCAGGCTACACTGCCTAAATACTATTCCACTGCCGAGCAGTATAAGAATGGCATTTCGCAGGTGGGTGCAGTCGCTAGCTGGCCAATCGCCGATCGTTGGTCGATTGTCGGGGCGTACTACTACGACACCAACGCGAACAAACAAGCCGACTCAATGTTAGGTGTGCAATACAGCTCCTGCTGCTATGCGATTCGCGTCGGTTATGAGCGTAAGCTGAACGGTTGGGATAACGATAAACAACATGCGATATATGACAACGCAATCGGCTTTAACATCGAACTTCGTGGCCTGAGTTCCAACTACGGTCTGGGTACGCAAGAGATGCTGCGTTCGAACATTCTGCCGTATCAAAACTCTTTGTGATTTGTTGATTTACCACGTAATCCGCAGTGCGGTTAATTGAAATGGAAAAAGTATGAAGAACTGGAAAACGCTGCTTCTCGGTATCGCCATGATTGCGAATACCAGTTTCGCTGCCCCCCAGGTAGTCGATAAAGTCGCAGCCGTCGTCAATAACGGCGTCGTGCTGGAAAGCGACGTTGATGGATTAATGCAGTCGGTAAAAATGAACGCTGCCCAGGCAAGGCAGCAACTTCCTGATGACGCTACGCTGCGCCACCAAATCATGGAACGTTTGATCATGGATCAAATCCTCCTGCAGATGGGGCAGAAAATGGGGGTTAAAATCTCCGATGAGCAGCTTGATCAGGCGATTGCCAACATTGCCAAACAGAACAACATGACGCTGGATCAGATGCGCAGCCGTCTGGCTTACGATGGTCTGAACTACAACACCTATCGTAATCAGATCCGCAAAGAGATGATTATCTCGGAAGTGCGCAACAACGAAGTGCGTCGTCGCATCACTATCCTGCCACAGGAAGTTGAAGCTCTGGCGCAGCAAGTCGGTAATCAAAATGATGCCAGCACTGAACTGAACTTAAGCCACATCCTGATCCCGCTGCCGGAAAACCCGTCTTCTGAACAGGTGAATGAGGCGGAAACTCAGGCGCGTGCCATTGTCGATCAGGCACGTAACGGTGCAGACTTCGGCAAACTGGCTATCGCTCACTCTGCCGATCAGCAAGCGCTGAACGGCGGCCAAATGGGCTGGGGTCGCATTCAGGAGCTGCCGGGGATCTTCGCCCAGGCATTAAGCACCGCGAAGAAAGGCGACATTGTTGGCCCAATTCGTTCCGGCGTTGGCTTCCATATTCTGAAAGTTAACGACCTGCGCGGCGAAAGCAAAAATATCTCGGTGACCGAAGTTCATGCTCGCCATATTCTGCTGAAACCGTCGCCTATCATGACTGACGAACAGGCCCGCGTGAAACTGGAACAAATTGCTGCGGATATCAAGAGCGGTAAAACCACATTTGCTGCCGCAGCAAAAGAGTTCTCTCAGGATCCTGGCTCTGCAAATCAGGGCGGCGATCTCGGTTGGGCTACGCCAGATATTTTCGATCCAGCCTTCCGTGATGCGTTGACCCGCATGAATAAAGGTCAAATGAGTGCACCGGTTCACTCTTCATTCGGCTGGCATTTAATCGAACTGCTGGACACCCGTAACGTCGATAAAACCGATGCGGCGCAAAAAGATCGTGCATACCGCATGCTGATGAACCGTAAGTTCTCGGAAGAAGCAGCAAGCTGGATGCAGGAACAACGCGCCAGCGCTTATGTGAAAATTTTGAGCAACTAATGGTTAAACCCCAACGTGTTGTGATCACTCCCGGCGAACCCGCCGGGATTGGCCCGGACTTAGTTGTCCAGCTTGCACAACGAGAGTGGCCGGTAGAACTGGTTGTTTGTGCCGATGCCACTCTCCTTACCGACCGGGCAGCGATGCTCGGTTTACCGCTTAACCTCCGCCCTTATTCCCCCGACTCCCCTGCGCAACCGCAATCTGCGGGAACGCTGACGCTACTTCCCATTGCACTACGTGTACCTGCCAATGCGGGACAATTAGCAGTTGAGAATGGGCATTATGTGGTGGAGACGCTGGCACGCGCATGCGACGGTTGCCTTAACGGCGAATTTGCCGCGCTGATCACAGGTCCGGTGCATAAAGGCGTTATCAACGACGCAGGCATTCCGTTTACCGGTCATACCGAGTTTTTTGAAGAACGCTCGCAGGCGAAAAAAGTGGTGATGATGCTGGCAACCGAAGAACTTCGCGTAGCGCTGGCAACAACGCATTTACCGCTGCGCGATATTGCTGACGCCATCACCCCTGCGCTTCTGCACGAAGTGATTGCTATTTTGCATCACGATTTGCGAACCAAATTTGGTATTGCCGAACCGCGGATTCTGGTCTGTGGCCTGAATCCGCACGCGGGCGAAGGCGGTCATATGGGCACGGAAGAGATAGACACCATCATTCCCGTTCTCGACGAACTGCGGGCGCAGGGGATGAAACTCAACGGGCCGTTGCCTGCCGATACCCTGTTTCAGCCGAAATATCTCGACAACGCCGACGCCGTGCTGGCGATGTACCACGATCAGGGTCTTCCCGTGCTAAAATACCAGGGCTTCGGGCGCGGTGTGAACATTACGCTGGGCCTGCCCTTTATTCGCACATCAGTGGACCACGGCACCGCGCTTGAACTGGCGGGACGTGGCAAAGCCGATGTCGGCAGTTTTATTACGGCGCTTAATCTCGCCATCAAAATGATTGTTAATACCCAATGAATAATCGAGTCCACCAGGGCCATTTAGCCCGTAAACGCTTCGGGCAAAACTTTCTCAACGATCAGTTCGTGATCGACAGTATTGTTTCTGCCATTAACCCGCAAAAGGGCCAGGCAATGGTCGAAATCGGCCCCGGTCTGGCAGCTTTAACCGAACCGGTTGGCGAACGACTGGACCAGCTGACAGTCATCGAACTTGACCGTGATCTGGCAGCGCGCCTGCAAACGCATCCGTTCTTAGGCCCGAAACTGACGATTTATCAGCAGGATGCGATGACTTTCAACTTCGGTGAACTGGCAGAGAAAATGGGCCAGCCGCTGCGTGTTTTCGGCAACCTGCCGTATAACATCTCCACACCGTTGATGTTCCATCTGTTTAGCTATACTGATGCCATTGCCGACATGCACTTTATGTTGCAAAAAGAGGTGGTGAATCGTCTGGTTGCAGGACCGAACAGCAAGGCGTATGGTCGATTAAGCGTCATGGCGCAATACTATTGCAACGTGATCCCGGTGCTGGAAGTGCCGCCATCAGCCTTTACACCACCACCCAAAGTGGATTCCGCCGTCGTGCGCCTGGTTCCTCATGCAACGATGCCTCACCCGGTTAAAGATGTTCGCGTGCTGAGTCGTATCACCACTGAAGCCTTTAACCAGCGTCGTAAAACCATTCGTAACAGCCTCGGCAACCTGTTTAGCGTCGAGGTGTTAACGGGAATGGGGATCGACCCGGCGATGCGAGCGGAAAATATCTCTGTCGCGCAATATTGCCAGATGGCGAACTATCTGGCGGAGAACGCGCCTTTGCAGGAGAGTTAACGATGATCAATTCGCCCCGAGTGTGTATTCAGGTTCAAAGCGTCTACATTGAGGCACAATCTTCACCTGATAATGAACGTTACGTTTTTTCTTATACCGTAACCATACGCAACCTGGGGCGAGCGCCAGTGCAGTTGTTGGGGCGTTACTGGCTGATCACTAACGGCAATGGCCGTGAAACAGAAGTCCAGGGCGAAGGTGTGGTGGGCGTCCAACCGCATATCGCGCCTGGCGAAGAGTACCAGTATACCAGCGGCGCGATTATCGAAACGCCGCTGGGCACCATGCAGGGTCACTACGAAATGATTGATGAGAACGGCGTTCCCTTTATCATCGACATTCCCGTATTCCGACTCGCCGTTCCAATATTCATTCATTAAAAAACTATGGCGACATACCTTATTGGCGATGTTCATGGCTGTTACGATGAACTGATCGCATTGCTGCATAAAGTGGAATTTACCCCTGGGAAAGATACTCTCTGGCTGACGGGCGATCTGGTTGCGCGCGGTCCTGGTTCGCTTGATGTTCTGCGCTATGTGAAATCCTTAGGCGACAGCGTACGTCTGGTGCTGGGCAATCACGATCTGCATCTGCTGGCAGTATTTTCAGGCATAAGCCGCAACAAACCAAAAGATCGTCTCACGCCGCTACTGGAAGCACCTGATGCCGATGAACTGCTTAACTGGCTACGTCGTCAGCCTTTGTTGCAAATCGATGAAGAGAAAAAGCTGGTGATGGCCCACGCGGGGATCACGCCGCAGTGGGACTTACCGACCGCGAAAGAGTGCGCACGTGACGTAGAAGCGGTACTGTCAAGCGACTCTTACCCTTTCTTCCTCGATGCCATGTACGGCGATATGCCGAACAACTGGTCACCAGATTTGCGTGGTCTGGCGCGATTACGTTTTATCACCAACGCCTTTACCCGTATGCGCTTTTGCTTTCCAAACGGTCAACTGGATATGTACAGCAAAGAATCGCCGGAAGAAGCCCCAGCCCCGCTGAAACCGTGGTTTGCGATTCCTGGCCCTGTCGCTGAAGAGTACAGCATCGCCTTCGGTCACTGGGCATCGCTGGAAGGCAAAGGTACGCCGGAAGGTATTTACGCGCTGGATACCGGCTGCTGCTGGGGTGGTACATTAACCTGCCTGCGCTGGGAAGATAAACAGTATTTTGTCCAGCCGTCGAACCGGCATAAAGATATGGGTGAGGGAGAGGCGGCCGCGTCTTAACGAATTACCATTCAGGGAGGAATAATGGCTGACTATTTTGAAATACGTGCTGATTACAATCAGCACACCATCACGGTTTATCAGGCTTACAATGATGCAATCGCTGACGTCGCCGTACGTGGCGGGCGATTTGGCAGCCCTTTTTCATTCAACCGCATGACCTGGATTAAACCCTCTTTTATGTGGATGATGGAGCGTAGCAACTGGGGGCTGAAAAAAGATCAACAACGCATTCTCGCTATCCGAATCAAACGCACCTTTTTTGATGCATTGCTGGAACAAGCGGTGCTAACCACGCCGGAAGCCCATGTCTATCCACATGCAGGAATTTGGGAAACGTTATTTGCACAAGCAAATGTGTATGTTCAGTGGGACCCAGAACGCAGCATAAATGGTAAAAAACTGGAGCACCGATCATTACAGCTTGGTATTTCTCGTAACTTGATCAGTCAATTTAACGAAGACGCGATTGTTGCTATTGATGATCTGACTCCGCTGGTGCGAAAGTGTCATAACCTTTTGATAAACGGTAAAACAACACAGGCGAAATCCTTCCTGCCGCCAGAAAAAATTTATCCTGTTAGTGCAGCTGCGAGAAAGGCTTTGGGAATGAAAAATTCCTGAGACAAATACGCGCCTATTAAGCGGAAAATATCTAAGTGCGACAAATCAACACCGGGCTTAATACCAGAGAAATTATTCTGGAAATGATTGACGAAGCAGATGCCCCCCCATTTGCTGAGCAGCGGACCTGGCATCGCAGGCGAATCGCTTTTCTATGTGATTGCATCAGCGTTGCTGTCGACTACGGCTTCTTCTGTTCTGTCTCTCAGCAGTCAATAATGAACATAACCAGGATGGCTGAAGATGTATGGATAACAGAAAGTAAAACGACCCAACTCATTGATATTTGGCAACAACTTAAACAGCTTTATCCGCCAGAAACTATTCCCTACGCCCAGAAGTTACCCACTAAGGAATTGCTTGAACTGCTACTTTCTAGTCCTGACGATCTTCGAATAATTGAAATTCCTGACATCATCGGTGATGTTTTTGATGACCAAACCTGGATTCGATTATTCAAAAAACACTTTGCTGATGTTATTCAGCAACGATGTGATGTGTAACAATCCAAAATATATCGCCAGACGATAGACCAAAAAGAAAGTATTTAGCAGATACTCAACATTCTGACTTCTGTACAGAAATAGCAGAGTTTAAAAACTTAAAACTTCCGGTACTCATCAGAGAAACATCCAGTTTCTTCTGCAAATTCATTTAATGCCGAGATGGCATCCTCGTTTACTTCATTCCACTGTAGAGTGGCTTGAAGGTTTAGACCTACGCAATGAGCGCGACTCACAAAATCGCGCTCACTGGTAAAATCAAACGTCTTATCGTTCAATTTGTAGTCCTGGCAAAAAATTACCGCCGCTCCAGAATCTCAAAGCAATAACTATGAGAGTTCTGCGCATCAGCGTCGTGGAATTCGCTGAATACCGATTCCCAGTCATCCGGCTCGTAATCCGGGAAATGGGTGTCGCCTTCCACTTCTGCGTCGATATGCGTCAGATACAGTTTTTGCGCTTTCGGCAGGAACTGCTCATAAACGCGACCGCCGCCAATCACCATAATTTCTGGTACGTCACCACACGCCGCAATGGCTTCATCAACCGATTTCACCCACGTTACGCGATCGTCCGTACCCGGCTGGCTGCTGAGGATAATATTTTTGCGTCCTGGCAGCGGGCGACCGATGGATTCCCAGGTATGGCGGCCCATAATCACAGGTTTATTTAAGGTGTTGCGTTTAAACCAGGCGAGATCGGCAGGCAGATTCCACGGCATGGCGTTTTCCATGCCGATAACGCGATCTACCGCTAGCGCCGCAATCAAACTGATCATTGAAATTTCCCGATAAAAAAAATTGTCGTCACTATACGTAAAGCGTAAACCTTCGTCGACTGGCGAGAGGATGATGTTGAGGAAAATTTTTATTTTGCTGGCGAGTCCATAATCTGTTCGTGGACTCGCCGCAATACAATGAAATAAAAACAAATAGTTAGCTGTAAAGCGTGATTTACGTCACTCTTTATTAGGATAAGGGTTTCGTTTCCGGTTCATCCGCCATATTACCGGTATGTTTCCCCTCTTCAGTACCCTGCCAGCCATGCCGTTGGATGAGTGACAGATGTTCCCGGTCCTCGGTGATGATCTCGCTTAACATCGCGCTGGTGCGTTTATAGACCGCCGCGCGGGCTTTGGTATCGTTCTCAACCATTGCCATCTCTTCCACCATCTGAATATTAAAGCGGCGGAACACATCGGCGCGTTCTCGCGCTTCATACGGCCCCAGCCCTAAACTTTCCAGCGCCAGACGCCCGATTTTCAGCGCTCCTTCGAAGGTTTCACGTTCCGGCTTTTCAACACCTGCCTGGCGCAAACGAATGTAGTGGTCGACATCGCGGGCGCGGGCAATAATATGCAAATGCGGGAAATGTTCTTTCACCATCTCCGTCAGTTGCAGGTTGGTTTGCGGATCGTCGATGGCGTTAATCAGCACTTCCGCTTTCGCCGCACCCGCAGATTCCAGTAAATCCATCCGCGTGGCATCGCCATAAAACACTTTCATGCCGAATTTACGCAGCGTTTCGATATGGTCCGGGTCGTGATCGAGCACCACCATTTTCACCCCGCTGGAGAGCAGTAAACGTCCGGTGATCTGCCCAAAACGACCGAATCCGGCAATGATTACCCGTGGCTGTTCTTCGTCGATCTCATCGGCTTCACGCGCTCCTTCAGTAGAAGATTGCTCAAGGCGATTGAGGATCACCAACAGAATCGGCGTTGCCGCCATCGACAGCGCCACCGCCAGGGTCAGCGATTTCGCCCACTCTGGCTCCAGCACATTCGCCATCTGCGCCGCACCAAATACCACAAAGGCAAACTCACTGCCCTGCCCTAATAACACCGCAAACCAGCGACGCTGTTTATTTGGCACCTGCAACGGTCGGGCAATCAGCCACAGCATGGCGATTTTGATGATGAGGAAACCGAGCAGCAAAATAACAATGCGCAACGGATTTTCAAGCAGCGTGCCAAAGTCTATCGACATGCCAACGCCGATGAAAAACAGCCCCAGTAGCAAACCTTTAAACGGTTCGATATCGCTTTCCAGCGCATGACGATATTCCGAGCTTGCCAGCAGTACGCCCGCCAGAAACGCGCCCATCGCCATCGACAAGCCGACCTCTTCCAGCAGCAAACCAAAGCCAAACACGAGGAATAACGCCACGGCGCTGAACACTTCCCGCAAGCCAGAGCGGGCAACAAAACGCAGCGCCGGACGCGTGACATAGCGCCCCAGCAGTACCACCAGCACCAGCGCGCCCGCCACTTTTAACGCCGACAGGGCAAATGCGCCCATCGTCGTCGAGGCACTGCTCGCCGCCAGTAGCGGGATCATCGCCACCAGCGGGATCGCCGCGATATCCTGGAACAGCAGCACCGCAAAGGCACTGCGGCCCATCTGCGTCATCATCAGATTGCGCTCATTCATCGCCTGCATGGCAATCGCCGTAGAGGAGAGCGCCAGCGTCATGCCGATCAGTTCCGCTACCTGCCAGCGCAGTCCAAGTAACATGCAGAACAGCCCCAGCAGGCCGCCGCAAATCACCATCTGCAATGCGCCACCGCCGAACACCGCCGCACGCAGTTTCCACAGCCTTTGTGGATCGAGTTCGAGGCCGATAATAAACAGCATCAGCACCACGCCGATTTCAGCAAAGTGCAGGATAGATTCGGCATCAGTCACCAGTCGCAGCCCCCACGGGCCAATAATGCAGCCAGCGATCAGGTAGCCAAGTACCGATCCCAGACCAAGGCGTACCGCAATGGGTACAATCAGCGCCGCCGAACCGAGATAAATCAGCGCCTGAATCAGCGTATGACTATCCATGATGTGCCTCCTGCCATTCCAGCAGACGTTGTTTATAGTGACGCGCCTGCCCTTCGAGGGTTTCGTCATCACAAATAAAGGTGCAGTGCATGGCAAACGGTGGCAGCCAGTTCAGCCCGCAGTAGATTGCCGTCGCCTGTAGCGGCTGCGACAGCACATCAAAGCCCGGATGCGCACCAATCTCAAAATGGCTTTCCCCGCCGCCGGTCGTCACCGCCCACAGCAAATGTTTGCCATGCAGCGCCGTGCCGCCGTGACCGTAAGCCCAGCCGTGGGAGAAGACTTTATCGATCCAAAGTTTAAGGAGCGGTGGAATGCTGTACCACTGCATCGGGTGCTGCCAGACGATCAGATCGGCACGAGACAGCGCCTCCTGCTCGGCGGCGATATCGATATTGAAGTCAGGATAGAGTTGATAAAGAGAGCGAATTTCGACGCCTTCCAGCGTCCTTGCCTGTTCAAGCATCCGTTTATTCGCATGGGAATGATGCGGATACGGATGCGCATAAATTATGAGGATCATAGTTATTAGCCCGCGTGTTTACGCCTTTGTTTTCCCACAAAGTGTAGTCATATATTCACGCGGCTTATAGTCAATAATATTGATTCAGAAAAGAGAGAAATCTGAATAAATTACCCCGCTCGCTGCCTGCGAATCGTCATATTGCTGGTCTGCGCCAGTGACATCCCACGTGTTTCCGGGGCAAACGCTACGGAAATCAACAAGCCAAATAGCGAGATCCCCGCCCCCATCAGCATGGTGCTACTGATGCCGTAATTATTGATAAAGATTGGCAGCGCCCAGGTCGAAACAATGGTGCCAATACGGCTTAATGACATAATCACGCCCACGGCTGAAGCCCGAATATCCGTCGGGAAGAGTTCATTAGGATAGAGCCACTGCAAATTACCCGGCCCACCGGAGAAAAAGGCATACACCGCAAAAGCCATTACTACCAGCCAGATCCCCATATCCGGGATCAGCCCCAAAACCGCCAGCGCCAGCGTCATCATGGCAAAGCTGCCAATCAACAATGGACGCCGTCCGGCAGTGTTTAACCACAGCATCGGCGGAATACAGCCGAGCATAAAGAACAGGCTAATCACCACATTCCCCAGCGCCGCGTTTTTGCCAACACCCAATCCCAACAAACCAACGATTTGCGGGCCAAAGGTGTAAATAGCGAACATGGGGATCACCTGGCAGGTCCAGATGGCGGCAACAAACAGAACAAAAGGAAAATGGCGGCGATTAAACAGATCGCGAAAACGGGTTTGCTGCGGCTGCTCTTCCTCGAAAGCCACCGGTTCGCCAAACAGTTTGATCATCATCTCTTCGCACTCTTTCACTCGCCCTTTGCGTAACAACCAGCGGGGAGATTCAGGCAGTTCGAATCGACCAATCAAAATCAACAAACAAGGGATCGCCGCGCTACCCAGCATCCAGCGCCAGCCGCCTTCCACATCATAAAGCCAGTAGCCGACCAGATCGGCGCAGGTCGCGCCGACGTACCACATGGCGGCGATAAAGCTGATGGAAAACGCCCGCTGACGGGTACTGGAGAACTCGGTGATCATTGAGGTGGCGATGGGATAATCTGCACCGATGACAATGCCGATAAGTACCCGCATCACCAGCAGTTCGACGGGGGATGAGACAAACATCGTCGCCACCGATATCACGCCGATGGCGATGATATCAATGAGGAACATTTTGCGCCGTCCGACTTTATCGGAGATATAGCCAAATAGCGATGTGCCAACGAACAGCCCGGCGAGCGTTCCCGCGCCCAGCAAGCCAATCCAGTCAGCGTCCAGTTTCAGCGCCGGAGTCAGTTGCTCCAGTGCCACGCCAATCATTACCAGTACATAACCATCCAGAAACGGACCACCGCTTCCCCACAGCAAAATGCGGCGGTGAATAGAGGAAAATTTAAGATCGTCAAAGTTTCTGGACGGTTGCATGGGTTATTCCTGTTTTTTTGCAATGAGAGTCAGTACGGCGTTACGTATCAAACCGACATCAACCGTAACGGAACTCCACACCAAAGGTGCCGCGCGGGTATTCCCACTGTTCCAGCGCCGACCCCAGCCCCAGAATGCGACAGGTGCCGCACTCCAGACATCCGGCGTAATCGAAGCGCACACTGCCGTCATCCTGCTTCTTGTACAGACCTGCGGGGCACGCTTTCACCAGCAGCTCCAGCGCCTGTTTATCGGCATCGGCCTTCACAACAATGTGCGGATGCTCTTCATCGACATTGAATTTATTGACGCCCAGTTTGACGTCCACATTGACGGGAGAAGTCATAAAACGGTCACTCCTTTCATGCCATCCTTGATTAGATTGATGAAGCCCACTTTCTTGCCGTGGCGGAGGATTTTCTTGCGCATCAGTTCCGGCGCGCTGCCGTCAATGGTGAACAGGTCACGCGCCACGCCCACCGCCAGTTCCGGGTAGCCGCTAAACATGCGTGGGTTATCAAGGAACGCCGGTAGTTTCTGGTACATTCGCATATCGCGCAGCGGGCCACTCTCAAGATGCTGACGATATTCCGCCAGTTTTTGCTTACTGAAATCGTCGCTTTTCATCGCTGAAAGCACAGTTTTTGCTGCGGCTTCCCCGGCGGCAATCGCCAGATCCATTCCGCGAATGGTAAAACCGAGGTTCATACACATTCCGGCGGCATCACCGGCAATCAATACGCCGTCACCAACCAGCTCCGGTAGCATGTTGATGCCTGCTTCCGGCACTACGTGAGCGGAATATTCCACCAGCTTGCCGCCCGCGATCAGCGGTGCAACTGCCGGATGCTGCTTGAAATCTTCCAGCATTTGCGGCACCGATTTTTTCGCGTCATGCAGATGATGCAGACCACAAACCAGCCCCAGCGACAGGGTATTTTCATTGGTATAAAGGAAGCCACCGCCCATCAGGCCATCAGTGGGGGAACCCGCAAACAGGCAAGCCGCGCCCTGATTACCCTGCAACTGAAAACGATCTTCAATAACCGACTGCGGTAACTCGATCAGTTCCTTCACGCCAACCGCCACATCCGTCGGTTTAACGCGTTTTGCCATCCCCAGCTTTTCGGCAAGGATGGAGTTGACCCCATCAGCAAGGATCACCGTTTTCGCTTCAATCACATCGCCATCGGCTTCTACGCCGACAACTTTGCCATCACGCTGTACGAGGTTATCGACGCGGATCCCGGTAATTAACTGCGCGCCCGCTTCTTCGGCCTGCTCCATCAACCAGGCATCAAATTTACTGCGCAAAACGGAGTAAGAACGCTGGGATGGCGAGGTTTCGTCACCATTGCAGTAGTCCATAGTCATCGCTGACTTTTCCGTCATAAACGCGAGTTTTTCATGGGTGATCAGGCGTTCTACGGGGGCGGATTCGGCGAAACCTGGAATAATATGTTCCAGACTGTGGGCATAGAGACGCCCGCCTGTGACGTTCTTGGCACCTGCGGAATTGCCACGCTCGATAACTAACACTTGCGCCCCTTCGCGGGCGAGCACCAGTGCGGCAACCGAACCGGCAAGCCCTGCACCAACGATGATGGCGTCAAAGATATCTTCGGACATAAGAGCTCCCTGTCAGCGGCAGGGCCGAAATGCAGCCCTGCCAGAGTGGTTCAACGCGCTAAAGCTGCGGTCAGTGCCGGAAGGATCTTCACGGCGTCGCCAACAATGCCGTAATCCGCGTACTGGAAGATCGGCGCATTTTTATCTTTGTTGATGGCGAAAATGGTTTGCGACGCGTTAGCGCCAACCATGTGCTGGATCTGCCCGGAGATGCCCACCGCCAGATACAATTCAGGTTTCAGCATCAGGTTGGAGATACCGACATAGCGTTCGTGCTCCATCCATTTTTCGTTTTCCGCCACCGGACGAGAACAGGCCAACTCCGCACCTATCGCCTTGCAAAGCTGTTCTGCCAGCGCAATGTTCTCTTTGCTGCCAATGCCGCGACCGACGCTGACCACCAGACGGGCTTTGTCGAGATCGACGCTGTTGCTCTGGCGCGCCTGGGTTGCCGTGCGGGTAATCGCCACAGCCGGAGCCTGCCACTCCACGGTGTGCGTTTCGCCAGTACGTGACGAGTCTGGCTGAGCCGCATCGAACGTGCCGCTGCTGATGGTCAGTACCGCATACGGCGTGGCAATGCGTTCTTCGCCAATCGCCAGACCGCCGTAAACCATGTGTTTCACTGTCGCTTTACCGTCCTGTACGCTGACGGTGCTGGCATCGTTAGACACCGCCGCTTTAAGGCGATAACCCAGTTTTGCCGCCAATAATTTGCCGCGACGGGTGTTTGGCAGCAGTACCAGGCCGTCTGCGCCGTGCTGGCGAATAGTGTCAGCCATGACACTGGCGTAATCTTCGATCATCCGATCGTCCGGTTTGCCGCTTAATTTCCAGACATGATTAGCGCCGAGCTGGATTGCCTGTACGCCATCGGCATCATTGAGGACAAAGGCATTGATTTGATTAGCTAAAGCCTGCGCACCGTTCATCAGTTCCGGCAGACGAGAAGGGGTATCGCTGAATACCCAGACTTGAGAAAACGTGTTCATAGCATCCCCTGTAATTAAATGACTTTGCGAAGATTTTCAGCAAATGCGGCGATCTGTTCTTCGCCGTCGCCTTCAATCACGATGCGCTGACGCTCGCGCTGTTTCGGCGCGGCAACCTGTTGTTCAGACCACGCAACCTCCGCGTTAAAACCGATATCCGCCGCCGACCACACCTGGACTGGCTTTTTCGCCGCGCCGAGAATGGCTTTCATCGAAGGAATTTGTGGGGAGTTGATATCAGTGGAAACAGCAATAACCGCAGGCAGCGGAATGCTTAAGGTTTCTGTTTCATCTTCCAGTTCGCGCTCAACGGTGAGGGTATCTGCCGTCAGGGAGATAATTTTGCTGACGCCGTTAACTGCCGGAATATTGAGGATTTCGCCCACCAGCAGACCAACCTGCTGGGCATAAAGGTCGGAAGAACCGTCGCCGCACAGGATCAGATCAAAGCCAGCTTTCTGTGCCGCGGCAGCCAGTGCAGTCGCCGTTTGTTGCGGCAGTGCCTGCTCGAACTGGTCATCAATCACCACAATCAGTTCATCCGGGCCGCGCGATAGCACATCTTTACGCCCTTTGGCGTTGGTCAGGGCTTTACCGCCCACACTTAAGGCCGTCACCTGCGCCTCTGCCGCCTGCTGTTTTAACTGGCAAGCCGCTTCAATAGCGTTCAAATCGTATTGGCTTATTTTCGCATCGGCTTTACTGAAGTCTAACGAACCATCAGCATTATTGACCGCAATATCCTGTTCATCAGGCACGCACTTATAGCAAGTAATAATCTTCATTGCATCTCCAGAAATCATGAAGGAAACGTCGTTCATATCGGTGGTGTTAATTACAGATATCACGTCCTTTAATTCGGGAATAAAACTTTAATCACCAATATTGAAAATGTCACACGCAGATAAATCCAACTTTCAATATTGTTAAGCTCCTCACCAATATTGAAAACATGGCGTAGCAAAGAGAAATTTTCAATATTGTTTTATGGATCACCAATATTGAAAGTCAGATGCTATTTTTTTACTCACAATCAAACCCATCATATTGATTAATAATGGATATTTACACAAAGACACTCTGTTTTTACCCGATGAAAAACTGTGACTTACATCACAGAATGCAGCCAATTGAATACCCATTATGAGTTAGCCATTAACGCGTCCACGAGGTTAATAATAATTATATTAAATGTTAACAAAAATAAAACAAACGGGAACGCAAAATAAATATTCGTTTTCACAGTGGAATTAACTCATGACAAAAGAAAAGAGTAAAACGGGAATAGAACCGAAGGTGTTCTTTCCGCCATTAATAATCGTTGGCATACTTTGTTGGCTTACCGTAAGGGATCTGGATGCGGCGAATGTCGTTATTAATGCTGTATTCAGTTACGTCACCAATGTATGGGGATGGGCATTTGAATGGTATATGGTGGTGATGCTTTTCGGCTGGTTCTGGCTGGTGTTTGGCCCGTATGCCAAAAAGCGTTTAGGTAACGAACCACCAGAATTTAGTACCGCCAGTTGGATCTTTATGATGTTCGCCTCCTGTACGTCTGCTGCCGTACTGTTCTGGGGATCGATTGAGATCTACTACTACATCTCCACGCCGCCATTTGCTTTAGCGCCAAACTCCACTGGCGCGAAAGAACTGGGGCTGGCCTACAGTTTGTTCCACTGGGGACCGCTACCGTGGGCCACTTACAGCTTCCTTTCCGTCGCCTTCGCGTACTTCTTCTTTGTCCGCAAAATGGATGTGATTCGCCCCAGCTCCACTCTGGTGCCGCTGGTCGGTGAAAAACATGCCAAAGGCTTGTTTGGCACTATCGTCGATAACTTCTATCTGGTGGCGCTGATCTTCGCAATGGGAACCAGTCTGGGTCTTGCCACGCCGCTGGTGACCGAATGTATGCAGTATCTGTTTGGTATTCCGCATACCCTGCAACTGGACGCTATCATCATTACCTGCTGGATCATCCTCAACGCTATCTGCGTAGCCTGTGGTCTGCAAAAAGGGGTAAAAATCGCCAGCGATGTGCGCAGCTATCTGAGTTTCCTGATGCTTGGCTGGGTATTCATCGTCAGCGGCGCCAGCTTCATCATGAACTACTTCACCGACTCGGTGGGGATGTTGCTGATGTATCTGCCGCGCATGTTGTTCTATACCGATGCCGTTGGCAAAGGCGGCTTCCCGCAGGGCTGGACCGTGTTCTACTGGGCATGGTGGGTGATTTACGCCATCCAGATGAGTATCTTCCTGGCGCGTATTTCCCGTGGTCGTACCGTGCGTGAACTGTGCTTCGGTATGGTGATGGGGCTGACAGCATCCACCTGGATCCTGTGGACCGTGCTCGGCAGTAACACTCTGCTGTTGATGGATAAAAACATCATCAACATTCCAAACCTGATCGAACAGTACGGTGTGGCGCGCGCCATCATCGAAACCTGGGCCGCTCTGCCGCTCAGCACTGCCACCATGTGGGGCTTCTTCATTCTCTGCTTTATTGCCACCGTTACCCTGATTAACGCCTGCTCTTACACCCTGGCGATGTCCACCTGCCGCGAAGTGCGCGACGGTGAAGAACCGCCACTGCTGGTGCGTATCGGCTGGTCAGTGTTGGTTGGTGTTATCGGCATTGTTCTGCTGGCGCTCGGCGGCCTGAAACCGATTCAAACCGCCATTATCGCCGGAGGATGCCCGCTGTTCTTCGTCAACATTATGGTGACGCTCTCGTTTATTAAAGACGCGAAACAGAACTGGAAAGATTAATTAACCCCCAAAATATCAAGAGGTTGAAAGATGGATTTTAATTTAAATGATGAGCAGGAACTGTTTGTCGCCGGTATCCGCGAACTGATGGCCAGCGAAAACTGGGAAGCCTATTTTGCCGAGTGCGACCGTGACAGCGTCTACCCGGAGCGTTTTGTCAAAGCGCTGGCGGATATGGATATCGACAGCCTGCTGATCCCGGAAGAGCACGGTGGTCTGGATGCGGGGTTTGTTACCCTCGCCGCCGTGTGGATGGAACTGGGTCGTTTGGGGGCGCCAACCTACGTGTTGTATCAGTTGCCAGGCGGGTTTAACACCATCCTGCGTGAAGGCACACAAGAGCAGATCGACAAGATTATGGCATTCCGCGGCACCGGTAAGCAGATGTGGAACTCAGCGATTACCGAACCGGGCGCGGGCTCTGACGTGGGTAGCCTGAAAACGACTTATACCCGTAGAGATGGTAAGATTTATCTTAATGGTAGTAAGTGTTTTATTACCAGCAGCGCCTACACCCCGTACATCGTGGTGATGGCGCGCGACGGGGCTTCTCCGGACAAACCTGTCTACACCGAATGGTTTGTTGATATGAGCAAACCGGGCATCAAAGTGACCAAACTTGAGAAGCTCGGTCTGCGTATGGATAGCTGCTGTGAAATCACCTTTGACGATGTGGAACTGGACGAGAAAGACATGTTCGGTCGGGAAGGTAACGGCTTTAACCGCGTCAAAGAAGAGTTCGACCATGAACGTTTCCTGGTAGCCCTGACCAACTACGGTACGGCGATGTGCGCCTTTGAAGATGCGGCGCGCTACGCCAACCAACGCGTGCAGTTTGGCGAGGCGATTGGTCGTTTCCAGTTGATTCAGGAAAAATTCGCCCACATGGCGATCAAATTAAACTCCATGAAAAACATGCTGTATGAAGCAGCGTGGAAAGCAGACAACGGCACCATCACCTCTGGTGATGCGGCAATGTGCAAATACTTCTGCGCCAATGCGGCATTTGAAGTGGTGGATAGCGCAATGCAGGTGCTGGGCGGTGTCGGGATTGCGGGCAACCACCGCATCAGCCGCTTCTGGCGTGACCTGCGTGTAGACCGCGTCTCCGGCGGATCTGACGAAATGCAGATCCTGACGCTGGGTCGTGCGGTGCTGAAGCAATACCGCTAAGTCCGTGCGCTGCCTGATGCGACGCTGATGCGTCTTATCAGGCCTACGGGAGCACGAATGTCGGCCGGATAAAGCGTTTACGCCGCGTCCGGCAGTCATGCGCTACACAAATTTTTCAGGAGCTAATAATGGATCATCTACCCATGCCGAAATTCGGGCCGCTGGCCGGATTGCGCGTTGTCTTCTCCGGTATCGAAATCGCCGGACCGTTTGCCGGGCAAATGTTCGCAGAATGGGGGGCGGAAGTTATCTGGATCGAGAACGTCGCCTGGGCCGACACCATTCGCGTTCAACCTAACTACCCGCAGCTCTCCCGCCGCAATTTGCACGCGCTGTCGTTAAATATTTTCAAAGATGAAGGCCGCGAAGCGTTTCTGAAATTAATGGAAACCACCGATATCTTCATCGAAGCCAGTAAAGGTCCGGCCTTTGCCCGTCGTGGCATTACCGATGAAGTACTGTGGCAGCACAACCCGAAACTGGTTATCGCTCACCTGTCCGGTTTTGGTCAGTACGGCACCGAGGAGTACACCAATCTTCCGGCCTATAACACCATCGCCCAGGCCTTCAGTGGTTACCTGATTCAGAACGGTGATGTTGACCAGCCAATGCCTGCCTTCCCGTATACCGCCGATTACTTTTCTGGCCTGACTACCACCACGGCGGCGCTGGCAGCACTGCATAAAGTGCGCGAAACCGGAAAAGGCGAAAGTATCGACATCGCCATGTATGAAGTGATGCTGCGTATGGGCCAGTACTTCATGATGGATTACTTCAACGGCGGCGAAATGTGCCCGCGCATGACCAAAGGGAAAGATCCCTACTACGCCGGTTGCGGTCTGTACAAATGCGCCGACGGCTACATCGTGATGGAACTGGTGGGCATTACTCAGATTGCAGAATGCTTTAAAGATATTGGCCTCGCACATCTGCTCGGTACGCCGGAAATCCCGGAAGGCACCCAGCTTATCCACCGTATCGAATGCCCTTACGGCCCGCTGGTTGAAGAGAAACTCGATGCCTGGCTGGCGACACATACCATCGCGGAAGTAAAAGAACGCTTTGCTGAACTGAATATCGCCTGCGCCAAAGTGCTGACCGTACCGGAACTGGAAAGCAATCCACAGTATGTGGCCCGTGAATCCATCACCCAGTGGCAAACGATGGATGGTCGCACCTGCAAAGGGCCGAACGTGATGCCGAAATTCAAAAATAACCCTGGCCAAATCTGGCGCGGAATGCCCTCACATGGCATGGACACGGCTGCCATTTTGAAAACTATCGGCTACAGCGAAAACGACATTCAGGAGTTGGTCAGCAAAGGTCTGGCCAAAGTTGAGGACTAAACGCGTGGCGCCAGTCGGCTTGCCTGGCTAGCGCCCGCCCAATAACAAACGAACAAAATGGATAGAGGTGCAATGGATATCATTGGCGGACAACATCTACGTCAAATGTGGGACGATCTGGCGGACGTTTACGGTCATAAAACGGCGCTGATTTGTGAATCCAGCGGCGGAGTCGTTAACCGGTATAGTTATCTTGAGTTAAATCAGGAGATTAACCGCACGGCAAACCTGTTTTATACGCTGGGGATTCGCAAAGGCGACAAGGTTGCTCTACATCTCGACAACTGCCCGGAATTTATCTTTTGCTGGTTCGGGCTGGCAAAAATTGGCGCGATTATGGTGCCGATTAACGCCCGCCTGTTGCGCGAAGAAAGCGCGTGGATCCTGCAAAATAGCCAGGCGTGCCTGCTGGTAACCAGTGCACAATTCTATCCTATGTATCAACAGATTCAGCAGGAAGATGCCTCGCAGTTGCGGCACATTTGCCTGACAGATGTGGAGCTTCCCGCTGATGATGGCGTGAGTTCGTTTACTCAACTGAAAAATCAACAACCTGTAACCTTGTGCTATGCACCGCCGCTATCGACCGACGATACGGCGGAAATTCTCTTTACCTCCGGTACCACTTCCCGACCGAAAGGGGTGGTGATTACCCATTACAACCTGCGCTTCGCTGGATATTACTCTGCCTGGCAGTGCGCACTGCGTGACGATGACGTCTACCTGACGGTAATGCCTGCGTTTCATATCGATTGCCAGTGTACTGCGGCGATGGCGGCGTTTTCTGCCGGAGCCACCTTTGTGCTGGTCGAGAAATACAGCGCCCGCGCCTTCTGGGGACAGGTACAGAAGTATCGCGCCACCGTTACCGAATGTATTCCGATGATGATCCGTACGTTGATGGTGCGACCGCCTTCAGCGAGCGATCAGCAACACCATCTGCGGGAAGTAATGTTTTATCTCAACCTGTCGGAGCAGGAAAAAGATGCGTTTTGTGAACGCTTCGGCGTTCGCTTGCTGACCTCTTATGGGATGACGGAAACCATTGTTGGCATTATCGGCGATCGCCCTGGCGATAAACGACGCTGGCCGTCGATTGGTCGGGCGGGGTTTTGCTACGAAGCGGAGATTCGCGACGATCACAATCGTCCGCTCCCGTCTGGTGAGATCGGTGAAATCTGCATTAAAGGCGTACCGGGAAAAACCATCTTCAAAGAGTATTTTCTCAACCCGCAAGCCACTGCGAAAGTGCTGGAAGCCGATGGCTGGCTGCATACTGGCGATACCGGATACCGCGACGAAGAGGGCTTTTTTTATTTCGTCGATCGCCGCTGCAATATGATCAAACGCGGTGGCGAGAATGTCTCCTGCGTGGAGCTGGAAAATATCATCGCCACCCATCCAAAAATTCAGGACATCGTGGTTGTGGGTATTAAAGATTCGATTCGCGATGAAGCCATCAAAGCGTTTGTGGTGCTGAATGAAGGTGAAATATTGAGCGAAGAGGAATTCTTCTACTTTTGCGAACAGAATATGGCGAAATTTAAAGTGCCCTCTTATCTGGAGATCAGAAAAGATCTGCCACGTAATTGCTCGGGGAAAATAATCAGAAAGGCGCTGAAATAAACACTACAGCAGGGTACTACTCTGTCTGGTAATAATCACGTTCAACAATAATATGCATTTTTTTGCAGGGCCGTTGTCGTCCCTGAAAAAGCAAAAATGGAGAAAAGGAATGAGTGAATCATTACATCTGACCCGCAATGGATCAATTCTGGAAATTACCCTTGATCGACCAAAAGCGAATGCTATTGATGCGAAAACCAGCTTTGAAATGGGCGAAGTATTTCTAAATTTCCGTGACGACCCGCAATTACGTGTCGCCATTATTACCGGTGCCGGAGAGAAATTCTTTTCCGCAGGCTGGGATTTAAAAGCAGCAGCAGAAGGCGAAGCACCGGATGCTGACTTTGGTCCGGGTGGTTTTGCGGGCTTAACCGAAATTTTCAATCTGGATAAACCGGTCATCGCAGCCGTGAACGGCTACGCCTTTGGCGGCGGCTTTGAACTGGCGCTGGCGGCAGATTTTATTGTTTGTGCCGATAACGCCAGCTTCGCCCTGCCAGAAGCCAAACTGGGCATCGTTCCTGACAGCGGCGGTGTGCTGCGTCTGCCGAAGATACTGCCGCCTGCCATCGTCAATGAAATGGTGATGACCGGCAGAAGAATGGGCGCAGAAGAGGCGCTGCGTTGGGGGGTAGTCAACCGCGTGGTTAGCCAGGCGGAACTGATGGATAACGCCCGCGAACTGGCGCAGCAACTGGTTGACAGCGCCCCGCTGGCGATCGCGGCGCTGAAAGAGATCTACCGCACCACCAGCGAAATGCCGGTAGAAGAAGCGTATCGCTATATTCGCAGCGGCGTCTTGAAACACTACCCATCAGTTCTACATTCGGAAGATGCCCTTGAAGGGCCGCTGGCGTTTGCCGAGAAGCGCGATCCGGTGTGGAAAGGACGTTAACAACCGTGAGCTATTACGCCTTTGAGGGGTTAATTCCGGTGGTTCACCCGACGGCGTTTGTCCATCCCAGTGCAGTCTTGATTGGCGATGTGATTGTGGGGGCCGGAGTCTACATCGGCCCCCTCGCCTCACTGCGTGGTGATTACGGGCGGTTGATCGTGCAAGCGGGAGCCAATATTCAGGATGGCTGCATTATGCATGGCTACTGCGACACTGACACCATCGTTGGAGAAAACGGGCATATCGGGCACGGAGCGATCCTACATGGCTGCATGATTGGTCGCGATGCATTGGTCGGGATGAACAGCGTGATTATGGATGGCGCGGTCATTGGCGAAGAGAGCATTGTTGCCGCCATGAGCTTTGTCAAAGCAGGCTTTCACGGCGAGAAACGCCAGTTGTTGATGGGCACGCCAGCCCGCGCTGTACGCAGTGTGAGTGACGACGAGTTACACTGGAAGCGGTTGAATACCAAAGAGTATCAGGATCTTGTCGGGCGCTGTCATGCATCGTTACATGAAACGCAGCCGTTGAGGCAAATGGAGGTAAATCGCCCCCGTTTGCAGGGGACGACGGATGTGACGCCGAAACGGTAACATCGTCGGATGCGGCATAAACGCCTTATCCAACCCTGCTGGAGAGCAACCGTAGGCCGGATAAGATGCGCTAGCATCGCATCCGGCGACCAGGTCGCACGGTATCAACGAAATGACATTAACGACGCATACTCTTTGACAACATCATCTGCCACTTCTGCTCGCGGTTAAGTTCCGTGAGCGGAACGGCAGGAATACGCGGCGTCTTTCTTACGCCGACTAATTTATCCCGGTTGTTATTGCGCAGGCGCGCGTAAATTTGCTCATCGATATCGACCACTTTTACCAGTCGCTGGCACTGGCATCCCCGCCCTTCCAGCTTATTAGGGATCATCTTAACTTCGCAGCTTATTTCTGCGACTTCCGACAGAATATAAGTCAGGGTATTAACCGCCTTGCTGTGTTCAATATCGAAATGAATAGAGATCTCTCTTGCTATCACCCAGCGGTTTTCAGCCATCATCCATTCGGCGATTAACAAATAGAGTGGTTTTTCAACACATCCTTCACACATACGAACTCCAGTTTCACAAATTAAAAGACTGGCTATGACTCGTTTTGCAGCAATTAAACAAGGCCATATTAAAATTGTGGATATATCGATAGTATGCAACCTAACGAAGGATTAGTGTGAGCAAAATCCTGCTTACGCCATCAAAAATATGAATTCCAACAAAGTTTTGTCTTACAGGTAAAAAAAACGGTCCTCTTTCGAGAACCGTATTAGTTATTCGATCAAATTGGCGAATAAAACATATCCGCCATCACACGCTATTATTTGATCTGTGCGTGCATTTCCTGCACCGAAATTACTTTTTCGGTCGCATCGGCATTCAGCGCCATCGCGGTGGCAAAGCCGCCGTTCAGGGTGGTGTCGTAATGCACTTTATATTGCAGCGCACTGCGACGGATCACGCGGGAGTCTTCAATCGCACGACGACCTGAGGTGGTGTTGATGATGTAGGTATATTCGCCATTCTTAATACGGTCCTGAATGTGCGGACGACCTTCATGCACCTTGTTCACCAGACGCGGATTAATGCCCGCTTCGCCCAGCACAATCGCCGTGCCGTGTGTCGCATCCAGCTCGAAGCCCTGTTTCAGCAGTTTTGCCGCCAGGTCCACCACGCGTTCTTTGTCACCTTCACGCACGGAGAGCAGCGCACGACCGTGTTTCTTCATGGTGGAGTTACTGCCCAGCTGCGCTTTGGCGAACGCTTCAGCGAAGGTGCGACCCACGCCCATCACTTCCCCGGTGGAGCGCATTTCTGGCCCTAACAGCGGGTCAACGCCCGGGAATTTGTTGAACGGCAGCACCACTTCTTTCACCGAGTAGTACGGCGGGATGACTTCTTTAGTCACGCCCTGCTCAGCCAGCGATTTGCCTGCCATCACGCGCGCCGCCACTTTTGCCAGCGGCACGCCGGTGGCTTTGGAGACGAACGGAACGGTACGCGCCGCACGCGGGTTAACTTCAATCAGGTAGACTTCGTTGTTTTTCACCGCAAACTGCACGTTCATCAGGCCGCGCACCTGCAATTCGAAGGCAAGTTTCTGCACCTGTTGGCGCATCACATCCTGAATTTCCTGACTTAAAGTGTACGCTGGCAGAGAACATGCGGAGTCACCGGAGTGCACGCCCGCCTGCTCGATGTGCTCCATGATGCCGCCAATCAGCACCATTTCGCCGTCGCAGATGGCGTCCACATCCACTTCTACCGCGTCATCGAGGAAGTGATCCAGCAACACTGGCGCATCGTTAGAGACACTCACCGCCGTCTGGAAGTAGCGACGCAGGTCAGCTTCGTCATAGACGATTTCCATCGCCCGACCGCCGAGAACGTAAGACGGACGTACCACCAGCGGGTAGCCAATCTCTTTCGCCTTCTCTACCGCCATTTCAATAGCGGTAACGGTGGCGTTCGCCGGTTGTTTCAGTTTCAGACGATCAACCGCATGCTGGAAGCGTTCACGGTCTTCTGCACGGTCGATAGCATCCGGGCTGGTGCCGATAACCGGTACGCCAGCAGCTTCCAGCGCGCGCGCCAGTTTCAGCGGGGTCTGACCGCCGTACTGAACGATAACGCCTTTCGGCTTCTCAATACGCACGATTTCCAGCACATCTTCCAGAGTTACCGGCTCGAAGTAGAGACGGTCGGAAGTGTCGTAGTCGGTGGAGACGGTTTCCGGGTTACAGTTAACCATAATGGTTTCGTAACCGTCTTCGCGCAGCGCCAGCGAGGCGTGTACGCAGCAGTAGTCGAATTCGATACCCTGACCGATACGGTTCGGGCCGCCGCCAAGCACCATGATTTTTTCACGGTCGGTAGACGGATTCGCTTCGCACTCGTCTTCATAAGTGGAGTACATGTAAGCGGTGTCGGTGGCAAATTCTGCCGCACAGGTATCCACGCGCTTGTAAACCGGGTGCAGGTCATACTGATCGCGCAGCTTGCGGATTTCCGCTTCACGAACGCCCGCCAGTTTAGCCAGACGCGCATCGGCAAAACCTTTGCGTTTCAGCTGGCGCAGGAAGTCAGCGTTCAGGCCAGTGATGCCCACTTCTGCGACTTTCTCTTCCAGACGCACCAGTTCTTCAATCTGTACCAGGAACCAGCGGTCAATGTTGGTCAGGTTAAAGACACCGTCTACAGACAGGCCCGCACGGAAGGCATCGGCGATATACCAGATACGCTCTGCGCCAGCATCTTTCAGTTCGCGGCGGATTTTGGTCAGCGCTTCCGGGTCGTCCAGGCTCACTTTCGGGTCGAAGCCAGTTGCGCCCACTTCCAGGCCGCGCAGCGCTTTTTGCAGGGATTCCTGCTGCGTGCGACCAATCGCCATCACTTCGCCAACCGATTTCATCTGAGTGGTCAGACGGTCGTTCGCACCAGCGAATTTCTCGAAGTTGAAGCGAGGAATTTTGGTAACCACGTAGTCGATAGACGGCTCAAAGGAGGCCGGGGTACGCCCGCCAGTGATGTCGTTCATCAGCTCGTCGAGGGTGTAACCCACCGCCAGTTTTGCCGCCACTTTAGCAATCGGGAAGCCGGTCGCTTTCGACGCCAGCGCCGAAGAACGGGACACGCGCGGGTTCATTTCGATAACAATCAGACGACCGTTTTTCGGGTTCACCGCAAACTGAACGTTGGAACCACCGGTTTCAACGCCGATTTCACGCAGCACCGCCATCGAGGCATTACGCATGATTTGATATTCTTTGTCGGTCAGCGTTTGGGCTGGCGCGACAGTGATGGAGTCACCGGTGTGGATGCCCATCGCATCAAAGTTTTCGATAGAGCAGACGATGATGCAGTTGTCGTTTTTATCACGCACCACTTCCATCTCGTACTCTTTCCAGCCGATCAGCGATTCATCAATCAGCAGCTCTTTGGTTGGGGAGAGATCCAGACCGCGGGCGCAAATTTCTTCAAACTCTTCGCGGTTATAAGCGATACCACCACCGCTACCGCCCATGGTAAAGGATGGGCGAATAATGCACGGGAAGCCCACGTCAGCGGCAACCGCCAGCGCTTCTTCCATCGTGTGCGCGATACCGGAACGCGCAGTTTCCAGACCGATTTTCTTCATCGCTACGTCGAAACGACGACGGTCTTCTGCTTTATCAATCGCATCGGCAGTGGCACCAATCATGGTGACGCCGAACTCTTCCAACACGCCCTGACGCTCCAGCTCCAGCGCACAGTTCAGCGCCGTCTGACCGCCCATCGTTGGCAGCACCGCATCCGGGCGCTCTTTTTCAATAATCTTGCGTACCACTTCCCAGTGAATCGGCTCGATGTAGGTCGCATCAGCCATTTCCGGGTCGGTCATGATGGTCGCCGGGTTGGAGTTCACCAGAATGACGCGGTAACCTTCTTCGCGCAGGGCTTTACATGCTTGCGCGCCAGAGTAGTCAAACTCACACGCCTGACCGATAACAATCGGGCCCGCACCCAGAATCAGGATACTTTTTATATCTGTACGTTTTGGCATGGCTCTTTTACTCCTGATTACTTAGCGGTTTTACGGTACTGCTCAATTAACTCGATAAAGTGGTCGAACAACGGCGCTGCGTCGTGCGGACCAGGGCTGGCTTCAGGGTGCCCCTGGAAGCTGAACGCCGGTTTATCGGTGCGATGAATCCCCTGTAACGTACCGTCGAACAGGGATTTATGCGTGACACGCAGGTTTGCAGGTAATGTTGCTTCGTCCACCGCAAAACCGTGGTTCTGGGCGGTGATCATCACCACGTTTTTCTCCACATCTTTAACCGGATGGTTGCCGCCGTGGTGTCCGAACTTCATCTTAATGGTCTTCGCACCGCTCGCCAGTGCCAGCAACTGATGGCCGAGGCAGATGCCGAATACCGGGACGTCGGTTTCGAGGAATTTCTGGATGGCGGTAATGGCGTAATCACACGGGGCCGGGTCGCCAGGACCGTTGGAGAGGAAGATGCCGTCTGGATTCATTTTCAGCACATCTTCCGCAGAAGTTTGCGCCGGAACGATGGTCAGACGACAGCCTCTATCCACCAGCATCCGCAGGATGTTGCGCTTGGCACCAAAGTCATAAGCCACGACGTGGAACGACAGCTCGTCTTCTTTTTTCGCTTCTGGCAGGCCTCCGGTCAGCGTCCAGCTCCCTTGTGTCCAGCTATAGGCTTCTGCGGTGGTCACTTCTTTTGCCAGATCCATGCCGTTCAGACCAGGGAACGCGCGGGCTTTTTCTAACGCCAGCGCCGCATCCGGGTTATCGCCCGCGATAATGCAGCCATTCTGTGCGCCTTTCTCGCGCAGTAAACGCGTCAGCTTACGGGTGTCGATATCGGCAATCGCCACGATGTTATGGCGTTTCAGGTAAGAAGAGAGGTCTTCGGTGTTGCGGAAGTTGCTGGCAATCAGCGGCAGGTCGCGAATCACCAGACCTTGTGCATGTACCTGAGAGGATTCTTCATCGGCATCATTAGTGCCGACATTGCCAATATGGGGATAAGTAAGAGTAACGATTTGACGAGAATAGGAAGGATCAGTGAGGATTTCTTGATAACCGGTCATTGAAGTATTGAAAACGACTTCCCCAACCGCCGAACCTGTTGCCCCTATGGCCCGACCGTGAAACTGGGTTCCGTCTTCCAGAACCAATAGCGCTGACTTAATCAAAACACCCTCCAGAGAATATTCACTCACTTTATTTGCATATTAATTCACAGTGATGACGTAAATCAATGCAAATCTGCTTACCGACGAATTTCTGGCAAACGGCGGCATTCTGGAGATATGGGCGCTAAAAGTCAACTTAATGGCGGGATTTTTTATATTATTTTGTGGCTCATGCATGTTTTACAGGCATTAAGCGGCAAAAACATCATCTAACCCGTTCTGGAAAACGCTTGCGCAGCAAGAAAATTGCATAAAACCAAAACCCTTAGAAAAAAGTGGACCAGATGGTCAAAATTTACATTAAAACAACAAAAACAGGCAACTAAACTTTAATTTTTAGCCATTTTTTAATTATTAATAAACGAAACAAAAAAAATAAAAGGGCCAAAAATTAAAGCCCTTTATAATCAATAGATTGGATATGTTATTTTTGCATCAACACAAATGTTTTGTGGTTATAATCTATTGAGATCCAGTACATCTCGCATATCAAAAAGACCACTTTCCTTATCATTTAGCCACAATGCCGATCTTACCGCACCGTTAGCAAATGTCATGCGGCTGGACGCCTTATGGGTAATCTCCAGACGTTCGCCGATATCGGCGAACATGGCGGTATGTTCCCCCACGATGTCACCCGCACGTACAGTGGCAAAACCAATGGTGCCAGGAACACGTTCACCAGTATGGCCTTCACGACTGTAGACCGCGCAATCTTTCAGGTCTTTATCAAGAGCGTGGGCAATCGCCTCCCCCATTGCCAGCGCAGTGCCTGACGGCGCATCGACTTTATGTCTATGATGTGCTTCGATAATTTCAATATCAGTGTAGTCACCCATTACCTGAGCGGCTTTCTCCAACAGCTTAAGCATGACGTTAACGCCAACGCTAAAATTGGCGGCAAAGACAATCGCAATATCTGTAGCAGCGTCACGAATCGCTTGTTTGCCAGCGTCATCAAAACCCGTTGTACCAATCACCATCCCTTTGCCATGCTGGCGACAAAAAGCGAGATGGTTCAGCGTACCTTCCGGACGGGTAAAATCGATAAACACATCAAAATCATCTTTTACCGCGTCGAGGCTGCTTTGCACGGTAACGCCTGTTTTTCCGACTCCGGCCAGTTCACCAGCGTCGCTGCCCAGTAAAGAAGATCCTTCGCGCTCCAGCGCCGCGCCCAGCTGCACGCCTTCTAATGCCAGCGCCGCCTGAATCAACTGGCGGCCCATACGCCCCCCGGCTCCCGCGATGGCAACGCGGATGTTTGCATCATGCATAGCTATTCTCTTTTGTTAATTTGCATAGACCGTTTTCAGAGTAACCAGCGCATCGCTACGCTGCTACAGAAAAACGCGGATAATTAGAATTAAATGTAAAACAGGCAGGGTAATCAGTAAAAGATATACCCATCAATTAAAACCACATGATTCTCTGACCACTAATGCTGGCGGCAAAATGATCCGCTTTGGTGGTTCATCGTTACCCTGAATACGGCTGTAAAGCAGTTCTCCTGCTTTACGACCAATCTCTTTTGCCGCGACCGAAACTGTCGTTAACGCGGGTTGTACCAATGCAGCTTCAGTGATGTCATCAAACCCTACCAGCGCAAAGTCTCGCCCCGGTTCTCGTCCCATTTTCCGTAACGCCTGCATGACACCCAGCGCAACAATATCCTGATAGCAAACGGCGGCTGTAATTTGAGGATTATTTGTCAGTAGTACCTCTGCCACTTTAGCGCCATCAGATTGGTTGGCTTGAGCTGCGACGATCCACGCCGAATTTGGTGAAATCCCATGCTCCAGTAAGGTACTGGTAAAACCGCCAATACGTTGCGCCCGACTACCGGAATTTGGGCTGCCGCCAATAAAGGCAATGTTCTTATGCCCCATTTTCACTAAGTGTGTGGTCGCCATCTGCGTGCCGAGAAAATTATCAGTACCTACAAAGTCGAAGTCAGGATCGCTGAGCGGACGCACCACCATAATGGCGGGAATATTGCGCCGTTTCAGCGCCTCAAAAAAGGAGGCTGGCGTTTCCCGCGCCGCGCACAGCACCATGCCGCAGGCGTTATTGCGCATCAGAGAATCGACAAACTTTTGCTGCCGCTCGCCAGATTCTTCGCTATTCGCCAGAAAGAGCAGCAGATCATGGCGCTCCATTTCGTGGCTCAGTCCGGCGGTCATCTCGCCGTAAAATGGGTTAGTAATATCATGCAGCAACAACCCGACCTGATTACTACTACGATTGCGTAAATTCGCCGCCGTCTGGTTATAGACATAACCGGCATCATCCAGGGCTTTTAATACTCTCTCACGCGTTGCCTGCGAGATCCGTCCCCGATTACGCAACACCATCGAGACTGTCGCCGTAGAAACCCCCGCTCGCTCTGCAACCTGCGCCAGCGTTACTGTTGTCATCTTTTCTCCTGAACACTATCGAAGGTTAATCGGTTAATCTTTTTGTTCAAATTTCCCTGTGACACTTCTCACATAACAATGCCATTTTCGCTATCTGTTATCGAATATGCCGGGTTAATCGCGTTAACCACACTGTCAGAACAAGGTTAATCGATTAATCTCTGTTTAGAAAACACGGAGGCCGAAAATGCGATCAACCTATAACAAATTCCCGGAAGTTGCCGTTCAGGGATACGACAATCAGGCCTGGAGCGGCTGGGTGTCGATCAGCAACGAAATTAACGCCAGGGCTTCGGCGTCAGCCAGAACGGTAGTCGTTATTGACTGCTATCCAGGAGTACAACTTGCTGAACTTGAACAACATTTTTTACCGATGCTCAATGCAGTAAAGGTACTGAATGTCGAATCGGCGCGCCGCACACCGCAGGCACTGCATGAACTGTTGGCGCGAAATCTTACTGATGATCGCGTGTTCGGCGTGCTTTCCTGCCATCAGCTTGCTGAATTTTATGACGCAGAAAAACTGAACCGACTACGTCAGCAAGTTGAAGATATTCAGGAAGGCGTAGTGGTTCTCTACGGTTCCGGTGCCGCACTGGCGCATAACGGCGATGTGCTGATTTACGCCGATATGCCGCGTTGGGAAATCCAGCAACGAATGCGTCACGACGGACTGGGAAACTGGGGTGCCGAAAATAGCGATGAAGATATGTTGCGCCGCTATAAGCGCGCGTTCTTTATTGAGTGGCGGGTGTTCGATAAGCACAAGACCCCGCTCCTGAAACGTACTGATTATCTGCTGGATACCACGATAAAAGAGTCTCCCGCGATGGTTAGCGGCGAGGCGCTACGTTGCGCGTTGCAACACACCACCACGCGACCTTTCCGCGTCGTGCCATTCTTTGATCCCGGCGTGTGGGGCGGTCAATGGATGAAACAACAATTCGATCTCGATCCCTCCGCGCCAAATTACGCATGGTGTTTTGATTGCGTGCCCGAGGAAAACAGCCTGTTACTGCGTTTTGGCAACGTGCGGATCGAGATCCCTTCACAGGATCTGGTGCTTCTCTACCCGCGCCCTTTGCTGGGTGAAAAAGTCCACGCCCGCTTTGGCGCGGAGTTTCCGATCCGTTTTGACTTTCTCGATACCATTGGCGGGCAGAACCTGAGTTTTCAGGTGCATCCGGTGACGGAATATATTCAGCAGCAGTTCGGGATGCACTACACCCAGGATGAAAGTTACTACATTCTGGAAGCAGAACCTGACGCGGTGGTTTATTTAGGAACCAAAACTGGTACACAGCCACAAGAGATGCTGGTCGATCTTCAGGCAGCAGGGCGTGGTGAAAAAGCCTTTGATGATGCCCGCTTTGTGAATCAACTCCCGGCACGTAAACACGACCACTTTTTGATTCCCGCCGGAACTGTGCACTGCTCTGGTGCGGGCACGATGGTACTGGAGATCAGCGCTACGCCCTATATTTTCACCTTCAAGTTGTGGGACTGGGGACGTCTGGGCCTCGATGGATTACCACGCCCTGTCCATCTGGAACACGGCGAACAGGTGATTGACTGGCAGCGCGATACGCAGTGGGTGCATGAAAATCTGGTTAATCGGATTGAACCGATCGCCGAAGGTAACGGCTGGCGAGAAGAGCGTACCGGAATGCATGAACGGGAATTTATCGAAACCCGCCGCCACTGGTTTACCGCGCCAGTGATGCATCACACCCACGGCTGCGTCAACGTGTTGAATCTGGTGGAGGGTGCCGAAGCTATCGTTGAAAGCCCCTGCGACGCCTTCGAACCATTCGTTATCCACTATGCCGAGACGTTTATTATTCCTGCCGCTGTCGGTGAATATCGCATCGCCCCCTTTGGCAAAGGCATCGGGCAACAACTGGCGACGATGAAAGCCTGGGTCAGAGGATAAGCTGATGATTAATCTTATTATTGCTACCCACGGTCCACTTGCCGGAGCGTTACTGACCAGCAGCCGGATGGTCTACGGTGAGCTACCCCACGTTTTTACCGTCACCTTAAGTGAACAGGCGGGCATAGAAGGTTTTAAACGTGATTTCGCCCTGACGCTGGAGAACGCCGGACAAGATAGCGACGGCGTTCTGGTACTGTGCGATCTACAAAGCGGCACACCGTGGAATGTGGCCTGCCAACATGCTTTTTCGCCCTCAACCAAACCGCCTGTCGCCGTAGTCGCAGGCGTCAATTTCCCTATGCTCTTGCTTAGTGAAGAGATCCGCCATTTAACCGATGTTCACGCCGCCGCCATAGAACTGTTGGCATTGACCGCACCGACGCTTGTCAAAGCCGCCCCGGTGTTATCCGTTCAGCCAGATGATTTTTAAAGGAATATGTTATGAGCATTTCGTTTGTACGCATTGACGATCGCGTGATCCACGGACAACTGGTAACACGCTGGGCAAAAGAACTTCCCTGCGATGGCATTGTTGCCATTGATGATGCCGTTGCCGCCGATTCATTGCTTTCGTCGGTGATGAAAGGCGCAGTTCAGGATACGAAAGTCTGGTTGTTCGATACCGCCACGGCAATTGAAAAACTGCCGAAAGTGATTGCCAGTGAGAAGCGTTATTTCGTGATAGGTAAATCTCCCATCACCCTGAAACGCATTGAAGAAGCAGGGATCAGCCTGCAAAACGCCAATGGAAAAATTAACGTTGGCCCGATGAGCGCCCGCGCTGACACCACCACCATTGGCCCAAACCAGTCAGTGAATGCCGATGAAATCGCCGCTTTTGACTGGCTGACACAACACGGGCATCTGGTTGAGTTTCGTCTCGTACCGGATGCCAGTTGTTATAGCTGGCAGGATGCACGCCAGAAGCTGAAATAAGGAGCACACCATGATTTTTGAAGCTACATTGATTGGCATTCTATGTTATCTGGGCGCACTCAGTAGCCCCTGGCTTTTGGGGCTAACGGGCGGATGGTATCTGATCACACGTCCGCTCGTTTCCGGGATGCTGGTCGGGCTAATTCTTGGCGATGTGAAAACAGGGATCATGATTGGTGTCGCCGTGCAGGCCGTGTATATCGCAATGGTCACCCCCGGCGGCTCAATGCCGGCCGATCTGAACTTCGTGGCCTATCCGGCGATTGCTTTAGGCATTCTCTCTGGTCAGGGGCCAGAAGTGGCCGTCGCGCTGGCGGCAACGATTGGTATTGCCGGAACAGTATTATTCAACGCCATGATGGTATTGAACTCTTTCTGGAACCATCGCGCCGATGTGGCGTTAGAGAGCGGTGATGAACGCGGCATATACCTCAATACGGCTATCTGGCCGCAAGTCACTAATTTTATTTTGCGTTTTGTACCCACGTTTATTGCTGTCTATTTTGGCGCGCAATACATCAGCGGATTTATGGATAGCCTGCCGAAAATCGTGCTATCGACGATGAATGTGCTGGGCGGGATTTTACCCGCCGTAGGGATCGCTATCCTACTCAAGCAGATCATCAAAAATTACACCATGTTGATTTACTTCCTTGTTGGCTTTGTTTGCATCGTTTTCCTGAAACTGAACATGGTGGCGTTGGTGATTGTCGGGGCGCTGCTGGCGCTCATTCACTACAACTACAAACCGGAAGCGCCGCAACCAACGGCTGCCAGTCGGGTCATTGATGATGAGGATGAATTCTGATGGAAGCGCGTAAACTCGACCGAAAAGATCTACGCCGCTGCTGGCGAGCGTGGATGATGCATAACCTGTCATCAATGAGTTTTGAACGACTTCAGTCGTTCGGCTTTTGTCTCAGCATGCTGCCAGTGGCGAAAAAACTCTATCCTGACGCCGTACAGCGTACTGAAATGCTTCGTCGTCATGCCTCTTTTTACAATACTGAACCTCAGCTTGGGGCGATTGTTAATGGCATGGCGCTGGGTCTGGAAGAGAAAAAAGCCAATGGTGAACCAATTGACGGTGAAACCATCAATACGCTGAAAGTGGGGCTGATGGGGCCGATTGCCGGTATCGGTGATTCGATGATCCCCGGCATGTTGATTCCTATCCTGCTCAGTATTGGGATGGCGCTGGCGGCTGGCGGTAATATTCTTGGCCCGCTGTTTTATACCGTTGCCTGGCTGGCGATCATTATCCCCGGATCGTGGTTTCTGTTCCTGAAAGGCTACAAGATGGGTTCCGGCTCGGTTGAGATGCTGGTGAGCAGTAAATCAACGAAATTACGCGAAGCCTTGTCGCTGTTAGGGGTGTTTGTGATGGGGGGCGTAGCGGCAAGCTATGTCAAGTTGGGAACCGGGCTGGAATTTATCACTAAAGACGGAGTGAATATCCATGTTCAGCAAATGCTGGATGGTATTTTCCCGCAGCTGCTGCCGCTGGTTGTGGTGCTCGGAACCTGGTATTTGATGACCAAACGCGGTGTCTCGCCGGTTAAAGCAATGGTACTGTTGCTTATCCTCGCGGCAATCGGCGTGGCGAGTGGTTTATTTGCCGGTTAAGCAAAATAGAAATACCGGGGGCAGTCTGCCCCCGGCTTTTTATGGATGGAAATTCTGCCACAATTCAGCGGCTTTCTCTGGTCGCGAAATAAACTGAAAACGTGCCGGATCGCCAATAAATTGCTGATAAACCGGCGCGCCAGTAATGCCAAACTCCGGATATTCCCGCGCCGTGACCACCTGTAAGCGCCCCGGAATATAGCTTGAGTTGTGCTGCCAGATAATATTGTTGCCCTGCAACAATGGATACCACGCCAGACCTTTATGCGCCCGTACCGCCTCATACTCAAAACCGTATTCCCGATCGCACCAGGCTCCAAAGGTTAACGGTGTATTGGGATCTGCCGAAATCGTCGCGTGCCCCCAGCCTGGCGGCACTAACACCTTTTCACCAGGACCTGCTATCACGGCAAAGCAGCGACCAGGATCGTCATCAACATATTCCTGCATATAAATAATCGCTTTCCCTTGCCAGATCTCATAAAGCTCCGGTGGCGACCAACCGCTGTGCTGGCTGATGCGGTGGATATGCCCCTGACTGCGAATGGGTTCCTCACCCAGTCTGCCCGCCGAGTAGGTGACAACACCAAACAGCAACATGCGCTTATTCAGTTCTTCACGATCCTGCATCCGCGCCACATCCATCGCAATGGCATAAACGTCTTCTGGCCCATCACAGTCAGGATCACGCAGAGAAGCACGGATGTCGTTGAGATGACGAACTTCAGGCATCGGCCCGGTAACATCTTCACCATAGCTAAACCCCAGCGGCTGGTGATGAATCGCCATGTCCAGGCCGTAGCTCTGTCGGGAATCAGCCATTCTGCACCTCTTTTGCCATGATCTCGCCATTTTCCTCAACCACGCGTAGTGCAAAGCCCTGCGGTAATGCCGCATAATCATGCCCCGCCACACCCGACCATACCGCCAGTGCAGAAAGGATTTCATCTCCAGTATTAATTAAGCGATGAGCAGTAAATCCCGGAATAATATGCACTGAACCGGGAAACACCGCTTCCAGACGAGCTTCATCCGCTTCGTTTTGCAATAACAGCAGACCGCGACCACGCAAGCCAAAGTAAACTTCGCCCTGTTCCCGCCGCGCATGAAAATGGCCTTTGGTCATGAAAAACTCGTTGCCGACTTTTCCCGGATTAAGGTGCGTAACACCGGTATAGAACTCACCTTCAGCAGGAGAGCTATCAATCATTTCAACGCAATACACGACCAGGTCGGCAGGTAATGCATGCCTGGCGCGTTCGTCAGAAAAAATGTCCGGCAGATCCTGAATACAGGTTGATTTTTGGACAAGATGAGTTGAGGTAAAAGCGCCGCTTTCCCACAACAAGCGTGGTGGCTGGATAAAAGAAGGTTTCATATGTATCTCCGGCCCGAGGAGAACAACACTGAAAGCATAGCAGATTAATCGATTAACCCTATGCGATACGAAGTTGTTTCGCTGACCTCGTCACAACTTTAATGGTGCTAATACGTATCGCGTCTCCTGACACGGGCTGACCGTGTCAGGATTAATCAATACATTTTCTCTGGTTTTGATGGCAAGCAGCAAAGCACAAAAAGAATAATCCCAACATAGGGGAGTAAGACCCCGATAGCAAACCACCAGCCAGGATACCCAATGTCATGCATCCGTCTAAAGCCCAATGCCATCGCCGGAACAGCAAAAATCAACGCCAACAGACCAGAAAGAGGTAGCGCGTAAAATATGAAAACACCGTAATCACGGTCTATTGTTGTCGCCAACCACCAGCATATAAGCGGCAGCGGGCAGATAACTGCACTTCCGCTAATAAACGACCAGAACTCAAAACGGGTGGCGACACCTTTATAATCGAAAATGTGTTGCCATCCTTTCAACCACGCCTCTCCATATGTCATTGAGCACATCCCTGTTAAATCATTAGTTCGCCAGAGCCAGCACTTCCGCCACCCACTGCTGGAAGCCTTTCACATCCAGATCCAGCGCCACCTGTACGTTGGCGGGTTTGCCCAGGCAACCGTCGATATCAACAACCGTGGTGCCTGAGGTAAATTCGCCCTGAGTTTCCACCGCCACAAAACACGGCTTGAGAGTGAATAAGTCCGGGCGCACCAGCCAGGCAATGGCGCAGAGATCGTGCATACGCAGACCGCTTTGCATACTGCCGCTACGGTAGTGGCTAAACAGTGCATGAAGCATTTTTCCGGTGCGATTTAACTCCGGCAATGTAGCAAGATAATCAGGAGTTAACACCGCCTGATTGGTGACATCCAGACCGCACATGACGATTTCGATGCCGCTACGGAAGACGCACGCAGCCGCTTCTGGATCGGCAGCGATATTAAACTCGGCGTTTGGTGTGCAGTTGCCGCGACCGGCAGAACCGCCCATGATCACCAGACGGCGAATATGCGGTTTGCATTCCGGGCATTGTGAAAGTAACAGCGCAATATTGGTTAACGGGCCGATGGCTACCAGAGTAACAGGCTCAGGCGCACACAGCAGGGCATCACGAATCGCCAGAAATGCGGGTTTGTCCAGTGGGCTTCTATTGTGCTCGACAAAGTCGTAGCCAGCCATTCCCGATTCACCGTGCACAGATGCTGCATTACGCGGTGCGCGCACCAGCGGCACGGCGGCTCCCTGGGCAAGCGGAATCTCCGCATTCCAGAAATGCAGCAGTTGCAGGGCGTTGCGGGTGGTTTTCTCAACCGAGACATTACCCGCGACGGTGGTCATCAGTTGCAGGTCGAGCTCGGGGGCAAAAATCGCAGCGGCAATGGCGACGGCATCGTCAATGCCTGGGTCTGTATCGAGGAAGATAGGTAAACGCATGTTTTCTCCATAAAAAATGCCGGTAACAAGACCGGCATTTTCGCATAACTTAGGCTGCTAATGACTTAATCGACTTCACGAATATCGACACGCAGCTCTTTCGGCACTTCGAAAACAATGTTTTCTTCACGGCCTTCCAGCGGAATGGCTTCACCACCGCCCAGCTGTTGCAAACGTGCCACCACATTCTGCACCAGAATATCCGGAGCCGATGCACCCGCAGTCACGCCGACGCATTTAACCTCTTTCACCCACTCTTCCTGGATATCTTTCGCATCGTCAATCAAAAACGCGCGTTTGCCCATACGCTGGGCCAGCTCCGCCAGACGGTTGGAGTTGGAGGAGTTTTTCGAACCGACCACCAGCACAACTTCCGCCTGTTCTGCCAGAGCGCGTACCGCTTCCTGACGGTTGGTGGTGGCATAGCAGATATCATCTTTGCGCGGACCGACAATTTTTGGGAAGCGTTTACGCAGCGCGTCGATCACATCAGACGTGTCATCCACCGATAGCGTGGTCTGGGTCATAAAGGAGAGTTTCTCTTCGTTTTTGACCGTCAGTTTCCACACATCGTCTGGCGATTCGACCAGATACATTCCCCCTTCCGGGTTGCTGTACTGACCCATTGTCCCTTCCACTTCCGGGTGCCCGGCGTGACCGATGAGAATAGATTCTTCGCCACGACGGCTGGCGCGCGCGACTTCCATATGCACTTTGGTCACCAGCGGACAGGTGGCATCAAACACCGTGAGATCGCGGCTTTTCGCTTCGTTACGTACGGCCTGAGAAACACCGTGTGCGGAGAAAATCAGGATCGCGCCGTCCGGCACTTCGCTGATCTGCTCAATAAAGATAGCCCCACGCTCGCGCAAGCTATCGACCACGTAGCGGTTATGCACCACTTCGTGACGGACATATATCGGTGCGCCGTAAATGGCCAGCGCGTTTTCAACAATGCTGATAGCGCGGTCTACCCCGGCACAAAAACCACGCGGGTTGGCCAACAGGATCTGCATGTTACGCCTCCAGTGCCGGATCGATTTCCAGCACTTCAATATCAAAATGAACGGTCTGCCCGGCCAGCGGATGGTTGAAATCAACGGTAATGGAGTCGCCGTTAATTTCACGGATCACACCAGGCATCTCACTGCCATCCATTGCGGTAAAAAGCATGATTGCGCCAATTTCTGGCTCGCCTGCATCCATAAATTCACGGCGGGAGAAGTACTGAATCAGGTCCGGTGACGGCACGCCAAACGCCGCATCTGGCTCCAGCGAGAAGGTGGTTTTATCGCCCACTTTCAGCCCCAGCAGGTGTTGCTCCAGCCCTTCGGAAAGAGAAGCATCGCCCAGGCGGAATAGCGCCGGTTTACCGTTGTTGCGGGTGGACTCGGCGGTGGTGCCATCGTCGAGTTTTAGCGTGAAGTGCACCAGGACGGCGCTATTGCTCTGTACAGATTCAGACATGCAGGTTTGCTCTTATATTTTGAGGATTTTTGCCGGATGCGGCCTACGATTTCGCAGCAATCTGTAGGCCGCATCCGGCAGGGTTTATTATTGTTTTTTCGCTTTAGAAGGTAGAAAACCTTCCAGCACAATCAGTGCCGCACCGACACAAATGGCAGTATCGGCAAGGTTGAAGGTGGCGAAGTGCCAGTCACCGACGTAGAAGTCGATCATATCGACAACGAAGCCGTGCCACAGGCGGTCGAACAGGTTGCCCAGCGCGCCGCCAATAATCAGCGCGTAAGCGATATTGTTTAGCTTCTGCGTGGCCTTCGAGCGATACATCATCACTGCAAGGATCACGCTAATACCAATCGCAATACCGGCAAAGAACCAACGCTGCCAGCCGCCGCTATCGGCAAGGAAACTAAACGCCGCGCCATAGTTACGCGCATAATGCAGATTAAGCGACGGGAACAGCGGGACCGTATCCCCCAGAGCAAAGTTCTGGAGGATCAGGTATTTGCTGCCCAGATCGATAATCAGCACGACTACCACCAGCCACAGCCAGCGCAGCCCTGTTGAACAGATCGATTGACTCATCAGGCAAACTTACGTTTTTCACCGTCACCGGCGACGTTGCTGACACAGCGGCCGCAGATTTCTGCGTGTTCCGCCACCTTGCCGACATCCTGGGTGTAGTGCCAGCAGCGTGGGCACTTCTCACCTTCGGCTTTACTCAACGCGACTTTCAGCCCTTTGAGTACTTCGCTCTGCTGAGCATCAGCAGGTGCGTCGTTATAGTCTGCAACGGTAGCGCCGGAGGTCAACAGGACAAATCGTAATTCATCGCCCAGCGCGGTCAGTTTCGCCGCCAGTTCCGGTTCTGCATACAGCGTCACTGCAGCTTCCAGCGAGCCGCCCACTTTCTTGTCGGCACGCGCTTGCTCAATGACTTTGTTCACTTCGCCACGCACTTTCAACAGCTCGTCCCAGAACGCATCGTTCATCGCTTCGCTGTCTGCCAGGCCAAACAGGCCTTCGTACCACTCACCGGTGAAGACGTATTTTTCACGTTCGCCCGGCAGGTAGCCCCACACTTCATCAGCGGTGAAGGAGAGGATTGGTGCCATCCAGCGCACCAGCGCTTCCGCGATGTGATACAGCGCAGTCTGGCAGCTACGACGCGCCACGCTGTCCGCTTTGGCGGTGTACTGACGGTCTTTGATGATGTCGAGGTAGAAGGATCCCATCTCAACGGAGCAGAAGCGCATCAGACGCTGTACCACTTCGTGGAAATCGTATGCTTCGTACGCCTTGAGGATGTCTTCCTGTGCCGCTTTCGCACAACCTACGGCCCAGCGATCCAGTACCACCATCTCTTCCGGTTTCACCATATCTTTTGCCGGATCGAAACCATTGAGGTTTGCCAGCAGGAAGCGTGCGGTGTTACGGATACGACGATAGCTGTCGGCAGCACGTTTCAGGATCTCGTCAGAAACGGCCATTTCACCGGTGTAGTCAGTTGATGCCACCCACAGCCGTAGAATATCCGCACCCAGTTTGTTCATCACATCCTGCGGCGAAACGGTGTTGCCGATAGATTTAGACATCTTGCGGCCCTGACCATCCACGGTAAAGCCGTGGGTCAGTACCTGACGATACGGCGCTTTGCCCTTCATCGCGGTGGAGATCATCAGGGAAGACATGAACCAACCACGGTGTTGGTCAGAACCTTCCAGATACATGTCCGCTGCGTGACCAGCAAATTCCGGGCGCACGTCAACAACAGAAGAGTGGGTAGATCCGGAGTCAAACCATACATCCAGCGTGTCCGGCACTTTCACGTACTGATCAGCTTCATCGCCGAGGATCTCTTTCGCATCGAGATCCCACCACGCCTGGATGCCATCAACTTCAACACGTTTTGCCACTTCTTCCATCAGTTCGAGGGTACGCGGATGCAGCTCTTCCGTGTCTTTGTGCACGAACAGTGACATCGGTACGCCCCAGGTGCGCTGACGGGAGATACACCAATCAGGACGGTTAGCAACCATCGACTCGATACGTGCCTGGCCCCAGTCCGGGATCCACTGCACGCCTTTGATCTCTTTCAGTGACTGCGCACGCAGACCTTTCTGATCCATGCTGACGAACCACTGCGGCGTCGCGCGGAAGATGATCGGCGTTTTGTGACGCCAGCAGCACGGATAGCTGTGCTGCATTTTCTCAACGTGCAACAGCGCGCCTTTTTCCTGCAGCAGCGCAACGACGATGTCGTTCGCTTTGAAGACGTTCACGCCATCCAGCGTCGGGTAAGTGCCCGGCAGATAAGTGCCGTCCGGGCCAACCGGGTTAGCGGTTTCCAGACCGTATTTCTGGCCAATCACATAGTCGTCCGGACCGTGGCCAGGCGCGGTGTGAACGGCACCGGTACCAGCATCCAGGGTAACGTGATCGCCGAGGATTGCCGGAACGTCGAAGCCCATAAACGGATGGGTAAAGCGCAGCAGTTCAAGCTCCGCACCTTTTACCGTGCCGAGAATGGTGTAATCGGTCACGCCGATACGCTGCATTACGCTTTCAACCAGATCTTTCGCCAGAATAACGGCCTGACCGTCGATCTGCACCAGCGCATAGTCGAAATCCGGTGCAATAGAGATTGCGCGGTTTGCAGGCAGAGTCCACGGCGTAGTGGTCCAGATTACCAGCGAGATTGGGCCGTTAACGTTGCTGACGCCAAATTTTGCTTTCAGCGCATCCTGATCGACCGCCTGGAAAGCGACGTCGATGGACGGAGAAGTTTTGTCGTAATACTCAACTTCCGCTTCTGCCAGTGCAGAACGGCAGTCAACGCACCAGTGCACTGGCTTCGCGCCTTTGTGCAGGTGACCGTTGCCGATGATTTTGCCCAGCGCGCGGATGATGTTGGCTTCAGTTTTGAAGTCCATGGTCAGGTACGGGTGCGACCAGTCGCCCAGCACGCCCAGACGGATAAAGTCTTTGCGCTGACCGTCAACCTGGGTCGCTGCGTATTCGCGGCACTTGGCGCGGAACTCGGCAGCAGTGAATTTCTCACCCGGCTTACCGTATTCTTGCTCTACTTTCAGCTCGATCGGCAGACCGTGGCAGTCCCAGCCAGGCACATACGGCGAGTCATAACCGGAAAGTCCTTTGGACTTCACGATAATGTCTTTCAGAATCTTGTTAACCGAGTGACCAATATGAATGCTGCCATTCGCATAAGGAGGGCCATCATGCAGAATGAAGGTTTTTTTGCCTTTTTTAGCCGCACGAATGATGCCGTACAGGTCATCATCAGTCCAACGCGCCAGCATTCCCGGTTCGCGTTTGGCGAGATCGCCACGCATCGGGAACCCTGTTTCCGGCAAATTCAGGGTTGATTTATAGTCACTCATCAGATTCTCGGTTCCGTATTTCGGTTTGATTACATAACAGGCTTAAGCCGGTTTTGTTAGCCCAAAAAATTCGCGGGCGGTTAATTCATCACGCGCAATCTGCGCTTTCAGTTCGTCCAGCGACGCAAATCGCTGCTCATTGCGTATTTTTTTACGCAGCACTACTTGTATATGGCGACCGTAAAGGTCCATTGCAACATCTAACAAATGCACTTCCAGCTGCTGGCGAATACCGGCAACCGTTGGGCGTGTTCCGATGTTTGCCACGCCGGGTAACGGCTTTTCGCCGAGGCCCAGCACTTCCACCGCATAAACCCCTTTCACCGGGGAAACCTGACGGCGTAGCGGTACATTCGCCGTCGGGAAACCTATCGTGCGCCCTAATTCATCACCGTGGACCACACGCCCGGAGATGGCAAACGGGTGCCCCAGTAAACTTTCTGCCAGAGCCAGATTATCGTCTGCAAGTGCCTGACGCACAGCGGTGCTGCTGATACGCACGCCACCTTCGCAAAAAGTTTGCGTACTGGTAATGTCAAAGCCGTATTCCACGCCAGCTTTCTGTAATAACAAGAAATCGCCTTCACGACCAGCGCCAAAGCGGAAATCATCACCCACGGCGAGGAATTTTACCCGCAAATGCTTCACCAGCAGATCGCTGATGAAGTTTTGCGCAGTCAGCGCCGCAAAGCGCCTGTCGAAACGCACGCACAGCACGTAATCTACGCCACACTCTGCAAGGTAACGCAGTTTTTCCCGCAGTCGGGTCAGTCTTGCCGGGGCTTTATCGGTAGCAAACAGTTCCAGTGGTTGAGGTTCAAAAAGCATCACCATCACCGGTAAGTTTCGCCTGCGCCCTTCTTCCTGCAAGCCCTGCAACAGCGCGCGATGACCGCGATGCACGCCGTCGAAATTACCAATAGTCAGCACACACCCTTCTTGCGGGGCCTGGCTGAGATTATGTATGCCGCGTATCAGCTTCATGTCTGGCTCAAAACAGTGAAAATCGTCCGAGTATACCTTGTACAGCGGTCAAGGTTAACCGGCGATTGAGTACCGAAATCAGAAAGAAGTGGCTTTTCATTGCCATGGCGCAAATCACGGGCAGAAACTCACGGCCTGATGCAATTTTTATCGCGGAAAAGCTGTATTCACACCCCGCAAGCTGGTAGAATCCTGCGCCATCACTACGTAACGAGCGCCGGCACATTAACGGCGCTTATTTGCACAAATCCATTGACAAAAGAAGGCTAAAAGGGCATATTCCTCGGCCTTTGAATTGTCCATATAGAACACATTTGGGAGTTGGACCTTGGCTAATATCAAATCAGCTAAGAAGCGCGCCATTCAGTCTGAAAAGGCTCGTAAGCACAACGCAAGCCGTCGCTCTATGATGCGTACTTTCATCAAGAAAGTATACGCAGCTATCGAAGCTGGCGACAAAGCTGCTGCACTGAAAGCATTTAACGAAATGCAACCGATCGTGGACCGTCAGGCTGCTAAAGGTCTGATCCACAAAAACAAAGCTGCACGTCATAAGGCTAACCTGACTGCACAGATCAACAAACTGGCTTAATTGCCTGTTGTTGTCAGCTTTGTAAAAAAGCCCGCGCAAGCGGGTTTTTTTATGCCCATCTGCAGGCCAAAACTGCAGCCTGCAGAGTACAAATGGTTATTTTGAAGCTGAAGTAAACAACGCAGAGTAATCTGTGTTGCAAATACGCTGTACCGCAGGGTGTTGAATCATCCTTTCGGCGAAAATCGCGTGGTACTCTTCCATGACGTTCTCAACGCGGCCTATCTCCATAACCGAGTCATCGTTATAGAAATCATTAGCGTAAAGCGAAGGTGCAACGAAAATAGCGTTATGCGTCGCTCCAAAAGCTTTCATCAACGCCGCATCATCAAACTCCCCCAGAATTTCAACGTTTAAGCCCTGAGAGTTAAACCAGTTTAATAGCTTGCGTCCCAACATTGAGCGACGCCCCGGAATAAGTAAGCGACGCTCTTCCAGACAGGCAGGAAACGGCTTTTCTGGCAGCGGGTTAGTGCACCAGAAACTGACACCACACTCGCCAATTTTTATGGAAAACAGCCCTTCCTGCTGGGTGGAGTCTATCGGGCAGTCAGAGATGATCATATCCAGCTTATGCTGACTCAGTTGCTCCAACAGCATCTCGTGCGTCGATTCGAAACAGCGTAGATGGATCTGCTCGTCTTCCACAACTGCGGCATCCAGAACACTGCTGACCAGGCGTTTGGAAAGAGCATCTGCCACGCCAACATCAAACAACAAATTGGACTCTTTGCGATAGTTGACGATATCCAGCATTTCCTGGCTTAAGGTGAACATTTTATCGGCGTAGCGATAGACCAGCTCCCCCAGTTCGCTGGGTTCCAGACCACGTCCTTTACGCTTAAATAGTTTCCCTTGCAGGCGCTCTTCCAGCGCCCGGATCTGCCCGGTAATGGTTTGTGGTGTTAAATAAAGCGCCTCCGCTGCGCCAACCACAGAACCTTCTTTGTAGACATGCCAGAAGTAATACAAGTGGTTGTAATTGATATGAGACATGCTCATTTCTCTCCCTGATAAGAATGAAAAGGGAGCCATTTATGGCTCCCCGGTACATCGTCCTGTCAAACTGATGGACGTAAACGAATGCGTAACCAGCTATATCCAATTACTGCCGAAGAGATTGAGCCAACCAGAATGCCCAATTTCGCCCAGTTAATCAGTTCTGGATCTACGCTACCAAAAGCCAGGCTGGCGATAAAGATAGACATAGTAAAACCGATACCGCACAAGATCCCAACCGCCATAATTTGCTGATAAGTGGTTCCCTCTGGCAAATGAGCCAGTTTCAAACGCAGCGCCAACCAGCAGAACAAACTAATACCCAACGGCTTGCCAATCAGCAAACCGGCGATGATACCTAATGGCAGGATGGAGGTCAGGCCATCCAACGTCACGCCTTGCAGAGAAACGCCGGCATTGGCAAAAGCAAACAGCGGCAAAATCAGATAAGCCACCCATGGATGTAATACATGCTCCAGGCGCTTCGCCGGAGAACGGCCATGCTTCTCTTTCAATGGAATAAAGAAACCGACAATGACACCTGCCAGCGTTGCGTGAACACCTGATTTCAACACCGCGGTCCACAACACCACGCCGACCAGAATATAAACTCCCGTGCGGCGAACACCACAAATGTTGAGCACCGCGAGCACCGCAATTGCTACAGCTGCAACGCCAAGAGAAGCCATCGACAAGTCATTAGTGTAAAACAAGGCGATGATTATGATGGCTCCAAGATCGTCGATAATAGCCAGCGCCATCAGAAAGATCTTCAGTGCTAACGGTACACGACTTCCCAATAACGCCAGCACACCAAGGGCAAAGGCAATGTCAGTCGCAGCCGGGATTGCCCACCCTTCACGTGTGATAGGATCGGCGTAGTTAAAGGCCAAATAGAGCAATGCCGGGACAATCATCCCGCCGATTGCGGCAATAACCGGAAACGCAGCCTGGCGCAAGCTGGCCAGCGATCCTTGCATCAGCTCGCGTTTAACTTCCAGACCAACTAACAGGAAAAATATCGCCATTAGCGCGTCATTTATCCATAACAGCATGTTTTTATTGATTTCAAGAGAACCTACCCGGAGCTGAACCGGCGTCTCAAGAAAGTCGTGATACCATCCACTGGTTGCGCCGCTGTTGGCCATAATCATCGCCAGAACAGCGGCAATGATGAGAATAATGCCTCCCGAGGCATCACTGCTAAAGAATCGATGCAGATGTTTCACTTTTTATTTCTCTTTCAGGTGAATAGATCGTTTTAACTATTTTACCCCGCACAAATCATCGTTAAAATCAGATTATAGTGTAGGAATAATTCGCTTTTTACGATCTATAAAGAAGATTAAATCACCAGCAGAGGAAGTGTTTTTGGCGCTCGAAAGCGGTGGCTGATGACCTTAAGCCCTGATAATCATAGCTTAAGGTCAAGATTTCTGAGAGATTAATTCGGAAAAGTAATAATTAATTTGTTGTCAGTCGGCGTTGTTTGTTAGGACAATATTTCAAAAATAATCCAGCTTGTCGTCAATAATTGCGATAAAGAGATAAATTAAAGTTAAATAATTAAATCCTTAAAAAATTACGCCATAAAAATGCGAGGCGTCTTCAGGATTATAATCGATAAAACAGAGTGGGTTAAAGAGAGCGGTATAATAGCGGCGGGTGCTTGAGGCTATCTGTCTCAGGCATTAGCTGGATGGCACATAGAGAAAAGCCCCGAGTGATATTTTACCATCAACCCGAGGCCCCCTATATGCAGAACACATGTAGAGTGCCTCTTACTGACCGTAAGGTCAAGGAGAAGAGAGCAATGAAGCAGCATAAGGCGATGATTGTCGCCCTGATCGTCATCTGTATCACCGCCGTAGTGGCGGCGCTGCTAACGAGAAAAGACCTCTGTGAGGTTCACATCCGAACTGGCCAGACGGAGGTTGCTGTTTTCACGGCTTACGAATCCGAGTAAGAGCAACGGCGGGGAGTGATCCCCGCCACTTTACAGGTGCTCGCATATCTTCAACGCACCCTAGTTTTTACCCTGGCCTGCCCACGGGCAGGCTTTTGGGGAGGTTAGCGAGTCAGGTCGTCGAAAAACTTCTTCACGCCATCAAAGAAGCTCTTTGAGCGCGGGCTGTTGTGCTCGCCGGTTGGGCCACCGAAGCTTTCTTGCAGCTCTTGCAGCAGCTGTTTCTGCTTCTCGTTCAGGCCTACCGGTGTTTCGACAACAACGCGGCACAGCAAGTCACCTTGCGCACCGCCGCGGACAGACTTGACGCCTTTACCGCGCATACGGAACAACTTACCGGTCTGGGTTTCGCCAGGCACTTTCAGTTTGACGCGACCATCAAGGGTCGGCACTTCGATTTCGCCACCCAGCGCAGCCATAGCGAAGTTGATCGGGACTTCGCAATACAGGTTGTTGCCTTCACGCTCGAAAATCGGGTGCTGTTTAACCTGTACCTGAACGTACAGATCGCCTGCCGGTGCGCCGTGTTCGCCCGCTTCACCTTCGCCCGCAAGACGGATGCGGTCCCCGGTGTCCACCCCTGCCGGGATTTTAACGGACAGCGTTTTGCTGCGCTCAACACGACCATGACCATGACATTTGTTGCACGGATCTTTGATCAGCGTACCGCGGCCCTGACAGTGTGGACAGGTCTGCTGCACGGCAAAGAAGCCCTGGCGCATCTGCACCTGACCAGAACCATGACAGGTCGGACAGGTCTGCGGCTGCGTGCCTGGTTTTGCACCGCTACCGTGGCAAACGTCACACTCTTCCAGAGTCGGAATGCGGATCTCTTTGGTCACGCCACGTACAGCTTCTTCGAGGGTGAGCTCCATGTTATAGCGTAAATCAGCACCGCGCGCCGCACGTTGACGACCACGCCCACCGCCAAAAATATCGCCGAAAACGTCACCAAAAATATCGCTGAAGTCTGCGCCGCCGCCAAAACCGCCGCCGCCCATGCCGCCTTGCTCAAACGCAGCATGACCATACTGATCGTATGCCGCACGTTTTTGCGAGTCGGTCAGAACTTCATAAGCTTCCTTGATCTCTTTAAATTTCGCCTCGGCCTCTTTGTCACCCTGGTTACGGTCCGGGTGGTATTTCATGGCCAGGCGTTTGTAGGCCTTTTTGATTTCACGCTCTTCCGCTGTTTTGGAAACGCCTAAAATCTCGTAATAATCTTGCTTAGCCATCTTTTTTTAATTGCCCCTAGATGAATGCACGGGCGGAGAGGAAATTCCCCTTCGCCCGTGTCAGTATAATTACCCGTTTATAGGGCGATTATTTTTTGTCTTTGACTTCTTCAAACTCGGCGTCGACAACATCGTCATCTTTCGCGTTGTTTGCAGAAGCATCAGCACCGGCAGTCTGCTGCTGGGCATGTTGCTGCTGGGCGATTTCCATCAGTTTCTGGGAAACCTGTGCCAGTTCCTGCATTTTCGCTTCGATAGCGGCTTTGTCTTCACCTTTCAGAGCAGTTTCCAGTGCAGTCAGCGCAGACTCGATAGCAGTTTTGTCGTCAGCCGGCAGTTTGTCGCCTGCTTCTTCAACCTGCTTACGGGTGCTGTGCAGCAGATGGTCGCCCTGGTTGCGAGTCTGTACCAGCTCTTCAAACTTACGGTCAGCTTCGGCGTTCGCTTCTGCGTCGCGTACCATTTTCTGGATTTCATCTTCGTTCAGACCAGAAGAAGCCTTGATGGTGATCTTCTGCTCTTTACCGCTGTTTTTATCTTTCGCGGAAACGTGCAGGATACCGTCAGCATCGATATCGAAGGTAACTTCGATCTGCGGCATACCGCGCGGTGCCGGGTTGATACCATCCAGGTTGAACTGACCCAGAGATTTGTTATCAGCCGCACGTTTACGTTCACCCTGCAGCACGTGGATGGTTACCGCAGACTGGTTGTCTTCAGCGGTAGAGAACACCTGGCTGTGCTTGGTCGGGATAGTGGTGTTTTTCGCGATCAGCGTCGTCATCACACCGCCCATGGTTTCGATACCCAGAGACAGCGGGGTAACGTCCAGCAGCAGTACGTCTTTTACGTCACCAGTCAGAACACCACCCTGAACAGCAGCACCGATAGCTACAGCTTCGTCCGGGTTAACGTCTTTACGCGGCTCTTTACCAAAGAACTCAGCAACTTTCTTCTGAACCATTGGCATACGAGTCTGACCACCAACGAGGATAACGTCGTCGATATCAGATACGGACAGGCCAGCGTCCTGCAGTGCAACTTTCAGCGGCTCGATGGAACGGTTTACCAGGTCTTCAACCAGGCTTTCCAGTTTCGCACGAGTCACTTTGATGTTCATGTGTTTCGGACCGGTCGCATCTGCAGTGATGTACGGCAGGTTAACATCGGTCTGCTGAGCGGAAGACAGCTCGATTTTCGCTTTTTCTGCCGCTTCTTTCAGGCGCTGCATTGCCAGCGGATCGTTGCGCAAGTCAATGCCCTGATCTTTCTTGAATTCTTCAACCAGGTAGTTGATCAGGCGGCTGTCAAAGTCTTCACCACCCAGGTGGGTATCACCGTTGGTAGCCAGAACTTCGAAGGTTTTTTCGCCGTCAACTTCGTCGATTTCGATAATGGAAATATCGAAAGTACCACCACCCAGGTCATAAACCGCGATAGTACGGTTACCAGTACCTTTGTCCAGACCGTAAGCCAGCGCAGCTGCGGTCGGTTCGTTGATGATACGTTTTACTTCCAGACCAGCGATACGGCCTGCGTCTTTGGTTGCCTGACGCTGAGCATCGTTAAAGTATGCCGGTACGGTGATAACAGCTTCAGTTACCGGTTCGCCCAGGTAATCTTCCGCGGTTTTCTTCATTTTTTTCAGCACTTCAGCAGAGATCTGCGGCGGTGCCATTTTCTGGCCTTTAACTTCGACCCATGCGTCGCCGTTATCAGCAGCAATAATTTTGAACGGCATGATGGAAACATCACGCTGTACTTCTTCGTCCTGGAAGCGGCGGCCAATCAGGCGTTTAATCGCAAACAGGGTGTTTTGCGGGTTCGTCACTGCCTGACGTTTAGCCGGCTGACCAACCAGAGTTTCACCATCCTGGGTATAGGCAATGATAGAAGGCGTGGTGCGATCGCCTTCGGCGTTCTCCAGCACACGAGGAGTTGTGCCATCCATAATCGCTACACAAGAGTTGGTAGTACCCAGGTCGATACCAATAATTTTACCCATCTAAACGTCTCCACTATATATTCGGTCATCATGTGGTATGAGTCTGTAATAGGGGCGAAACGTCTGGTTTCAACTGCCCAATTTCATTTTTTTGCAGACTCACTCACTGCGGTTGACTACTAAATGGGGTCGTAACCCACGTCATCAAGGGGGAGATGCAAAAATTTTTTGTGCTTTTGCGCAGAAATTTCGTGATATGCCAAAAGAAGACATGAAACAGACGGCAATTTCATTCATATAAAGAATGAATTCAACACAAGGCATTCACCAAAAAATTGTAATAAAAAGAAAAGATTACATACCTGAATCTTCTTTTCGTCAGCAGTAAACTAGTGGCTATTCATCCCCTACTGCTCCCCGCTAAGAGAATCTTTATGAAATCCGTTTTTACGATTTCTGCCAGCCTGGTACTTGGCCTTATGTTGTGCTGCACGGCGCAAGCTAACGACCATAAAATCCTCGGCGTCATTGCGATGCCGCGTAACGAAACCAACGATCTGGCGCTGAAACTCCCCGTTTGCCGCATCGTAAAACGTATCCAACTCACCGCCGACCACGGCGATTTACAGTTGAGCGGCGCGTCGGTTTATTTCAAAGCCGCCCGTAGCGCCAGTCAAAGCCTGAATGTTCCCGCCGAAATTAAAGAAGGGCAAACCACCAACTGGATCAACATTAACAGCGATAACGACAACAAACGTTGCGTGTCAAAAATCACCTTTTCCGGTCATACCGTGAACTCGTCCGATATGGCCACGCTGAAAATTATCGGCGACGATTAACGCTTGAACAGAGAAGCCACAATAAATGAATGTTAATTACCTGAATGATTCAGATCTGGATTTTCTCCAACATTGTAGTGAGGAGCAACTGACCAATTTCGCCCGTTTGCTCACCCATAACGAAAAAGGCAAAACTCGACTCTCCAGCGTTCTGATGCGTAATGAACTGTTCAAATCGATGGAAGGGCATCCCGAGCAACATCGCCGCAACTGGCAGCTAATTGCCGGAGAATTACAGCATTTTGGCGGCGATAGTATCGCTAACAAACTTCGCGGACACGGCAAACTGTACCGGGCCATTTTGCTCGACGTCTCAAAACGGCTGAAGCTAAAAGCCGACAAAGAGATGTCTACGTTTGAAATTGAGCAACAATTACTGGAGCAATTTCTGCGTAATACCTGGAAGAAAATGGACGAGGAACATAAGCAGGAATTTCTCAAGGCGGTCGATGCCAGAGTCAACGAGCTGGAAGAGCTATTACCGCTGCTGATGAAAGACAAATTATTGGCAAAAGGGGTGTCGCATCTGCTTTCCAGCCAACTTACCCGCATTTTACGCACCCACGCAGCAATGAGCGTTCTCGGGCATGGTTTGCTGCGCGGCGCGGGGCTAGGAGGCCCGGTGGGCGCGGCATTAAACGGAGTTAAAGCTGTCAGCGGTAGCGCCTATCGCGTTACTATTCCGGCGGTCCTGCAAATTGCCTGCCTGCGTCGAATTGTCAGCGCCACTCAGGCCTAATCCCTCACATCGGGGAAAATTTTCATTTTCCCCTCAAAAGATCATGGACACTACTCCATTGGCTGATTATTATGCCGCGCCCTGAAATCACTACAGTTATTCAGGGAAATTATTTCACCATTCATTCAATGATGATTTTTGAGGAATTATGGGCAACACTAAGTTGGCTAATCCGGCACCGCTGGGCCTGATGGGCTTCGGCATGACCACCATTCTACTTAACCTGCACAACGTGGGTTATTTCGCTCTGGACGGTATTATTCTTGCCATGGGCATCTTCTACGGCGGCATCGCGCAAATTTTCGCTGGTCTGCTGGAGTATAAAAAAGGCAACACTTTCGGGTTAACTGCCTTCACCTCTTACGGTTCTTTCTGGCTGACGCTGGTTGCGATTCTGCTGATGCCGAAACTGGGTCTAACCGATGCGCCAAATGCGCAGTTCCTTGGTGTCTACCTGGGTCTGTGGGGCGTGTTTACGCTGTTTATGTTCTTCGGCACGCTGAAAGGCGCACGCGTTCTGCAATTCGTTTTCTTTAGCCTGACCGTGCTGTTTGCCCTGCTGGCGATCGGTAACATTGCCGGTAACGCCGCGATCATCCACTTTGCCGGCTGGATTGGTCTGATCTGCGGTGCCAGCGCAATCTATCTGGCGATGGGTGAAGTGCTGAACGAGCAGTTTGGTCGCACCGTTCTGCCGATTGGTGAATCCCACTAATTGCTTGATATCCCCCGCTCGGGGGATATCAGATTGTTGACAACGTGCGCTTTATTCATGCCGGAAGCGGCGTGAACGCCTTATCAGGCCTACAAAATCGTGCAAATTCAATATATTGCAGGAAGAACGTAGGCCTGATAAGCGTAGCGCATCAGGCTGTTTTGCGTTTGTCATCAGTCTGATCCCCCCGCCTGGGGGGATTTTTTTTTATTCGCTAACTTCGCGTCTTGCGCTCTTCGGTCTGAATGCTGCAACCACTTCCGGTGCCGTTTCAACATATGGCCCTTCCAGCAACTGAATGCAGTACGGTACGCTGGCAAAAATACCGTGCACCACGACCTTACCCTCGGCATCCTTCACGCCTTCCAGCGTCTCTTTAATAGACTTCGGCTGACCGGGTAAGTTAAGGATCAGTGCCTGCTTACGAATCACACCCACCTGACGCGAAAGGATCGCAGTTGGCACAAAATGCAGGCTGATCTGGCGCATCTGTTCACCAAAGCCAGGCATCTCGCGGTCCGCTACTGCCAGCGTCGCATCGGGCGTTACGTCACGGCGCGCCGGGCCAGTACCGCCGGTTGTCAGCACCAGATGGCAACTCATTTCATCCACCAGCTCACACAACGTTTGCTCAATGATCGCCTGCTCATCGGGGATTAAGCGAGTTTCCAGTTCAAACGGCGTGGTTAGCGCCGATGTCAGCCATTCTTCCAGCGCAGGGATGCCTTTATCCTGATAAACGCCGCTGGACGCGCGATCAGAGATGGAAACTAAGCCAATACGTAAAGTATTCATCAAGATTTTTCCGTTTAAACAGTCTCGTTAAACAGAATGATACACTGCGAAGGGAGTGACAGACAGGCTTCAGAAGAGGTAGCGTGACCGACTTCCCGGTCACGCTAAGAATGATTACAGCAGGTCGCCGATCATTTTTTCCAGTTTTTCCTGGTCAACAGCAAACTTACGGATACCTTCCGCCAGTTTATCTACTGCCATTGGATCCTGGTTGTGCTGCCACAGGAACTCGGACTCAGTGATACGCGCCGGACGCGCTTTCACTTCACCGGTGTAAGACAGTTTACGTTCGATAGCCCCTTCGCTCTCCGCCAGCTCTTTCAGCAGTGCCGGTGCGATGGTCAGACGGTCGCAGCCTGCCAGTTCCAGAATTTCGCCGATGTTACGGAAGCTTGCGCCCATAACCACGGTTTCATAACCGTGTTCTTTGTAATACTGGTAGATTTCAGATACAGAAACGACACCCGGATCTTCTGCCGGAGCGTACTCTTTCTTATCGGTATTGGCTTTGTACCAGTCAAGAATACGGCCAACAAACGGAGAAATCAGGAACACGCCCGCTTCCGCACAAGCACGTGCCTGAGCGAAGGAGAACAGCAGAGTCAGGTTACAGTTGATACCTTCTTTTTCCAGCTGTTCTGCAGCACGGATACCCTGCCAGGTAGAAGCCAGTTTGATCAGAATACGATCGTTGCTAATACCTGCATCGTTGTAGAGCTTAATCAGGCGTTTTGCTTTCGCAATTGACGCTTCGGTGTCATAGGAAAGACGCGCATCAACTTCAGTTGAGATACGGCCCGGAACCAGTTTCAGGATTTCCAGACCAATATTTACTGCCAGTTTGTCGGTCGCGTCCACGATCTGCTGCGCGCGATCGTTGCTCTGCTGTTTCGCCCAGGCGACAGCATCATCAATCAACTTACGGTATTCCGGAATTTGCGCTGCGTTAAGAATGAGAGAAGGGTTGGTTGTGGCATCCTGCGGTTGATACAGCTTCATTGCCGCGATGTCCCCAGTGTCGGCCACTACGGTGGTGTACTGACGAAGGGAGGTCAATTTGTCCGTCATGATAGTATTTCTCTTTAAACAGCTTGTTAGGGGGATGTAACCGGTCTGCCCTGATGATATCACGACGTAACGACAGCGCAACCGCAGACAAAAGGGTTATCACCGGGCAAGACTGTTTCAGATTTCTGACACGGCGTTGATATCACCAGCCATTTTTAAACAAAACCTCATGTATGCTAAACACACGTTATCAACCAATGCACATCGTATATAATTCTTAATCAATTGGTAACGTTTACACAGGAATGTAACCGCGCGCCGGCGACAAGAGGGATACGAATGCCTGATTTTTTCTCTTTTATTAACAACGTACTATGGGGATCAGTGATGATCTACCTGCTCTTCGGCGCAGGCTGTTGGTTCACTTTTCGTTCTGGGTTCGTTCAATTTCGCTATATTCGTCAGTTTGGCAAAAGTCTTAAAAATAGCATTCATCCACAACGAGGCGGTTTAACCTCTTTTCAATCATTGTGTACCAGCCTCGCCGCGCGCGTCGGCAGCGGTAACCTGGCAGGTGTTGCGCTGGCCATCACCGCCGGTGGACCGGGTGCCGTTTTCTGGATGTGGGTTGCCGCATTTATTGGCATGGCGACCTCTTTTGCCGAATGTTCCCTTGCCCAGCTTTATAAAGAACGTGACGTCAACGGGCAGTTTCGCGGCGGACCGGCATGGTATATGGCGCGTGGTTTAGGGATGCGCTGGATGGGCGTTCTGTTCGCCGTCTTTTTGCTCATCGCCTACGGACTGATTTTCAGCGGTGTTCAGGCGAATGCTGTCGCTCGCGCGATGAGTTTTGCATTTGATTGCCCTCCGTTAGTAACGGGTGTCATTCTCGCCATTTTTACCTTGTTGGCGATAACTCGCGGCATTCATGGCGTCGCCCGGTTGATGCAATGGTTTGTCCCTATTATGGCGTTAATCTGGGTACTCGCCAGCCTGGTCATTTGCGCAATGAATATCGGGCAACTTCCACACGTTATTTGGTCTATTTTTGAAAGCGCCTTTGGCTGGCAGGAAGCGGCAGGCGGCGCGGCGGGTTATACCCTGAGTCAGGCGATTACTAACGGCTTTCAGCGCAGTATGTTTTCCAATGAGGCGGGGATGGGATCAACACCGAACGCAGCGGCGGCGGCGGCATCATGGCCACCGCATCCGGCAGCGCAAGGTATTGTCCAGATGATCGGTATCTTTATCGACACGATAGTGATTTGTACGGCAAGCGCCATGCTGATATTGCTGGCCGGTAACGGCACCACCTATATGCCACTGGAAGGTATCCAACTCATTCAGAAAGCGATGCGTGTATTAATGGGTTCCTGGGGGGCAGAATTTGTCACGATAGTGGTGATTCTATTTGCCTTCAGCTCGATTGTCGCCAACTACATTTATGCCGAAAATAATCTCTTCTTTTTACGGCTGAACAACCGGAAAGCTATCTGGAGTCTGCGTATCTGTATCTTTGTCACAGTCATTGGTGGCACCCTACTGAGCCTTCCTCTGATGTGGCAACTGGCCGATATTATTATGGCCTGCATGGCAATCACCAATTTGACTGCGATTTTGCTGCTTTCCCCTGTGGTGCATATCATTGCCAGCGATTATCTGCGCCAGCGTAAACTCGGCGTACGTCCGGTGTTTGATCCGCTGCGCTACCCGGATATCAGTCAGCAACTGTCCCCTGACGCGTGGGATGATTTGTCGCAGGAGTAATCACAACTATCGATCAACTCATCCACTTTTTTTGCTACAGTCGCAGTAAATTTCCTGCAAGGACTGGATATGTTGATTCTGATTTCACCTGCTAAAACACTTGATTATCAAAGCCCTTTGGCCACCACACGCTACACGCTGCCGGAGCTGTTAGACAACTCCCAACAGCTTATCCATGAAGCGCGAAAACTAACGGCACCGCAGATTGGCAAGCTGATGAAAATCAGTGACAAACTGGCCGATCTCAACGCTACCCGCTTTCATGACTGGCAGCCTGACTTTACGCCAGAGAATGCCCGGCAGGCCATTCTGGCATTTAAAGGCGATGTCTATACCGGCTTGCAAGCCGAAACCTTTAGTGAAGAAGATTTCGCTTTTGCCCAGCAGCATTTACGTATGCTTTCCGGTTTGTACGGCGTATTACGCCCGCTCGATTTAATGCAACCATACCGTCTGGAGATGGGGATCCGTCTTGAGAATGCGCGGGGTAAAGATCTGTATCAGTTCTGGGGGGATGTGATCACCAACAAGCTGAACGAAGCGCTCGAAGCTCAAGGCGATCAGGTGGTGATTAACCTGGCGTCAGATGAGTATTTTAAATCAGTGAAACCGAAGAAATTAAATGCCGAGATAATCAAGCCGGTTTTCCTCGATGAGAAGAACGGCAAGTTTAAGGTCATCAGCTTCCATGCTAAAAAAGCGCGTGGCCTGATGAGTCGGTTTATCATTAAAAACCGCCTGACCAAACCAGAGCAACTGACAGGTTTTAACAGTGAGGGTTACTTCTTCGATGAAGCCTCTTCCAGCAATGGCGAACTGGTATTTAAACGCTACGAACTGCGTTAAGTTTGCGGTAAATGCCGGAGGTCATCCGGCATTTATATTTATCGGTGATGTCTGCCTGGCCCCGGATGATGATCATCCCGGTGATCATGACGATGATCGTCACGATGATCGCGATGATTATTATAGTGCGGCTGCAGTCCGTATGGATGCCAGCGATTGCCTCGCCATTCATAATTTCTGTGCCACCAGTCGTGGTCACGCCAGTAACCGCCATCCCAGTAGAAACCGCGATAATCACGATCGCCAATCTGTAACTTTACTGATGGCACCAGCATTATTTCCTCAGCCTGCGCTGCCATAGGAGCAACCAGAATCAGGGAAAATGCGAGTAAGAGAGATTGCATCTTTTTCACAGGTGACTCCTTATTATCATTGCCAGTTATGGGCCGATATAAGGAGCTTACGGTAAAAGAATCCTCGTTGTCATTATCCAATCTAAGTTACCGCATTTATTGAAAATTTCTCCTTTTTTTCTGTCGATTTTTCTCATATTTTCTCCACAAAAAAGCCGAGCTGTATAAACACAAGCCCGGCTATTTTTTCGGAATTTAATGGATATTAATTATGATTCATCATGAGTTTGCGCAGCGCAGCAAAATCGGCAGGCAGACTATGTGAAAGTAAGGGTAAATCAGCACGTTCTGCCAGCTCTTTTGGCAGTTCCAGCGTTTCACCAAGAATCACTTCCACGCTCTCTTTAAACTTCGCCGGGTGCGCGGTGCCGAGGAACAGGCCATATTCTCCCGGATGAAGCTGGTCACGCAGCGCACGGTAAGCCACGGCAGCATGCGGTTCCGAGGTATAGCCCAGTGCTTTTAACTCACGCATTGTCTGCCGGGTGGTTTCATCATCCACCGCCGCATAACCCAGCTCCTTCAGTTGCCAGATTTTACGGCGGAACAACTCTTCCACTCGCGGCCAGTTGTTTGGCTGGCTGACATCCATCGCATTGGATAATGTCGCCTGGGTAGCTTTAGGCGCCCACTGCCCGTCGTGCAGGAAACGCGGCACCGTATCGTTAACGTTAGTGGCAGCAATAAAACGTTTCAGCGGCAGACCGAGTGATTTCGCCAGCAATCCTGCCGTCAAATCGCCGAAGTTTCCGCTCGGCACTGAAACAACTAGCTGGTTACGCGCTTCCTGTGGCAACTGCGCCACGGCTTCAAAGTAATAGCAAATCTGCGCCAGCAAACGACTGATGTTAATAGAGTTAGCAGAGTTCAGTCCCAACGCCACTTTTAGTTCTTCATCATCGAACGCCTGTTTAACAAGAGCCTGGCAGGCATCGAAATCGCCGTCGATGGCGACGGTTTCAATATTGCCACCCAGCGTACAGAACAGTTTTTCTTGCAGTGGACTGATTTTGCCGTGCGGGTAAAGGATGACCACTTTAACGTTCGGTAAACCGTAGAAAGCGTGAGCCACTGCTGCTCCGGTGTCGCCGGAAGTCGCAGTCAGAATAGTCACTGGCTTATCGCCCGCAATATGGGTCAGCATTTGCGCCATAAAGCGACCGCCGAAATCTTTAAATGCCAGCGTTGGCCCGTGGAACAACTCCAGACAACCGACGTCATTTTCAACTTTGGCAACCGGAGCCGGGAAAGCAAATGCCGCGCGCACGCGCTCTTCCAGAACTTCCTGTGGGATCTCATCACCAATAAACGCCGAGAGGATCTTCGCGCTGCGAGTGACGAAATCCAGTTTCAGCATCTCATCAATTTCGGTCAGGCTGAATTCCGGTAGCTCATGAGGGAAAAACAACCCCTGATTTTTGCCCAATCCCTGCGTTACGGCTTGCGCAAAACTGACCTGCTCATTGTGATCTTTCAGATTGTAGAGTTTCATTTAGTTTTCCAGTACTCGTGCGCCCGCCGTATCCAGCCGGCAAATATGAACAAAACCTTCCTGATTCTGCAGGTAATTCTTACCTAACCAGTCGGCAACTCGCTGGGCGGTATCCAGTTTATCGCACAGGGCGAACAAGGTCGGCCCCGAGCCGGAGATACCGCTCGCTACCGCACCGATTTCCGCGACCGCCTGACGTGCTTGCCTGAAGCCTGGCAATAAACGTTCACGGTAGGGTTCAGCGATAACATCTTTCATCAGCTTCGCGGCAAGTTCAGGCTGGCGGGAATAGCAGGCGTGAATGAAGCCTGCCAGATGTCGCCCGTGCGCAATGCAATCCTGGCGGCGATACTGCGCCGGTAAAATAGCCCGTGCTTCTGCCGTCGAGACTTTAATCCCCGGATACGCCAACACCCATAACCACTCATCAAATTCTGGTACCTGCTGGCTGATGATGCCGTTTTCTTCGATCATCAACTGCATGCCGCCAAGAAAGCACGGTGCCACGTTGTCGTAATGAATGCTGCCGGAGATACGCCCTTCCAGTTCGCCCATCAAGGCCAGCAGGCGGGTATCATTGAGCGGCTTACCGCAGTGTTCATTCATCGCCACCAGCGCCGCGACCACCGAACAGGCGCTGGAACCTAAGCCAGAACCGATCGGCATATTCTTTTCCAGGGTCATCGCCACCGGAATTTGCTTACCCACTTCCTGGCAAAAACGCTCCCAGCACTGATAAACGATATTTTCCTGCGGTTCTGACGGTAGCTTGCCTGCAAACCGTCCAAGATTGTTGAGACTGAAGCGCTCTGCTGACTCAACCGTCACTACATCTCCCAGCAAGGAACCATCAACAGGCACCACCGCCGCCCCAAGCACATCAAACCCGACGCTCATATTGGCACTGGAAGCCGGAGCATAAACCTTAACCATTTTAGACTCCTAACTTCCATGAGAGGGTGCGTAGCAGATCGGCAAAGACACCGGCAGCTGTAACGTCATTACCCGCACCGTATCCGCGCAGGACCAGCGGCAGTGGCTGATAATAGTGGCTATAGAAGGCCAATGCGTTTTCGCCGTTTTTCACTTTGAACAGCGGATCGTTGCCATCCACTTCAGCAATCTTCACGCGGCAGACGCCATCTTCATCAATATTGCCAACATAGCGCAAAACTTTTCCTTCATCACGGGCCTTCGCCACGCGCGCGGCAAAGAGATCGTCGAGCTGTGACAGATTCGCCATAAAAGTCGCAACATCGCCTTCCGCGTTAAACTCTGCGGGCAGCACAGATTCGATTTCGATATCCGCCAGTTCCAGTGATCGTCCTGTTTCACGAGCGAGAATCAACAGCTTGCGCGCCACATCCATACCAGAAAGATCATCTCGCGGATCCGGTTCGGTATAACCCATTTCTCTTGCCAGCGTGGTGGCCTCGGAGAAGCTCATCCCTTCGTCTAACTTACCGAAGATGAAAGAAAGCGAACCAGAAAGAATGCCAGAGAATTTCATCAATTCATCACCCGCGTTGAGCAGGTTTTGTAAGTTCTCAATGACCGGCAACCCCGCACCGACGTTGGTGTCATAAAGGAATTTACGCCGTGATTTTTCCGCCGCGTAACGCAGCTGATGGTAGTAATCCATCGACGAGGTGTTGGCCTTTTTGTTCGGAGTCACCACGTGGAAACCTTCGCGCAGGAAGTCGGCATATTGATCCGCCACCGCCTGGCTGGAAGTGCAATCGACAATCACCGGATTCAGCAAATGATATTCTTTCACCAGGCGAATTAAGCGCCCAAGGTTGAACGGCTCTTTGGCTTGCGCCAGTTCTTCCTGCCAGTTATCCAGGTTAAGGCCATGCACATTAGTCAGCAGCGCCTTCGAGTTAGCAACGCCGCAAACGCGTAAATCGATGTGTTTGTTCTTCAGCCAGCTTTGCTGACGTTTCAGTTGCTCCAGCAGCGCGCCGCCAACGCCACCGACGCCAATCACAAACACTTCGATAACCTGATCGGTATTGAACAGCATCTGGTGGGTAACGCGTACGCCAGTGGTCGCATCATCGTTATTTACCACGACAGAGATTGAGCGTTCAGAAGACCCTTGAGCAATGGCGACAATGTTGATATTGGCGCGGGCCAGTGCGGCAAAGAATTTCGCCGAGATCCCACGCAAGGTGCGCATACCATCGCCCACCACCGAGATAATGGCCAGCCGTTCAGTGACCGCCAGCGGCTCCAGCAAACCTTCTTTCAGTTCCAGGTAGAACTCTTCCTGCATCGCGCGTTCAGCACGCGCACAGTCGCTTTGTGGTACGCAGAAACTGATACTGTATTCGGAAGATGATTGCGTAATCAGCACCACTGAAATGCGGGCGCGTGACATTGCCGCAAAGACGCGCGCCGCCATGCCGACCATTCCTTTCATCCCCGGACCAGAAACGCTGAACATTGCCATGTTATTCAGATTGGAAATGCCCTTGACCGGTAATTCATCTTCATCACGGCTGGCGCCAATGAGCGTACCTGGTGCTTGAGGATTTCCGGTATTTTTAATCAGGCAAGGGATCTGGAACTGAGCGATAGGGGTAATGGTGCGAGGGTGAAGAACTTTAGCGCCGAAGTAGGAAAGCTCCATCGCTTCCTGGTACGACATCGACTTCAACAGCCTCGCATCGGGCACCTGACGCGGGTCGCAAGTATAGACACCATCGACATCCGTCCAGATCTCGCAACAATCGGCGCGTAAGCAGGCGGCCAGTACCGCGGCGGAGTAGTCAGAACCGTTACGTCCCAGCACCACCAGCTCACCTTTTTCATTACCGGCGGTAAAACCAGCCATCAGCACCATATGGTCAGCCGGAATGCGGCTTGCCGCAATACGGCGGGTGGACTCAGCAATATCGACCGTAGATTCGAGGTAATGACCGATTGCCAGCAGCTTTTCGACCGGATCGATAACGGTAACGTTGTGACCACGCGCTTCCAGTACCCCGGCCATAATGGCGATCGACATTTTTTCACCACGGCAAATCAGCGCGGCGTTGATGCTGTCCGGGCATTGCCCCAACAAGCTAATGCCATGCAGGACATGTTTGATTTGGGCAAATTCTTGATCAACGAACGCTTTCAATTGCGCCAGCGGAAATCCCGGTTGGGCGGCGGCGAGTCCCGTCAGAAGTTCGGCAAAAATACGTTCGGCATCGCTGATATTGGGTAAAGCATCCTGACCGCTAATGGTTTTTTCAATCATTGCGACCAGATGGTTGGTAATTTTGGCGGGGGCAGAGAGGACGGTGGCCACCTGCCCCTGCCTGGCATTGCTCTCCAGAATATCGGCAACCCGCAGAAAACGTTCTGCATTTGCCACTGATGTACCGCCGAACTTCAACACTCGCATGGTTGTTACCTCGTTACCTTTGGTCGAAAAAAAAGCCCGCACTGTCAGGTGCGGGCTTTTTTCTGTGTTTCCTGTACGCGTCAGCCCGCACCGTTACCTGTGGTAATGGTGATGGTGGTGGTAATGGTGGTGCTGATGCGTTTCATGGATGTTGTGTACTCTGTAATTTTTATCTGTCTGTGCGCTATGCCTATATTGGTTAAAGTATTTAGTGACCTAAGTCAATAAAATTTTAATTTGCTCACGGCAGGTTACCAGTTCATAGAGTGCTGGTAGATGCTCTTTTTTTAATCCACACAGAGACATATTGCCCATTGCAGTCAGAATAAAAATCTGAAAACGCCCTTCCTTGTCGTTTTTTATTTGGTGATATTTTTTTCAATATCATGCAATAAACGATGCAACATGGCCGTGTCTCGTTGCTCCAACAGCCCGATGCGTTGTTGTAACCAGTCGACCAGTTTGGTGTCATCTGCCACCGCCAGAGTCGTTAACAATGACATGGCTCGTTCACGTAAAGCCTGCAGTTGAAATGGGTCCGCCGTTGCGGCAGATTCCACCGGTTGTTGTATTAATGTTGCTAATTGATAGCAATAGACCATCACCGCCTGCCCCAAATTCAGTGATGGATAATCCGCCACCATTGGCACGCCGGTGAGGACATCAGCAAGCGCCAACTCTTCGTTAGTCAAGCCGGAATCTTCGCGACCAAAGACCAGCGCCGCATGGTTCATCCATGTCGATTTTTCCTCCAGTAGCGGCACCAGTTCTATCGGCGTGGCGTAGTAATGGTATTTCGCCCGACTGCGCGCAGTGGTAGCAACGGTAAAATCAACGTCGTGTAGCGATTCAGCCAGCGTTGGAAAAACTTTAATATTATCAATAATATCACCAGAACCATGCGCCACCCAGCGGGTAGCCGGTTCCAGGTGTGCCTGGCTATCGACAATGCGCAGCTCGCTAAATCCCATTGTTTTCATCGCCCGAGCCGCTGCACCAATATTTTCAGCTCTGGCAGGTGCTACCAGAATGATCGTTATACGCATGTTGCCACTCTTCTTGATCAAATAACCGCGAACAGGGTGATGAATGTCAACTTATTACGCGGAGAGAATTTACAAATTCGTAACGTAAGTCGCAGAAAAAGCCCTTCGCTTAACTTAAAAAAAGCTAAACTATTTCTTGACTATACTAACGGTGTAATTGTTAAAAATTGCTACATATCCTTCTGTTTACTTAGGATAATTTTATAAAAAATAAATCTCGACAATTGGATTCACCACGTTTATTAGTTGTATAAGGCAACTAGTTGTATTATTAAAATAATGTGACGAAAGCTAGCATTTAGATACGATGATTTCATCAAACTGTTAACGTGCTACAATTGAACTTGATATATGTCAACGAAGCGTAGTTTTATTGGGTGTCCGGCACGTCTTAGCCTGTTATGTTGCTGTTAAAATGGTTAGGATGACAGCCGTTTTTGACACTGTCGGGTCCTGAGGGAAAGTACCCACGACCAAGCTAATGATGTTGTTGACGTTGATGGAAAGTGCATCAAGAACGCAATTACGTACTTTAGTCATGTTACGCCGATCATGTTAATTTGCAGCATGCATCAGGCAGGTCAGGGACTTTTGTACTTCCTGTTTCGATTTAGTTGGCAATTTAGGTAGCAAACATGCAGACCCCGCACATTCTTATCGTTGAAGACGAGTTGGTAACACGCAACACGTTGAAAAGTATTTTCGAAGCGGAAGGCTATGATGTTTTCGAAGCGACAGATGGCGCGGAAATGCATCAGATCCTCTCTGAATATGACATCAACCTGGTGATCATGGATATCAATCTGCCGGGTAAGAACGGTCTTCTGTTAGCGCGTGAACTGCGCGAGCAGGCGAATGTTGCGTTGATGTTTCTGACTGGCCGTGACAACGAAGTCGATAAAATTCTCGGCCTCGAAATCGGCGCAGATGACTACATCACCAAACCGTTCAACCCGCGTGAACTGACCATCCGTGCACGCAACCTGCTGTCCCGTACCATGAACCTGGGTACAGTCAGCGAAGAACGTCGTAGCGTTGAAAGCTATAAGTTCAATGGTTGGGAACTGGACATCAACAGCCGTTCATTGATCGGTCCTGATGGCGAGCAGTACAAACTGCCGCGCAGCGAGTTCCGCGCCATGCTTCACTTCTGTGAAAACCCAGGCAAAATTCAGTCTCGTGCTGAACTGCTGAAGAAAATGACCGGCCGTGAGCTGAAACCGCACGACCGTACTGTAGACGTGACGATCCGTCGTATTCGTAAACACTTCGAATCTACGCCGGATACGCCGGAAATCATCGCCACCATTCACGGTGAAGGTTATCGCTTCTGCGGTGATCTGGAAGATTAATCGGCTTTACCACCGTCCAAAAAAACGGCGCTTTTTAGCGCCGTTTTTTTATTTCCAGATACGTAACTCATCGTCCGTTGTGACTTCTTTACTGACTTTCATTTTCGGCAGTGAAAACGCATACCAGTCGATATTCCGCGTCACAAACATCATGCCGGCCAGCGCCACCACCAGCACACTGGTTCCCAACAACAGTGCGCTATCGGCAGAGTTGAGCAGTCCCCACATCACACCATCCAGCAACAACAGCGCGAGGGTAAACAACATGCTATTGCGCCAACCTTTTAATACCGCCTGCAAGTAAATACCGTTCATTAATGCCCCTATCAAGCTGGCAATTACCCATGCCACGGTAAAACCGGTATGTTCAGAAAGCGCCAGCAAGAGCAAATAAAACATCACCAATGACAGCCCCACCAGCAAATATTGCATCGGGTGCAAACGTTGCGCGGTGAGCGTTTCAAAAACAAAGAAGGCCATAAAAGTCAGTGCAATCAGCAAAATAGCATACTTAGTCGCCCTGTCCGTTAATTGATACTGATCGGCAGGCGTAGTGACTGCGACGCTAAACGCCGGGAAGTTTTCCCAGCCGGTATCATTGCCTGAAGCAAAACGCTCACCGAGATTATTGGCAAACCAGCTACTTTGCCATTGCGCCTGAAAACCGGATGCACTTATTTCTCGTTTCGCTGGCAAAAAATCACCTAAAAAACTGGGATGCGGCCAGTTGCTGGTTAAGGTCATTTCGCTATTACGCCCGGCAGGCACCACAGAAAGATCGCCGGTACCGCTTAAGTTCAGCGCCATATTCAGCTTCAGGTTCTGCTTCCGCCAGTCCCCTTCGGGTAAAGGGATATGCACGCCCTGCCCGCCTTGCTCTAACCCTGTACCGGGTTCAATGGTCAGCGCTGTTCCGTTAACTTCAGGCGCTTTCACCACACCAATACCACGCGCATCCCCGACGCTAATCACAATAAATGGCTTGCCTAAGGTGATATTTGGCGCGTCGAGTTCGCTAAGACGCGAAACATCAAAATCGGCTTTTAGCGTTAAATCACTGTGCCAGACCTGACCGGTATAAATACCAATCTTGCGTTCTTCCACATTCTGATTACCATCAACCATCAACGACTCAGGTAACCAAAAATGGATAAAACTTCGTTTCCGCTCCACGGTTTTATCCTCTTCCTGCACCGTATAAAGCTCGGTCACAGGAATAGCGATGAGCGGCCCAACGAGTTTTTGCGGCCCGCTGGTACTTTGGCGAATCGCATCTTCCACATCGCTACGGTAATCGGCACGTTCGACAATCACCTGCCGAATCAGCATTATCGGAATCAACAACAGCAATACTGCACCAAACAGAGTGGTCATTTTCCAGAACAGGGGGGATTTCAACATAGTCTTCTCCTTTGCAATGGCGACAGGATATGAAGGCTATGTGGGAAGAATTTGAAGTTATGTGAAGTGACGGTGAAGTCGAAGCGAGGCCAATACGCCGCCTTCCGGCACGTTGTGCAACGTGACTTCGCCATTAAGCAAACGGGCAACTTCACTGACAAACGCCAGCCCCAGACCACTGCTTTTTTGCCCATTCGCACGCGGCAAAGAGTAGAAACGCTCAAAAATACGTGACAGCGCGTAGTCAGGAATACCACTACCGGTATCCAGCACATTAAGCGTGACGTGTTCCTGATCCACTTCGGCGCTTAGCGTTATGCGACCGCTCTCGGGGGTAAAATCGATGGCATTATCCAGCAAATTCCCCAGCGCCTGCTCCAGTAACGCCGGTTCAGCAGCAACGTTAACCTCGGTGGGCATAACATTAAGAGTGATATTTTTTTCTGCCAACTGCACGGTGCGCGCTTCACTGACGCGGCGAAATAATGCCGCCACATCAACCGCAGAAAGAACGACCTCCTGGCGATTCTCCAGTCTTGCCTGGCGTAGTAGCGTTTCCACCAGCGCCTGCATTCGCGCGTTTTGCGTCAGAATATTGTCGGTAAAACGGGCTACCACTTCCGGTGGCGGACCTTCGCGTAAAATTTCCGCCGCGCCACGAATTGCCGCCAGCGGACTTTTCAACTCATGAGTTAACGCGTAGACATACTGCTCAATATAGTTTTTCCCCTCCAGTTTCACGCGCATACTTTCCAGCGCCTGCGCTAACTTACGCAGCTCGCTACTGCCGAGTTCAGGAAGCGGAACGGGCTTATTGTCGGTAACGGAATCAGCATAACGAGTGAGCCGGGCAATGGAGCGGTTGATCCACCAAACCATTCCTGCGCCGATTACCAGCGCAATTCCCAGCAAAATGGCGCTCGCCCATAAAATTCGCCGCTCGCTGCGTTTAATCACCGGTGCCATCGCCGCGTTCGGTTTGCCTACGCTCAAAACGCCAACCAGCCGCGTGCCGTCCATAATAGGTGCGGCAACATACATCACAGAACTTTCGGGATCGGCAGGATTTTGCAACGTACTGCGCGCACCATACTGACCACGCAACGTTAGCCATACGTCATTCCAGCGCGAATAATCCTGCCCGACGGCTTTATTGGCCGAATCAAACAATACTTTGCCCTGCGCATCAGTCATATAGACATGATATTCGTTGCGCACTTTGTTGATGCCGCTGATATTGGCGCGAAACGGGCGATTTTGTAGCTGGTTAAATGCCTGCGCCAACTGCCCATGCGTTGGGTCACCAGAGAGCAAATCGGCACGCGCCAGCTCCGCCAGCAACATTGCCGTATCGATCAACGTCCCTTCCGTCGCCCTTCGCACGCCCGGTTTAACTTCTTTGACAAAAATAGCCAGTACGAACCAGGCGGCTACCGCCACCAGTAAAAAATACCCCAGCAACAGCCGCATGCCGATACGCATTACAGGATCCTCAGGCTGTATCCCATGCCGCGATGGGTATTGATCGGCGAAAGCTCGGGATTAATAGCGCGCAGTTTGGCACGCAGCGTTTTAATGTGAGTATCGACAGTGCGATCGTAGGTGTCCAGCGCATCTTCCCAGACGCTATCCATCAGTTGCTGACGGGACCAGACGCGGCCCGGCGACTTAAGTAACGTTTTCAGCAACAAAAACTCATACCGTGTTAGCGTTAACGGCGTGTCAAACCAGCTTATCTGCGCCGCAGGTTCATTCAGTTCAAAATGACCAATACGGATGACGGGAGAAGGCGTAGAAAACTTCTTCACCCGACGCAGTAAGGTGCGCACTCTGGCGCACACTTCGCGGGGTGAAAACGGTTTAGCCACGTAGTCATCAGCGCCAATTTCCAGTCCAAGCAGGCGATCCACCTCTTCACTACGGGCTGTCAGGAACAGTACAGGTAGCGCCGGATGGATCACCAGCAACTGACGGCACAATTCAAAGCCGCTGATATCCGGCAGACCAACATCGAGAATAATGACGTCGGGAACCTGCTGGCGTGCTTTATCCAGCACCGGCAAGCCTCGCTCAAAGACCTCGACGGCAAAACCTTCCTGCTGCAACATATAGACCAGCGTGTCGGCTATCCCTTGCTCGTCTTCCACTAACCAGACCGTTTCCCGTTGCATATATCGCCTCTGTTATTGCCGCCAAGGCATGACAGGCACCGCGCTAATCGCGTTTTTCGGCGACCCATCTACAACTTTGTCGGAGTAGGCCAGGTAAGCGAGCGCGTTGCGTTTGGCGTCATAGAAGCGTACGACCTGTAACGACTTAAAGACCAGCGACGTACGTTTTTTGAATACCACTTCGCCCTGAGCTTTGCCGTTTTTAATGCGCTCTGACAGTTCAATCGGCCCGACTTGCTGGCAGGAAATAGCCGCATCGGAAGTATCTTCCGCCAGGCCCAATCCCCCTTTAATACCGCCGGTTTTTGCCCGACTCACATAACAGGTGACATTTTTCACATCGGGATCGTCAAAGGCTTCTACGACAATTTTGTGATCCGGGCCGATCATTTTAAATACGGTATCGACCGAACCAATTTCTTCCGCATGTGCCAATGGCCCCAGCATTATCAGGCTTAAAGACAGGATCAAATGCTTGTATTTCATATTGTTACCATTTTTATAAGTTACACAGAGCAATTAGTTCGTCACGGTAAATAACATATTGATTAAGAACAAAATCTCAACACTTTTATTTCCGTCAAGACCTAAAACATACTCTACTAAGAAAAAAACACTGAATGCTAAAACAGCAAAAAATGCTATTATCCAATTACCTGATGTCAGGTGCTCGTTGTGAAAGGATGAGGATATTTTATGGATCAGGCCGGCATTATTCGCGACCTTTTAATCTGGTTGGAAGGTCATCTGGATCAGCCACTGTCGCTCGACAATGTAGCGGCGAAAGCAGGTTATTCCAAGTGGCACTTACAGAGAATGTTTAAAGATGTCACTGGCCATGCTATTGGCGCGTATATTCGTGCTCGTCGTTTGTCGAAATCGGCGGTTGCACTACGCCTGACCGCGCGCCCAATTCTGGATATTGCGCTGCAATACCGCTTCGACTCTCAACAGACATTTACTCGTGCATTCAAGAAGCAGTTTGCCCAGACTCCCGCACTTTACCGCCGTTCTCCTGAATGGAGCGCCTTTGGTATTCGCCCGCCGCTGCGTCTGGGTGAATTCACCATGCCAGAGCACAAATTTATCACGCTGGAAGACACGCCGCTGATTGGCGTAACTCAGAGTTACTCCTGTTCACTGGAGCAAATCTCTGATTTCCGCCATGAAATGCGTTATCAGTTCTGGCACGATTTTCTCGGTAATGCGCCGACCATTCCGCCTGTGCTCTACGGCCTGAATGAAACGCGTCCAAGCCAGGATAAAGACGACGAGCAAGAGGTGTTCTACACCACCGCGTTAGCCCAGGAGCAAGCAGACGGCTATGTACTGACGGGGCATCCGGTGCTGTTGCAGGGCGGCGAATATGTGATGTTTACCTATGAAGGTCTGGGAACCGGCGTGCAGGAATTTATCCTGACGGTGTACGGAACCTGTATGCCGATGCTGAACCTGACGCGCCGTAAAGGTCAGGATATTGAGCGATACTATCCGGCAGAAGATGCCAAAGCGGGAGATCGCCCAATTAATCTGCGCTGCGAACTGCTGATTCCAGTACGTCGTTAACGTTGCAGCTCGTCTAATGCAGGGGCGTCCAGATGCGAGATGTCCCCTGCTGTTTCAACTACCCAACCAGACGCCAGCCACAGGCTTTCCTGATAATCCACGCGCGAAATAGAACAGTTACGCAGACGTAAGCGGCGTTCTGCCCATGCAGGTAGGCCCAGAATAGTACTCACCAGGCATCCCAGCGCGATACCGTGGCTCACCAGTAGCGGTCGACTTCCCTGCGGCAAATCCCGACAAGATTCCAGAGCAGCATTGACGCGCTCGCTCAGTTCCTGCATTGACTCGCCTTCAGGAATACGCCCGTCAACAGTGCCATTTACCAGTTGGCGACGCCAGTTCTCTTCTTCTTCGGTCAGAGAGTCGATATGTCTTTTTTCCAGCACGCCCATATTTAATTCACGCAGGCGGGAATCAAAGATAATGTCACAGCCGCAAGCCTGAGCGATGATTTCCGCCGTGCGCCGGGTGCGACCTAAATCGCTACTGATGATATGTGTAATGCCAAGCTCTTTGGCTCGCGCCGCCACCTGCATTGCTTGTTGCTCACCTTTGGCAGTCAGTGGGCTATCAGACTGGCCCTGAATACGTCGCTCGGCGTTCCACTGCGTTTCACCGTGGCGGACTAGGTATACCTGTAACATGCTTTTTTTCCGTATACTGCTGTAACGTTAATTTTTGAGTAATCCTGATTATGCACCATGTTGTCTGTGCGACCACCAATCCCGCTAAAATTCAGGCCATTCTGCAGGCATTTCACGAGATCTTCGGCGAAGGATCCTGCCACATTGAGTCCGTTGCCGTCGAGAGCGGCGTACCGGAACAACCCTTTGGCAGTGAGGAAACGCGCGCTGGCGCACGAAATCGGGTAGAAAATGCCCGCCGTTTACATCCAGAGGCCGATTTTTGGGTAGCGATTGAAGCGGGCATTGATGGTGACAGCACCTTCAGTTGGGTGGTCATTGAAAGCACCAACCAACGTGGCGAAGCACGTTCGGCTACTTTGCCGTTACCTGCGGTGATTCTGCAGAAAGTGCGTGAAGGCGAGGCGCTCGGCCCCGTGATGTCGCGTTATACCGGTATTGATGAGATTGGTCGTAAGGAAGGGGCGATCGGCGTGTTTACCGCCGGTAAGCTCACTCGCGCCAGCGTCTATCACCAGGCGGTGATCCTGGCGCTGAGTCCGTTTCATAATGCCGTGTATCAGCCATTGTAAACCGGATAAGGCGTTCACGCCGCATCCGGCATTCGGTGCACGGTGCCTGATGCGACGCTGCCGCGTCTTATCAGACCTACCAAACATATTGAAATTGCTGGTATTTGTAGGACGGATAAGGCGTTCACGCCGCATCCGGCATTCGGTGCACAATGCCTGATGCGACGCTGCCGCGTCTTATCAGGCCTACAAAATCAATCGCTTTTCAGCAACACGTCTTCCAGCCACTGGCGCAGCTCAACGGGGGCGGCTTTCAGACTGTTAGATCCACGCGTAATAGTCGCGATGCCCGCGCCGAGTTCATTTTTTAACTCGCGCTGGCTCATTTCACCACGCAGCAACTCTTCAACGATACGCACGCGAGTCCCCAATGCTTCGCGCTCATCTGGCGTCAGCATCAGGTTTAACAATGGTAAATGGAGATCGTTTTCGTAGGCATTCTTAAGCAGGTCGACAAAACGTAACCACTCCTGGTGACGCTGTTCTGCCATCGCTGCTGAATAGGGTGATTGCTGGGCCATAGTGTGTCGCCATTGTTAGCGGGGGAAGCAAAATGCCTCCCCCGGTTGTACTCGCTAAAGAGTACGATAGCATATCATAAAGGTTCAAATCAGTAACGACGTCCCCATTCCGTAGCGCTCAAAAGCGTGGGCTTATCACCCATGAAATAGCGATAGTACGCGTCATAAGCCAGCACATTTTTCACATAACCGCGCGTCTCGGAAAACGGAATACTCTCGACAAACGCCACCGCGTCGATACGCCCGGCGCTGTTACCAAGCCACGTGCGCACCCGCCCTGGACCGGCGTTATAAGCTGCCGAGGAGAAAATGCGGTTATTGCCAAATTGCTGATAAACATATTGCAGATAACTGGTACCGATATTGATGTTCGTTTCCGGATCCAGCAATTGCCCAGGGCTGCTATAACCAGGAATAGAGAACATCTTCACCGTCTGAGTCGCCGTACCGGGCATAATCTGCATCAGGCCGCTGGCTCCTACCGGTGATTTCACTTTCGGATTCCAGGCGCTCTCCTGACGGGCAATCGCCATTGCATAGCTTTGCGGGATATCTTTACCGTTGGTGTAACGTTCGAAGAGATCGTTGTAGGCCAGGGGGAATCGTTCTTCCAGATGATCCCACAATTTCCCGGCGATCGTCGCCTGAACACTGAGATCCCACCAGTGATTATTAAAGGCATAGCGTGCCAATTGCGCCTGCTCTGTTTTTGACTTGCTCTTCACCAGATTGGCCCACTCGCTACGTGCGGTGTTATCCATATTCCAGTACATCAACTCGCGCACGCGCGCCATCTCCGGCCCCTGGGTCAGGGCGCTGTCAACGTTCTGCGGCGCTTTATCAATCTTTAGTTGATACTCTTCGCCAATACGTTGCGCAGCGACCATCGGGTAGAAACCACGCTGTTGCATGAGTTGATGCAAAATCTCTTTTGCTTCAGCTTCACGCCCGCGTTCCAGCAGTATATCCGCCTGCCAGTAGCGCCATTCATCTTTATCTTTCGCCTCTATTGGCAGACGCGCCAGCCAGGTATTCAGACCACGGCGATCGCCAGTGCCAAGCGCCATCCGCACGCGGCGTTCAATTAACGACGTGGATTGCGAACGCATAATCGCGTCATCACGCCATTTCGCCTGTTCGTCGGTAACATCGTTGCCCATCAGACGCCAGGCGACGATATCACGCAGCTCCTGAATCTGATCTTCATTAAGCTGCTGCGCCTGGGCAAGTGAAGGGATCATCAGCCGTGCATTTTCAGCATCCTGACGTGCCACGCTGGCAAATGCCACCGCCGCCATCTGACGGGTAAAATCGGTCGCGCCGGTGGAACGCGCGAAGGTCAGCACAGTATTAGGATCATTCGCCAGCGAAATAATTGCCGAAGCAATAGTCTGGTAATCAGCAGGCATTTGCCCTGCCAGCACCGTCACCAGCCCGGTATTGCCTGCTTTCATCGCAAGGCGGATACGCTCTAAATAAGCCAGGGGTTCTTGTTTGCCGGACGCTCGCCAGACGCTAAATAACTTGTCACAAGCGTTAGGCTGGCTCTTTCCGGCTAGCCACAGCTCTTTCGCCCCCTGCCAGGCTTCTTCACTCTGCCCGGTGTTCCATTTTGCATAGTAGTAATTACACTGGGCTTCGGTTGTGCCAGGCTTTTCCGGGCTAAAGGCTAACAAGCCACGCCAGTCTTCGCGCCGCGCCAGTTCATTGACGAAACGCGATTGCAGCGTGCGAGCAGGAGGAAGCGTGGGGTTAGCGCGAACAAAGTTAGTAACCGTCACCGCCGGTTGATTCATCAGGTCATCGGTGATCTGGCGATATTCCAGGTAGGGGTATAACGGGTAATCCTTCAGGGATGGCATCATTTGTTCGACCACATCCATTTGTCGATTATCCCAGGCCTGCTTGATTTGCGCGTAACGGCTACGCTGCTCATCCAGTGAGTCGGCTCGCGCCACGCTGCTGACCGTCAGCAGACAGACACCGGCAGCCAACAGCCGCCAGGTAACTTGTTTGGCTTTTTCCACAAGCGCACCCTCTAAGTGTAAATACATCAATGCAGCATCATGCCGCGTAATAGATTTATGCTAACCAGTCATTGCCGTTTACGCCACGTTACGGACACTTTTTTACTTTTATACTCTAAATAATTCGAGTTGCAGGAAGGCGATAAGTGAGTGAGTCCCCAGGAGCTTACAGAAGTAAGTGACTGGGGTGAGCGAGCGTAAGCGCAGCACATGCAACTTGAAGTATGACGAGTATACTGCGAAGGTGATCGACCAACTGGGATTAGGCGGGGAAAAAGGCTACACTTCGCCTTTGAAAACTCATCATCACGATAAACATAGAGGCGAAGTCCAACGTGGCTCAATTCGTTTATACCATGCATCGTGTCGGCAAAGTTGTTCCGCCGAAACGTCATATTTTGAAAAACATCTCTCTGAGTTTCTTCCCTGGGGCAAAAATTGGTGTCCTGGGCCTGAACGGCGCCGGTAAGTCCACCCTGCTGCGCATTATGGCGGGCATTGATAAAGACATCGAAGGTGAAGCGCGTCCGCAGCCAGACATCAAGATTGGTTACCTGCCGCAGGAACCGCAGCTGAACCCGGAACACACCGTGCGTGAGTCCATTGAAGAAGCGGTTTCTGAAGTGGTTAACGCCCTGAAACGTCTGGATGAAGTGTACGCGTTGTATGCCGATCCGGATGCCGATTTTGACAAACTGGCCGCTGAACAGGGCCGTCTGGAAGAGATCATTCAGGCTCACGACGGTCATAACCTGAACGTACAGCTGGAGCGTGCGGCGGATGCGCTGCGTCTGCCGGACTGGGACGCGAAAATCGCTAACCTCTCTGGTGGTGAGCGTCGTCGCGTGGCGTTGTGCCGTCTGCTGCTGGAAAAACCAGACATGCTGCTGCTCGACGAACCGACCAACCACCTGGATGCCGAATCCGTGGCCTGGCTGGAACGCTTCCTGCACGACTTCGAGGGCACCGTGGTGGCGATTACCCACGACCGTTACTTCCTCGATAACGTTGCAGGCTGGATCCTCGAACTTGACCGCGGTGAAGGTATTCCGTGGGAAGGCAACTACTCCTCCTGGCTGGAGCAGAAAGATCAGCGCCTGGCGCAGGAAGCTTCACAAGAAGCGGCGCGTCGTAAGTCGATTGAGAAAGAGCTGGAATGGGTACGTCAAGGTACTAAAGGCCGTCAGTCGAAAGGCAAAGCACGTCTGGCGCGCTTTGAAGAGCTGAACAGCACCGAATATCAGAAACGTAACGAAACCAACGAACTGTTTATTCCACCTGGACCGCGTCTGGGCGACAAAGTGCTGGAAGTCAGCAATCTGCGTAAATCCTATGGCGATCGTCTGCTGATTGACTCCCTGAGTTTCTCGATCCCGAAAGGGGCGATCGTCGGGATCATCGGTCCGAACGGTGCGGGTAAATCGACCCTGTTCCGTATGATCTCTGGTCAGGAACAGCCGGACAGCGGCACCATCACTTTAGGTGAAACGGTGAAACTGGCATCTGTCGATCAGTTCCGTGACTCAATGGATAACAGCAAAACCGTTTGGGAAGAAGTTTCCGGCGGGCTGGATATCATGAAGATCGGTAACACTGAGATGCCAAGCCGTGCCTACGTTGGCCGCTTTAACTTTAAAGGGGTTGATCAGGGTAAACGCGTTGGCGAACTTTCCGGTGGTGAGCGCGGTCGTCTGCATCTGGCGAAGCTACTGCAGGTTGGCGGCAACATGCTGCTGCTCGACGAACCAACCAACGACCTGGATATCGAAACCCTGCGCGCGCTGGAAAACGCCCTGCTGGAGTTCCCGGGCTGTGCGATGGTTATCTCGCACGACCGTTGGTTCCTCGACCGTATCGCCACGCACATTCTGGATTACCAGGATGAAGGTAAAGTTGAGTTCTTCGAAGGTAACTTTACCGAGTACGAAGAATACAAGAAACGCACGCTGGGCGCAGACGCGCTGGAGCCGAAGCGTATCAAGTACAAGCGTATTGCGAAGTAATGCGTAAAATGCCGGATGCGGCGTGAACGCCTTATCCGGTCTACAAAACCAGAAATTTCAATACGTTGCGAAACTGTAGGCCTGATAAGACGCGGTAAGCGTCGCATCAGGCATTGAGCACCGGATGCCGGATGCGGCGTAAACGCCTTTTCCGGCCTACAAGCTCAGCGATTTCAATACGTTGCGAAACTCCAGGCCTGATAAGACGCGGTAAGCGTCGCATCAGGCATTGGGTCTTATCCCTGCTCCCCCATCATCTCCCGCACCAGCTCCACGCAGCGCAGGAAACGGCTGTCGTAATCGTCCTCTTCAACCCGCACGAATTCGATATTATTCTCTTCCAGCATCTCCACCAGCAAGTTCTGGAACTCTTTACGATCCACCGAACTGCCGAGGCTGCGTAAACCATCCGCCACCCACGGGGTGTTGTTCTCCAGCAGGATCACCAGATCAAAACGGTATTCATCAATCAACGCCTGCACGAACGGATGCTCACGCCCTTCGTACTTTTTGCAGAACGCCTGAGTAGTGACAAAATCGGTATCGATAAATGCCACTTTATTGGCGTATTTCACTGCAAAATCAATGTATTGAGCGTGACCCAGCGCGATTTTATCGTAGTCGGAATACTGCAATGCGATCTCATCGCCGCCGAGATGCGAAAAGACATAATCACGACCAAACTCCCACGCACTGGTGGTGTTGAAGATATTGGCGAGTTTGTTTACCAGGGTGGATTTACCGCTCGATTCACCACCGAGGATCGCCACGGTACGCACAAAGAACGGCTTCACTTCGGTAGGAATATATTCCCAGTAGCGGAACGGGTTTTCGCGGATCTGCGCACCGCTGATACTCATAAAAGTGCGTTTCGGATCGATCAACACCGTTTCGATCCCCAGATGTTCCATATACTGCGGCGCGTCGGCTTCTTCCGATGTGTAGATCAGATCCGGCTGGATCCCCTTTTCAGCCATAAACTTTTTGATGCCGTTGCTCCACACATCCCAGCCGTGCGGATACGGCTCCATGCCCTCTTCGTTAAAGGCATGAATACGAATGTTTTTTTGATACTTAAAGGTTTGCAATAACCAGCGCAGACGATCCGGCACGGTCGGCTGCTGCGACATGGCACTGTCTTCGAACAACGCGCGGTCACGGGTATCGTCAAAGCCCATAATGATATGCAGCTCGTCAACCTGGCTACAGGCGCGCTGGATAAGGTAGATATGTCCGGTATGCAGTGGGTAGAACTTACCGAATACAACGCCGATCGTTTTCTTCTGCCGTGGAAACTCAAGCCCCAAAAAACGGTGCAATGCCTCCAGCTTTTGCGCGCTGGGGCTTTTGATTTTGGCATTCAGTAACTGGCTTAAATACCCTTTGGTCATACCGCTGGCATCAGCTACCTGCTGTAGCGTGCAGCCCTGTTGCTTGATGGCAGTTTTCAGGTAATCAAATGACGACATATCTCCCTCCGTATCTCTTATTATAAGTCGTCGAACACGCTAAGCGCGTCGGAGAGTTTTTTAACGCCAAAAATCTGCATCCCTTCAGGCACTTTTTTCGGTACGTTAGCCGCCGGAACAATTGCCCGCCGAAAACCGTGTTTCGCCGCTTCTGAGATTCGTTCCTGGCCGCTGGGCACCGGGCGGATCTCCCCTGCCAGCCCGACTTCACCAAACACCACCAGATCCTGCGGTAGCGGCCTGTCACGCAGGCTGGAAACCATCGCCAGCAGTAACGCTAAGTCGGCGCTGGTTTCCGTTACCTTCACGCCGCCGACCACGTTCACAAACACATCCTGATCGGCCATTTGCAGGCCGCCGTGACGGTGCAGCACCGCCAACAGGATCGCCAGACGGTTTTGTTCCAGCCCTACTGCCACGCGGCGTGGATTCGCCATCATCGAGTGATCGACCAGCGCCTGAATCTCCACCAGCAGTGGACGCGTTCCTTCCCATACCACCATCACTGAACTACCAGAGGTCACTTCATCGCCACGGCTTAAAAAGATGGCGGAAGGGTTGCTAACTTCACGCAGCCCCTGTTCGGTCATCGCAAATACGCCCAGCTCATTCACCGCGCCGAAGCGGTTTTTATGGCTGCGCAAGGTGCGAAAACGGGAGTCGGCATCGCCGTCCAAAAGCACCGAACAGTCGATACAGTGTTCCAGCACTTTCGGGCCAGCCAGTGAACCATCTTTGGTTACGTGACCGACCATGACAATCGCCACACCGCGCGTTTTGGCGAAGCGCGTCAGATAAGCCGCTGTTTCACGCACCTGCGCCACGCTGCCTGGCGATGACTGAACATCCGCCATATGCATCACCTGGATCGAGTCAATTACCATCAGCTTCGGTTGCTCTTCTTCGGCAATCAGGCAGATCTGCTCGATGCTGGTTTCCGACAACATATTGAGATTGTCAGTCGGCAGGCCAAGGCGATGAGCGCGCATTGCCACCTGTTGCAGCGACTCTTCGCCGGTGACATACAGCGTTTTCATCTGCTGCGCCAGTTTGCACAGCGTTTGCAGCAACAGCGTGGATTTCCCGGCACCTGGGTTACCGCCAATCAGAATGGCGCTTCCCGGCACAACGCCACCGCCTAATACGCGGTCGAACTCTTTAAATCCGGTTGAAAAACGCGGCAGCTCTTCAAGGCTGATATCGGAGAGTTTCTGGACTTTTGCCACCCCGGCGCTACCGGCATAGCCACTCAGACGCTCGTTACGCGCCACCGTTGGCGACGCAGCAAGACGCACCTCGGTGATGGTGTTCCAGGCATGACAGGCGCTGCACTGCCCCTGCCAGCGCGGATAATCGGCCCCGCATTCATTACAAACAAAGGCGCGTTTTGGAGCTTTTGCCACGGTGTACCTCGTTAATGCTGTGCCACCCGCAGGATGACGGGCGGGCAATTACTTCTGATTCAGGCTGCCAGAGAGGATGCAGAATACCCCCATCAAGTCAGCGTGACGGATGGTGACTTCCGTCTTTTCATTCACTTTTGGCTTGGCATGGTAGGCAATCCCCAGTCCTGCCGCTTTGATCATCGGCAGGTCGTTGGCACCATCGCCAATCGCCACGGTTTGCGCCAGCGGAATATCATACTCCTGCGCCAGCCGGGTCAGGGTTTTCGCTTTGTACTGCGCGTCTACAATGTCGCCGATCACATTGCCGGTAAATTTACCGTCCATGATCTCCAGTTCATTGGCTACCACGGCGGTTAATCGCAGCTTGTCGCGCAAGTATTCAGCAAAGAAGGTAAAGCCGCCGGAGGCAATCGCCACTTTCCAGCCCAGCGTTTCCAGCTTCAGCACCAGTTGCGTTAAGCCCGGCATTAGCGGTAGATTTTCACGCACCTGTTGCAGAATGTTCGCGTCAGCGCCTTTCAGCGTCGCCACGCGGCTACGCAGGCTGGCAGTGAAATCAAGCTCCCCGCGCATTGCCCGTTCGGTCACTTCCGCCACCATCTCGCCCGTTCCGGCCAGTTTGGCAATTTCATCAATACATTCTATCTGGATAGCGGTGGAGTCCATGTCCATCACCAGCAGCCCTGGCGTGCGCAGGTGCGGTATTTTCCCCAGTGGCGCGACATCCAGCTGCGCTTCGTGGGCCAGGCGCGTAGCCCGGGCGGTGAGTGAACCTGCCAGACGAATCACCTGATAATCTTCCACGCACCAGGCAGCAACAATCACCATTGCCGCGCCCAGTTTGCTTTGGTACTGGGTCAGACGTTGTTTATCCAGCCCACGACCATACAGCAGCCAGCCGCTACGACCTGCGTGGTAATCCAGTGGCATCACTTCATCACCACTTAATGAAAGAGGCAGACCAGGCCATAAAGAGACATCTTCAGGCAGGTCGCACCAGGTAATGTTAGGCATTAAGGCTCCTGTAAAATCGTTCGAAGCAGGGAAAATAACGCATGAGGCTACCTTGTATCCATTGCTTCTGGCAACATTAAGTCTCAAATTTTCAACGGGTGGAATATGGCTCGCACAAAACTAAAATTCCGGCTGCATCGAGCAGTGATTGTCCTGTTCTGTCTCGCTTTGTTGGTCGCACTAATGCAGGGAGCATCATGGTTTAGTCAAAACCACCAGCGACAGCGTAATCCACAGTTGGAAGAACTGGCCCGTACCCTGGCGCATCAGGTAACCCTGAACGTTGCGCCGCTGATGCGTACCAACTCACCTGATGAAAAACGCATTCAGGCGATCCTCGACCAGTTGACGGACGAAAGTCGCATCCTCGACGCGGGTGTGTATGACGAACAAGGCGATCTTATCGCCCGCGCAGGTGAAAGCGTCGAGGTGCGCGACCGACTGGCGCTCGACGGTAAAAAAGCAGGTGGCTATTTTAACCAGCAGATTGTCGAACCGATTAAGGGGAAAAATGGACCGCTCGGCTATCTGCGCCTGACGCTCGATACCCATACGCTCGCCACCGAAGCCAAACAGGTGGATAACACCACCAATATTCTACGCCTGATGCTGCTGCTCTCGCTGGCAATCGGTGTGGTGCTAACTCGCACACTGTTGCAGGGTAAACGTACCCGCTGGCAGCAATCGCCCTTCCTGTTAACCGCCAGCAAACCGGTACCGGAAGAGGAAGAAAGCGAGAAAAAAGAGTGACCCATTACTACAAGAAAGGAAATCGTTATGTCCACATTACGCCTGCTCATTTCAGACTCTTACGACCCGTGGTTTAACCTGGCGGTGGAGGAGTGTATTTTTCGCCAGATGCCCGCCACGCAGCGCGTTCTGTTTCTCTGGCGCAATGCCGACACGGTAGTGATTGGTCGTGCGCAAAACCCCTGGAAAGAGTGTAATACCCGGCGGATGGAAGAAGATAACGTCCGCCTTGCACGGCGCAGCAGCGGTGGCGGCGCGGTGTTCCACGATCTCGGCAATACCTGTTTTACCTTTATGGCTGGCAAGCCGGAGTACGATAAAACTATCTCCACGGAGATTGTGCTTAATGCGCTGAACGCGCTCGGCGTCACCGCAGAAGCTTCCGGGCGCAACGATCTGGTGGTGAAAACCGCCGAAGGCGACCGCAAAGTCTCTGGCTCGGCCTATCGCGAAACCAAGGATCGCGGTTTCCACCACGGCACCTTGCTGCTCAATGCCGACCTCAGCCGCCTGGCAAACTATCTCAATCCGGATAAAAAGAAACTGGCGGCGAAAGGCATTACTTCAGTACGTTCCCGCGTGACCAATCTGACCGAGCTGCTACCGGGAATTACCCATGAGCAGGTTTGCGAGGCCATAACCGAGGCCTTTTTCGCCCATTATGGCGAGCGCACAGAAGCGGAAATCATCTCCCCGGACAAAACGCCAGACTTGCCGAACTTCGCCGAAACCTTTGCCCGCCAGAGTAGCTGGGAGTGGAACTTCGGTCAGGCTCCGGCGTTCTCGCATCTGCTGGATGAACGCTTTACCTGGGGCGGCGTAGAACTGCATTTCGACGTTGAAAAAGGCCATATCACCCGCGCCCAGGTGTTTACCGACAGCCTTAACCCCGCGCCGCTGGAAGCTCTCGCCGGACGGCTGCAAGGCTGTCTGTACCGCGCGGATATGCTGCAACAGGAGTGCGAAGCGCTGCTGGTCGACTTCCCTGAACAGGAAAAAGAGCTACGGGAGTTGTCGGCGTGGATAGCAGGGGCGGTGCGGTAACTCGCTCATTAAAATATCCAGGGAAGGAAATATGATCGATCTGGAGAACCAGGAACGGGAGATTATCAATTTAATGTTCAGCCAGGGTATATCCTGGCTAGCCGCCGTGCGTATCAGGCATAAATTATCGCTTGCTGAAGTAAGTAAAATGTTAGGTATCTCGATTAATTCTCTAAAACGGCTCGAAAAGACGGAACGGCTTAGTTCAAACATCAAAAGCAAAATGGCAGGAATTTATGGTTGTCCACCAGAGTTGCTGATATACCCTTCCTGGATGACGGCTGAACATAAATGAATAGATACTTGAATGGATTTTATTATCTATCCATATGAAAAATAATAGTAAATCTATAAATCAGTTGCTATTGATGAATAGATACTAAAAAGCCGGAGCAGTCTCCCGCTCCGGCTTAACACGACGTTCGCCTTTCAGCGAAACACAATTACTCTTTATCGCCCAGCAGAACGGATTCCAGTGCGATTTTGATCATGTCGTTGAAGGTGGTCTGACGCTCTTCAGCAGTGGTCTGCTCGTGAGTACGGATGTGGTCAGACACGGTGCAGATAGCCAGTGCTTTCGCACCAAACTCTGCAGCCACGCCGTAGATACCAGCCGCTTCCATTTCCACGCCGAGGATGCCGTATTTTTCCATCACGTCGAACATTTCGCCGTCCGGAGAGTAGAACAGGTCGGCGGAGAACAGGTTACCAACACGCGCATCAACGCCCAGTGCTTTAGCCGCGTCTACCGCGTTACGCACCATGTCAAAGTCAGCGATAGCCGCGAAGTCATGATCTTTAAAACGGATGCGGTTAACTTTGGAATCGGTGCAGGCACCCATACCGATAACGACGTCGCGCAGTTTTACGTGCGGCAGAACTGCGCCACAGGAACCTACGCGGATAATTTTCTTCACGCCGAAATCGGTGATCAGTTCTTTGGTGTAGATGGAGCAGGACGGGATACCCATACCGTGACCCATTACGGAAATTTTGCGGCCTTTGTAAGTACCGGTGAAGCCCAGCATACCGCGAACGTTGTTCACTTCACGAGCATCTTCAAGGAAAGTTTCAGCAATATACTTCGCACGCAGCGGGTCGCCAGGCATCAAAACTACGTCAGCGAAATCGCCCATTTCTGCATTAATGTGTGGGGTAGCCATCGTTTTATCCTTTTTGTGACATAACAAAGGCGGAGTCAACGCTCCGCCCAAATCCATCAGAACATGGCTTTGCCATATTCCATATCAGAAGTACCAAAATATTTTGCCAGAGTCTGGCCGATATCCGCGAAGGTTTCGCGGTGACCCAGCGAACCCGGTTTTACTTTCGGGCCGTAAACCAGTACCGGAATGTGTTCACGCGTGTGGTCAGTACCGGTCCAGGTCGGATCACAACCGTGGTCAGCAGTGAGGATCAGGATGTCGTCATCGCGCAGCAGAGACATCAGTTCCGGCAGACGGCGGTCGAACAGTTCCAGACCCGCAGCATAGCCTGCGACATCGCGACGGTGGCCCCAGGAAGAGTCGAAGTCAACGAAGTTGGTGAAGACGATGGTGTTATCACCCGCTTCCTTCATCTCTTTGATAGTGGCGTCAAACAGCGCGTCCAGACCAGTCGCTTTCACTTTCTTAGTGATACCGCAGTTAGCGTAGATGTCCGCAATCTTACCGACAGAAACCACCTGGCCGTGTTTTTCATCAACCAGTTTTTGCAATACAGTCGGTGCTGGCGGTTCAACTGCCAGGTCGTGACGGTTACCGGTACGCTGGAAGTTACCGGCTTTGTCGCCGATAAACGGACGAGCGATAACACGACCGATGTTGTAGCCGCCGTTGGTCAGCTCTTCACGGGCGATTTCACACAGTTCGTAGAGTTTATCCAGACCGAAAGTTTCTTCATGGCAGGCAATCTGGAACACGGAGTCAGCGGAGGTATAGAAAATCGGCTTGCCGGTTTTCATGTGCTCTTCGCCCAGTTGATCCAGGATGACCGTACCGGAAGAGTGGCAGTTACCGAGGTAACCTGGCAGGTTAGCGCGTTCAACCAGTTTATCCAGCAGCTCTTGCGGGAAGCTGTTTTCGTGATCGGAGAAGTATCCCCACTCAAACAGAACCGGGACACCGGCGATTTCCCAGTGACCAGACGGGGTATCTTTACCGGATGACATTTCGTGCGCCCATGCGTACGCGCCGATAACTTCAGCGTTGCCGTCCATTCCTGCCGGAATGAAACCGGTAGAACCTTCATGTGCTTTCGCCAGCCCCAGACGGGTCAGATTTGGCAGATTGAGCGGGCCTTTACGACCGTTATCAGCTTCGCCTTTGGCACAGGCTTCTGCGATATGACCCAGGGTGTCAGCCCCGACGTCACCAAAGCGTTCTGCATCTTCTGTAGCGCCGATGCCGAATGAGTCCAGCACCATAATAAATGCACGTTTCATATGTTCTCCGTACTCAGTGCTTCAAATTTAAATGATCAGATCAGTATACCGTTATTCGCTGATACGACGATAGACAGTTGGTGTGCTTTCCGGTGCTTTATCGGCAAGTTTAATTGCCGCTTTCACCGCTTTCGCCGCTTCCTGCCAGCTGTTTTCGTCTTTCGCGTGGATAACCGCCAGCGGACGCTGACCGTCTACCTGGTCGCCCAGACGCGCCATATCAGTAAAGCCGACGCTGTAATCGATGGTGTCAGATGCCTGACGGCGACCGCCGCCCATTGCAACCACTGCCATCCCCAGCGCACGGGTATCCATTTCACTGACAAAACCTTCGGTATCAGCATAGACTGCTTTCGTCAGCATCGCTGTCGGCAGATACTTCGCGTAGTTCTCAACGAAGTCGGTCGGGCCTTTTTGTGCTGCCACCATACGACCGAAGACTTCTGCCGCTTTACCGTTGTCCAGCATCGCCTGCAATTTCGCGCGCGCTTCGGCGTCATCTTTCGCCAGTTTACCGGAGATAAGCATCTCCACGCACAGCGCCATCGTGACATCAAACAGACGCGGGTTACGATACTCACCCGTCAGGAACTGCACCGCTTCACGTACTTCAACCGCATTACCTGCACTGGAGGCCAGTACCTGATTCATGTCGGTGAGCAGCGCGGTGGTGCGCACGCCAGCGCCGTTAGCCACGCCAACAATCGCTTCGGCAAGGGCTTCAGAGAGTTCGTAGGTCGGCATAAACGCGCCGCTACCCACTTTCACGTCCATCACCAGCGCGTCCAGACCTTCCGCCAGTTTCTTCGCCAGGATCGAGGCAGTGATCAGCGGGATGGAGTCCACGGTTGCGGTAATATCACGGGTCGCGTAGAAACGTTTATCCGCCGGAGCCAGTGAGCTGGTCTGACCGATAATCGCCACACCGACGTCTTTAATGATTTCGCGGAAACGGTTGTCATCCGGGAAGATGTCGAAGCCAGGGATGGATTCCAGTTTGTCGAGCGTGCCGCCAGTATGACCGAGGCCACGACCGGAGATCATCGGAATATAGCCGCCACAGGCAGCGACCATCGGCCCCAACATCAGCGAAGTGACATCGCCGACGCCACCGGTGGAATGTTTATCAACAATCGGGCCATTCAGATGCAGGCTTTTCCAGTCGAGAACGGTTCCTGAATCTCGCATCGCCATGGTCAGCGAGACACGCTCAGGCATTGTCATATCGTGGAAGAAAATGGTCATCGCGAGGGCGGCAATCTGCCCTTCGGAGATAGTGTTGTCGCGAATGCCGTTGATAAAGAAGCGAATTTCTTCATCGCTCAGCGCATGGCCATCACGTTTTTTACGAATAATTTCTTGTGCGAGAAACAAGGTAACCTCCCGTGGAATAAGTTTGAAGGCGTTGTTGCCAGATGGCGGATGTTGTTATTACCTGATGCTCGCTGCTTATTATCATGCCTACACGGCACTCGCCCCGTAGGCCGGATAAGGCGTTCACGCCGCATCCGGCATCACTGCTGACGGCCTGATGCGACGCTGACGCGTCTTATCTGGCCTACATCCACCCTCTGGCAAAAGGCAGCTTAGTAACTGCTGGCGCTCTTACCGTCGCCGTGGCCCAGCGCTTTCAGCAGGCTTGCCAGCAGGCTGGAAGCGCCAAAGCGATAGTGGCGCGCATCTGCCCAGTCAGCACCGAACAGTTCATCTGCAATAGCGAGATATTTCTGCGCATCTTCCGCAGTACGCACGCCGCCCGCCGGTTTGAAACCAACGGTTTTCTCTACGCCCATATCACGGATCACTTCCATCATGATGCGCGCGCTTTCCGGCGTCGCGTTCACTGCCACTTTACCGGTAGAGGTTTTGATGAAGTCGGCACCCGCTTTGATGGAGATTTCAGACGCTTTGCGGATCAGCGCTTCGTCTTTCAGTTCGCCGGTTTCGATGATCACTTTCAGCAGTACGTTCGCCGCTGCGCAAGCCTCTTTACAGGCTTTCACCAGATCAAAACCAACTTGCTCGTTGCCCGCCATCAGCGCACGGTACGGGAACACCACGTCAACTTCATCAGCACCGTAGGCGATTGCCGCACGGGTTTCTGCCAGTGCAATTTCAATGTCATCGTTACCGTGTGGGAAGTTGGTTACCGTAGCAATACGGATTTCCGGGGTGCCCTGCTCTTTCAGCGTTTTGCGAGCAATCGGGATAAAGCGAGGATAGATACAGATAGCAGCGGTATTGCCGACCGGAGTTTTGGCCTGATGACACAGGGCGATCACTTTCTCGTCGGTGTCGTCGTCATTCAGGGTAGTCAGGTCCATCAATTTCAGTGCACGCAGGCTGCTTGCTTTCAGATCAGTCATTTCATTCTCCTGGCTTGTCGCCAATAAAATTCACCTTGCGAGTTTGTTAGTATTCTAACATCGACTCCGCAACACACTTCGATATACATCACAATTAAGAAAATCTACTTACAAATTTGCATTACGGTAATGCGATCTGGTTCAAATAATTCACTTTCAAATGAATGCACCGATGGTGACAAACGCATCAGGATCAAAGTGAACATCACGAAACTTCTTACAATGGCGCATCACCTTTGGCATAAAAGGAAAAGAAGATGCCCACTTCTCACGAGATTGCACTGCAACAACGTTGCCAGCAAATTGTCACAAGCCCGGTGCTTAGTCCGGAGCAGAAACGCCATTTTCTGGCGCTGGAAGCAGAAAACAATCTGCCTTATCCGCAGCTACCTGCCGAAGCCCGCCGCGCGCTGGATGAAGGCGTAATCTGCGATATGTTTGAAGGTCATGCGCCGTACAAACCGCGCTATGTCTTACCCGATTACGCCCGTTTTCTGGCGAACGGTTCCGAATGGCTGGAGCTGGAAGGCGCGAAAGATCTTGATGACGCGCTCTCTCTGTTGACCATTCTTTATCATCATGTCCCTTCGGTCACATCGATGCCGGTCTACCTGGGGCAGCTGGATGCGTTGTTGCAACCGTATGTTAGAATTCTAACACAAGACGAGATCGACATTCGAATAAAACGTTTCTGGCGTTACCTCGACAGAACCCTGCCAGACGCCTTTATGCACGCCAATATCGGCCCGTCTGATTCGCCCATTACCCGAGCAATTTTACGCGAAGACGCAGAACTGAAGCAAGTTTCACCGAACCTGACCTTTATCTACGATCCTGAAATTACCCCTGATGACCTGCTGCTGGAAGTGGCGAAAAACATCTGTGAATGTAGCAAACCGCACATCGCCAACGGTCCGGTGCATGATAAAATTTTCACAAAAGGGGGCTACGGGATTGTGAGCTGTTACAACTCACTGCCGCTGGCGGGTGGTGGCAGCACGCTGGTGCGCCTTAACCTGAAAGCCATTGCCGAGCGCAGCGAATCGCTGGAAGACTTCTTTACGCGCACTCTACCGCACTACTGCCAGCAGCAGATCGCCATCATCGATGCGCGGTGTGAATTCCTCTATCAACAATCACACTTCTTTGAGAATAGCTTCCTGGTGAAAGAAGGGCTGATTAACCCTGAACGTTTTGTGCCAATGTTTGGCATGTATGGGCTGGCGGAAGCGGTTAACTTGCTGTGCGAGAAAGAAGGGATTGCCGCGCGCTACGGTAAAGAGGCCGCCGCAAATGAAGTGGGTTATCGCATCAGCGCGCAACTGGCGGAGTTTGTCGCCAATACCCCTGTGAAATATGGCTGGCAAAAACGCGCCATGTTGCACGCACAGTCGGGGATCAGTTCCGATATCGGCACCACGCCGGGCGCGCGTTTGCCGTATGGCGATGAGCCAGATCCGATCACCCATCTGCAAACTGTCGCCCCGCATCATGCTTATTATTATTCCGGCATCAGCGACATTCTGACGCTCGACGAAACCATCAAACGTAACCCGCAGGCACTGGTACAGCTTTGCCTCGGTGCCTTTAAAGCCGGAATGCGTGAATTTACCGCCAATGTCAGCGGTAACGATCTGGTTCGCGTTACCGGTTATATGGTGCGTTTGTCGGATTTAGAAAAATATCGCGCCGAAGGTTCACGCACCAACACCACCTGGCTGGGCGAAGAAGCCGCACGCAACACTCGTATTCTGGAACGCCAGCCGCGCGTGATAAGCCATGAACAGCAGATGCGCTTTAGTCAGTAAGATTATCCCCTTCTCCTGCGTTGACGGGCCAGGCAGTCGTCTGGCTCTGTTTTTGCAGGGCTGCAATCTGCGCTGCAAAAACTGTCACAATCCGTGGACGATGGGACGTTGCAATGACTGTGGGGAGTGTGTGCCACAGTGTCCGCATCAGGCGTTGCAGATTGTTGACGGCAAAGTGGTGTGGAACGCTGTGGTCTGCGAGCAATGTGATACCTGCCTGAAGAGGTGTCCGCAACATGCCACACCAATGGCGCAATCCATGAGCGTGGATGAGGTGCTTAGCCGTATCCGCAAAGCGGTGCTGTTTATTGAAGGGATAACGGTAAGCGGCGGCGAAGCCACGACCCAACTGCCGTTTGTAGTGGCGCTGTTTACTGCTATCAAAAACGATCCGCAACTGCGCCACCTCACCTGCCTGGTGGACAGTAACGGTATGTTGAGCGAAACCGGCTGGGAAAAATTGCTCCCGGTGTGCGACGGCGCGATGCTCGATCTCAAAGCGTGGGGGAGCAAATGTCATCAACAATTAACCGGACGCGATAATCAGCAGATTAAGCGCAGCATTAGTCTGCTTGCCGATCGCAGCAGGCTGGCGGAACTGCGTTTGCTGGTAATCCCAGGCCAGGTTGATTATTTGCAACACATCGATGAGCTGGCGGCGTTTATCAAGGGACTTGGCGATATTCCGGTTCGCCTGAACGCATTTCATGCCCACGGCGTGTATGGCGAGGCGCAAAGCTGGCCGAGCGCCACGCCGGAAGACGTTGAGTCGTTGGCTGATGCGTTAAAGGTGCGCGGGGTGAGTCGGTTAATATTTCCGGCGCTGTATTTGTGACATGCCTTCTCCGGCCTACGGTTCGGCACTGGCCTCCAGGCATGATAAGACGCGTTAAGCGTCGCATCAGGCATTGTGCACCGACTGCCGGGTGCGGCGTGAACGCCTTATCCGGCCTACGGTTCGGCACAGGCCTGTAGGCATGATAAGACGCGTCAAGCGTCGCATCAGGCATTGTGCACCGACTGCCGGATGCGTCGTGAACGCCTTATCCGACCTACGGATCGGCACAGGCCTGTAGGCATGATAAGACGCGTCAGCGTCGCATCTGGCATTGTGCGCCGACTGCCGGATGCGTCGTGAACGCCTTATCCGGCCTACGGTCGGCACAGGCCTGTAGGCATGATAAGACGCGACAAGCGTCGCATCAGGCATTGTGCGCCAACTGCCGGATGCGGCGTGAACGCCTTATCCGACCTACGGCACGTTAAACAACGTATACGTGTTATTAAGCAACACTTCGGCAATCTCATCCGCGGGTTCCGGGCGTAACTCGCAAAGCACGGCAAACACACGGGCAGCCTGCTCCGGGCGGTTAGGCTGCCCCTGAAAACCGTTGAGCGGCATATCCGGCGCGTCGGTTTCCAGCAACAACGATGCCAACGGTAATTTTGCGATGACATCGCGGGTTTTACTGGCGCGTGGATAGGTGATAGTACCGCCTACGCCAATTTTGTAGCCCAGCTGTACAAACCTCTCGGCCTGTTGCAGGCTGCCGGAAAAACCGTGAACCACGCCAGTGCACGGCAAATCGTGACGCTTAAGATGCATCGCCAGTTTGTCGTGCGTGCGCCGTGAATGAAGGATCACCGGCAGATCGTAGCGTTTCGCCAGTTTCAGTTGTTCGTCGAGCAACCACTGCTGCCTCTCAAATTGCGGATCGTCGCCAAAGAGATCCAGGCCGATCTCCCCCACCGCCACCACCTTCGCCGGACGCCTTTCCAGCGCCTGCTGTAGCTGATCAAGAGACACATCGCTATGTTTTCCCAACATACCAGGATGCAAGCCTAATGCGGCATACAGCGGTTGATAATTTTCCGCCAGCGCCAACACGCGGGCAAAATTTTCCGCCTCTGTCGCCGGAACAATGATCTTGCCTACGCCCGCTTGTGCCGCGCGTTGCAGGCTGGCCTCTTCATCGCCACTAAACGGCGGGAAATCAAAATGGCAGTGGGTGTCGATAAAACGGCAAATCAAGCCAGATCCTCATTGTTAAATGTCGGGTCGTTCGCCTGCGGAGCGTCGCTCACTTCGGCAACCAGCGTATCGTTGGCGACTGGCGCAGGCGGAATGACTATCGATTCCGGCGTCACCACTGGCACCAGATGGCGGGTAAGTGGCGCTTTTTCAGTTAATAGCTTGCCAACCGTGGCGAGGAAATAACGACCGCATAAACGCCCAAGTTTATAGTCTTCACGCAGCGCCGGAATCCGACTGCCAAGCGCAATACTATGCAATGGCTTCGGCGGATAAATTTCGAATATCCGCAGCTTGCCCGGTGGTTTCTCAATAAATTGCTGAATGTCACGATAGCTGGTTTCATGATGCTGCACCAGATTGACCAGCGGCTGCAGGCTACTGTCACCCAGCCAGCGTTCCATGCGCTTGAACCACTGCGGCGTGTAGTACATTTGTGACGGCACGGTGCGGATGACGACCAACGTTTTTGCTCCCTGCCTTGCCGCCTCTTTAACCGGAATCGCATCACTGATCCCGCCATCCAGGTAGTTAATGCCTTCCAGCGACACTCCGCTACGATAAAAGCCAGGTATCGCACTGGAGGCGCGAATCACATCCAGCCAGTTTTGTTTGGTCGGTAAAAAGTAATTCGGCGCATAGTCGTCCTGACGACAGGCACACATATAAAACGATTTACCGCTCTCAAACAGCCGCGCGGCGGTGTCCATTTGCAACGGCATCTGGCTTGCGGTGGCCTCCACCAGCCAGTCGAGATCGATAAGATTTCCTCCACGGACGAAGCGCACTGGATCGAAAAATTCGCGTTTTGTGGTATAGCGCATGATGACTTTGCGCGCGTAACCGGGCTGATTGCAGATATATGCCGAAAGGTTCTGCGCCCCGGCTGATGTGCCGAGATAAAGATCGAAAGGATTAAACTGCGCGCGCATAAACTCATCCAGCACGCCAGCCGTGAAAATTCCACGCTGCCCGCCGCCTTCGCACACCAGAGCAATTCGTCCAGGCTGGAACGGCCTTAGCGACAACGGCGCAATATTACCAAGCGTTACAGGTATTCGCTGCCCCACCTCTGCCTTCCTGTTTTTGTTGTGAAAGACTGACAAAGTAACGCAATTTATTATTCGCTAAAACCGCAAAAGCCAGTCCGCTGGACTGGCTTTGTATAAAATTTTCTTAATGGTTTGAAATCTAGGGTCGTTTTCGGCCCATAAACAAACTCACCAGGAACAGAATAATCCCGACGACAAAGACAATTTTAGCTGCGCCTGCAGCGGTACCGGCCAGACCACCAAACCCAAGTGCGGCGGCGATTAACGCGATAACCAGAAATATGATGCCCCAACGAAACATAAGCGTCTCCTTTACCATAGTTAATGTCACCGCTTGATATGAGCGTGAAAATCACTCAATGCGATATTTTTAGTGTGGTGCACATCGCGCCTCCCGACAAAGTTCGGGAGAACGAATTACGACGAATTACTTAGTTTTCAGATCATTTTTAACGCTTTTCACACCATCTACCGCTTTGGCGATACTTTCAGCACGGTCGCTTTGTGCCTGGGAATCGACGGTACCGGAGAGCTGAACCACGCCGTCGGTGGTTTCAACTTTCACATGACGGGAAGGGACGATGTCATCCGCCAGCAGTTTGGCTTTGATTTCACTGGTGGTGGCGGTGTCACCCGCATAGCCCTTCACAGAGCCTTCTTTAGCGTCGCGAACGTGCAGTTTGTCGCTGACAGAGGTCACGCCTTCAACGCCTTTCGCCACTTTCACAGCCTCTTCGGCCTGGGCCTGGCTTTCAACGAAACCGCTCAGGGTCACGACTTTTTGATCGGTTTTGACAGAGATATCGGTGCTCTTGATGTTGTCATGATCCACCAGCGCCGCCTTCACTTTCGCGGTGATGGCGCTGTCATCCATGAAATTACCGACTTTATTCATAGAGCTATCGACTTTTTGCCCTGCGCTTTCATTGGTAGTCTGTGCGTTGTTTTCCGCGTAGGCAGAGCCGGTCGCGACGGCAGAGGTCAACATTACAGCCAGCAGAGTTTTCGAAATCTTCAGTCTTGTCATAGTCATCGATTTATTCCTGTATGTTTGCTCGTAATTTGAGCCTGGCAACACGAGGTTGCATTGCTGAATAGGGAGAGACTTCACCCTCTACAGAAGTCAATGGTCGCCATCACAAAAGCGATGGGTGATGAATAACGACCATTACAGCCTCTGAATCAGTTATTAATATCGGTAGAATGACAATCGACGGCTTTAGATACTGATATCTACGCATTGAACGGTATTTAACGTCGTCACAAATGTCATCACTTTGTTAAATATAGATCACAATTTTGAAACCGCTCGCCATATCGACTAAAAAACGCGCAAACATAAGCAAAAGCGAATGTTTTAAGAACATTCCGCAAGCGGCTAATAAGGAAGGGAAATTGACAGGGCGCGGCGGTTTCCGCGCCCTGGAGGCAAGAATTAATGCTCGCGGGTCTGGTGGAACTGAACGTCCGGGTAACGTTCCTGCGCCAGGCGCAGGTTGACCATGCTGGTAGCGATGTAAGCGAGGTTATCGCCGCCATCCAGCGCCAGTTGGCTTTCGTTCTTACGCTTGAACTCTTCGAATTTCTTCGCGTCCGCGCATTCTACCCAGCGGGCGGTGGCGACGTTGACTGACTCATACACCGCTTCGACGTTGTATTCGCTCTTCAGGCGCGATACCACCACATCAAACTGCAGCACACCAACCGCACCAACGATCAGATCGTTGTTGGAGATCGGACGGAACACCTGCACCGCGCCCTCTTCGGAAAGCTGTACCAGCCCTTTGAGCAGCTGTTTTTGCTTCAGCGGATCTTTCAGGCGGATGCGACGGAACAGCTCTGGCGCGAAGTTCGGAATACCGGTGAACTTCATCATCTCACCCTGGGTAAAGGTGTCGCCGATCTGAATAGTGCCGTGGTTGTGCAGACCGAGGATATCGCCCGGATACGCTTCTTCAACGTGCGAACGGTCGCCCGCCATAAAGGTCAGCGCGTCGGAGATCACCACATCTTTCGCGGTGCGCACCTGGCGCAGTTTCATGCCTTTTTCATATTTACCGGACACCACACGCATAAACGCCACGCGGTCACGGTGTTTCGGGTCCATGTTGGCCTGAATTTTAAATACGAAGCCGGTAAATTTGTCTTCGCTCGCTTCTACGGTACGGGTATCGGTCTGACGCGGCATCGGCGCAGGCGCCCACTCCACCAGGCCATCCAGCATATGATCAACGCCGAAGTTCCCCAGCGCAGTACCGAAGAATACCGGAGTGATTTCGCCCGCAAGGAACAATTCTTTGTCGAACTCGTTAGACGCGCCTTTCACCAGTTCCAGTTCGTCACGTAGTTGTTGTGCCAGATCTTCACCGACAGCTGCGTCGAGATCCGGGTTATTCAGCCCTTTAACAATGCGGACTTCCTGAATGGTGTGGCCTTTACCGCTCTGATAGAGATAGGTTTCATCTTTATAAAGGTGGTACACGCCTTTAAACAGCTTGCCGCAGCCAATCGGCCAGGTGATCGGCGCACAACCGATTTTCAGCTCGTTTTCAACTTCATCGAGCAGTTCCATCGGGTCGCGGATATCACGGTCAAGTTTGTTCATGAAGGTGAGGATCGGTGTATCGCGCAGACGGGTAACTTCCATCAGCTTACGGGTACGATCTTCTACACCTTTTGCGGCGTCGATAACCATCAGGCAGCAGTCCACCGCCGTCAGGGTACGATAGGTATCTTCCGAGAAGTCTTCGTGCCCCGGGGTGTCGAGCAGGTTAACCAGGCAATCCTTATAAGGGAACTGCATTACAGACGTAGTAATGGAGATCCCACGCTGCTTTTCCATCTCCATCCAGTCCGACTTAGCGTGCTGGTTGGAACCACGGCCTTTTACTGTACCGGCGGTCTGAATGGCCTGTCCGAACAGCAGCACCTTCTCGGTGATGGTAGTTTTACCGGCGTCCGGGTGAGAAATAATGGCAAAAGTGCGGCGCTTCGCCACCTCTTGCAAATAAGGAGACAACGTCATAATTCTTTCTTCTTGAGTAAGCGGCATCGCGCCGCGCTTGTTGAAAACGAAAAATTGCGGCTATTTTACCCATCAACGGGGGGGAGGCAATCAGTGTTTACACAGGAGCTGCTCCAGTTCGTGCAACGAAGAGACGGTCCAGGTGGGCGCGATGCCTTCTGGTTGCTCGCGATTGTGCGCATTCAGCCAGCAGGTCGCAAGCCCGGCTTTGATGCCACCGAGAATATCGGACTCGGCAGTGTCGCCAACCATCAGCACGCGTGAACGGTCAGGATTGCCTGCCTGTTCCAGCGCATAATCGAAAATTTTCTTATTCGGTTTGGCAACGCCAACTTCTTCGGAAATCACCAGCAAATCGAAGTAATCACGCAGACCCGTGCGTTCCAGACGCACCTGTTGCAAAGCGCTAAAGCCGTTGGTGATGATGCCGATTTTGGCGTTGCCACGAATGGCGTTAAGCAGGGAAACTGCGCCCGGCAGCGGCGTACAGATTTCCGCCATCGCATTAATAAAGGCATCGTTGAGTTTACCCGGCTCGACGTTCAGCCGTTCGGCCCAGCTCTCAAAACGCCCGTGCTGAAGCTGTAATGAAGTGATCGCGCCGTTTTGATAATCCACCCACAGTGGCTTGTTAACGGCCTGATAGTCCTGAAAATCTTCAGCGGTAAAGGTGACGCTGTAATCAAGAAACATCCGCTGCAGGCCGGTGAATGAGTCAAAGGTAAACAGCGTTTCATCGGCATCAAAGAAAATCCAGTCCCACTTCATTATTCCACCTTGTCTTACATACTGATTGGCAACGCCATGATGATGGCGTCTTCGCGACCGTCCGTGGTGGGGTAGTAATTGCGGCGAATCGTCGCCTCGTTAAAGCCTAAACTTTCGTACAGGGCAATGGCGGCAGCGTTTGAGGCACGGACTTCCAGCCAGAGCGTCGCCACGCCGCGTTTTTCCAGTTCGTCGATCAGATGCTCCAGCAGCGCCCTACCCAGCCCCTGACGCTGATAGTCGGGATCGACCGCAATATTGAACAATGTAGCTTCATCCAGCACCACTTGCGTAATCGCAAACGCCGCCATTTTGCCGTTTTGCGTTAACTGAAAGTTGAGATAACGCTCGCCCTGATTGCTGGCAAACGTTTTTTCACTCCACGGAAAGGCGTGGGCGCGTTGTTCAATGTGGAAAGCCGCTGGTAAATCAGTCGTTTCGAGGGAAGAAATCGTGTTCATATGTGCAAATTTGTTGCCATAATGCGGCGCGTGCCGTTGGGTTTGCCCGTAATTCGGTGAGCGCCGGTGATGCCACCTGAGCGCCTTCCAGTGATAGCGGTTCGTCAGTACCCAACCGCCAGCTGTTGCAGCGACTGCCTTGCGGCAGCATCGCGATCCTATCTGGCGTCAGTTGCAGCACTTGATCGGGGCTGACGGTTAATGCACGCAGAACGTCGCTCACCAGTGGATCGGTCAGGGCGGGAAGATCGTTTGCCACCATCACCAGACGGACGTGTGCCGGGATCGCAATGGCAATCTCCCCCTGCAACGCGCCAGGGCGACGCAGCGACCACTGGGTAATGCCCAGTTGCTGTAACTGCCAGTCTCGTCGGGATGTCATAGCGAATCGCTCCTGTTGTCAGGGGCGCAAATATAGCAAATTCGTCGATACCGCGCCAACATATGGCTATAATCGCCGCCAGTATCAATTGAGGAGCATTCCATGTCTGCATTTACCCCGGCAAGTGAAGTCTTGCTGCGTCACAGTGATGATTTCGAACAAAGCCGTATTCTGTTTGCCGGAGACTTACAGGATGAGCTGCCCGCGCGTTTAGATACCGCGGCCAGCCGTGCTCATACCCAGCAATTCCACCACTGGCAGGTGTTAAGCCGCCAGATGGGGGATAACGCCCGTTTTAGTCTGGTCGCCACAGCGGATGATGTCGCAGATTGCGATACGCTGATTTACTACTGGCCGAAGAATAAACCAGAAGCCCAGTTCCAGTTGATGAATTTACTTTCTCTGCTGCCGGTGGGGACGGATATTTTTGTTGTTGGTGAAAACCGCAGCGGCGTGCGCAGCGCCGAGCAGATGCTGGCCGATTATGCGCCGTTGAATAAAGTCGACAGCGCCCGTCGCTGTGGCCTCTATTTTGGTCGTCTGGAAAAACAGCCGGTATTTGATGCCGATAAATTCTGGGGCGAATACAGCGTCGATGGCCTGACGGTCAAAACGCTGCCTGGCGTGTTTAGCCGCGACGGTCTGGATGTCGGTAGCCAGTTGCTGCTCTCGACGTTAACCCCGCACACGAAAGGTAAAGTGCTGGATGTCGGCTGTGGCGCGGGTGTGCTTTCAGTTGCCTTTGCGCGCCATTCGCCGAAAATTCGTCTCACCTTGTGCGATGTCTCTGCCCCGGCGGTAGAAGCCAGCCGTGCGACGCTTGCGGCCAACGGTGTTGAAGGTGAAGTCTTTGCCAGCAACGTCTTTTCCGAGGTGAAAGGTCGTTTTGATATGATCATCTCCAACCCGCCGTTCCACGATGGGATGCAAACCAGCCTGGATGCGGCGCAAACGCTAATTCGCGGCGCGGTGCGTCATCTTAACAGCGGCGGTGAATTGCGGATTGTAGCGAACGCCTTCCTGCCTTACCCGGATGTGCTGGATGAGACATTTGGCTTCCATGAAGTTATCGCGCAAACCGGGCGCTTCAAGGTGTATCGCGCCATTATGACCCGCCAGGCGAAGAAAGGTTAAATATCTGGCACCTGTCGCCGCATACCGTGCTGGATGCGGCGTGAACGCCTTATACAACCTACAAAACCTGCACGTTAGCCCTTCGTAGGCCAGATAAGACGCGCCAGCGTCGCATCTGGCATCTGCACCCGCAAGCCGTGTCGGATGCGGCGTGAACGCCTTATCTGACCGACAAACGAATTATCCACAATCCGCTGATGGCCATTTTTCCAGCAATTACACATCAGGCGATAATTAACTATTGACGAAAAGCTGAAAACCACTAGAATGCGCCTCCGTGGTAGCAATTCTTTTTTAAGAATTGATGGTATGCGAAGGTGGCGGAATTGGTAGACGCGCTAGCTTCAGGTGTTAGTGTCCTTTCGGACGTGGGGGTTCAAGTCCCCCCCCTCGCACCAAAAACCACGTTGATATTGCTCGCATTGGGCGAAGGTGGCGGAATTGGTAGACGCGCTAGCTTCAGGTGTTAGTGTCCTTTCGGACGTGGGGGTTCAAGTCCCCCCCCTCGCACCAAACGAGGCGATATCAAAAAAAGTAAGATGACTGTGCGAAGGTGGCGGAATTGGTAGACGCGCTAGCTTCAGGTGTTAGTGTCCTTACGGACGTGGGGGTTCAAGTCCCCCCCCTCGCACCAATTATCTTTACTTCCTTCCCTGTTTTATCATCCCTGATTCCCGTTCATTATCATCAGCATGATGCCAGCACTAAGCGCCAGGCACGATGGTAGCAAAACGTAATGCCGTAACTGTTTGTGATACAGCATCACCGGCGTCAATACTAATCCCATCAGAATGACAATCCGCCACTGATCCGGCGATAAATCCGCATACATCAGCCCTGCAATCAGCAATCCTGGCAGCAACACTCCCCAGCCACTGCCCAGCATACGTTGCAACATGGTTTGATCTCTTTCATTGATAATGATAACCAATATCATATGATAATTTTTATCATTTGCAAGCCAGAGAAATCCCTTGCTATCGGGTAAACCTATCGCTAGGATTAGCAATCATTATCATTTAGATTACTATCACGATTATGGCCTATCGTTCCGCACCGCTCTATGAAGATGTTATCTGGCGAACGCATCTCAAGCCGCAAGATCCCACGCTTGCACAAGCGGTTCGCGCGACGATCGCCGAACATCGTCAACATTTGCTGGAGTTTATCCGTCTGGATGAACCCGCCCCGCTTAGTGCCATGACGCTGGCGCAATGGTCCTCTCCCAATGCGCTAAGTTCTCTACTGGCGGTCTATTCCGATCATATCTACCGCAATCAACCAATGATGATCCGCGAGAACAAACCGCTGATCTCACTGTGGGCGCAATGGTATATCGGCCTGATGGTGCCGCCATTAATGCTGGCGCTGCTGACGCAGGATAAAGCGTTAGATGTGTCGGCGGAACATTTCCACGTTGAGTTTCACGAAACCGGTCGTGCTGCCTGTTTCTGGGTCGATGTGTGTGAAGATAAAAACGCAACATCACATTCGCCACAGCAGCGAATGGAAACGTTAATCAGCCAGGCGCTGGTTCCGGTTGTGCAGGCATTAGAAGCGACAGGTGAAATTAACGGCAAACTTATCTGGAGTAATACCGGTTATTTGATTAACTGGTATCTGACCGAGATGAAGCAGTTGCTTGGCGAGGCGTTAGTTGAATCGCTCCGCCATGCCCTGTTCTTTGAGAAAACGCTCTCCAGCGGCGAAGATAATCCATTATGGCGCACAGTCGTGCTGCGCGACGGCCTGCTGGTGCGCCGCACCTGTTGCCAGCGTTATCGCTTACCGGATGTGCAACAGTGTGGGGATTGCACGCTGAAATAAGCACACTGCCGGGAGGATAAACCCGGCATTAAGTAGATTAATATGGATGCAACACATTACTTGTTTCTGAAATCCGCATACATAACAGAATATCTGCCGCCTCAAGCAATCCGGCATCAGAACTGACACCCAGTTTCGACATCACATTAAATTTATGCGCGCGGATCGTTTTTATATTGCGTTTAAGCTGTTCAGCAATTTGCGTCATTGAGTAGCCACGCGACATAAACCGTAATATTTCCCTCTCCGTCGGGCTCAGCGTCCGGCTTTGATTAATATACCACTGGTTGTTCAGTCGATCGGTCGCCTGACGTACGCCATTTAATGACAGAAACAGCTCCTGGTGAAAAACATCCAGTGTTGATGCTTTACTTAACACACCATCCAAAGGAGAAGGCGATAATGAGCCAATCAACCGCGCTTCAATATCATCATCCGCAATAACCAAACGCCGGGTACGTGGAAATTTGATTGCCAGCTCAGTCAGACAAGATAATCCCTCCCTGCGCTCAGTTCTCATGGCAGAAAAAGAAAAAATGACCGCCGCAAATGAAACCCGCGACATAGCATCCTGAAAAGCCTCCTGGCTGGTGTACGTATAGAGTTTATAAGGATTACCCGCAAACTTTCTGAATAAACTCTCAATACCGATACTGCTCATGACGCACTTTTCTATGAGTGCGACATTTCTCTTCTTAATTCGGTTGTGTTCCATTCCGCGGCATCTCCATAAACAGAAGGCAAGTTAAGTTCCCTTGCCCCCTGTGCGCTATTAATCCATGCATACATCTCAGCGTTACTGTGAATTGCCAGCCGACGCATCGCACTGTTTTTTTGTGCGCTGATGGTTTTATTGCTTTTCTTAAGCAATGAAGCTATTTGGTTGATGCCCCATCCTTTACCTAACAGCCGCAGTACCTTGCGTTCAGAAAGGGTAAGAATCACGGTGCGATAACCAAATTCCTGAATTTCCGGCATTGCAGGCGAAGTCAGCATGGCGCTGATGCGATCTGCATGGACATTGCCGGAACGAACGGTCTTGACCAGATTCTCAATGGGCTCGATATCGGACAGTAACGTCGCAGTTGGACACATAAGCAGCTCCACCGCCTGAGAGTACCAGGCTCGCGAAACCATGAAAACCCAATGAATTTCCCGGTATTGTGAGATCAATGAATAGTAATGTTCACAAACAGAACGCGGGTCTTCTGTTTGTCCGGCTAAATCGGCAATAACTAACCCAGCCCGACGTAATTGTAATATGGTCAGCTCCTCCGCAGAGGTGCTACTCGTTATATCGTATTCAGGGAGATGGGTCCTCATGACCTCTTTTAACCCTGCCTGCATAACGGGTATTTTACTGATAACAATTCCATTTTTGCAGCATCCTGGCAACATATATCCTCCACATCCACTGTCTATAAATTATGATGGTTTATTCAGAATATTCATCCTTTAAATAATTCCAATAAATTAATAGATTCAGCGAATAATTTATCCTTAGCATTCACTTCATATCAGTTTACCCCAGCCACACAAAAAATCCTTTGTATGTTTCAGGAGACTAGCATCAAATAATAACCTGGAAAAATACCTCTGACACATTTAAAATATCTAAATTATGTTGTTAGAAATACTTAATCAACATCCTCAAAATCAATCAGTTTAAGATATCATTTAAAATAACGAATAAAAGTTAAATGAAACGCCTTTAGCCAGAATATCAAGAAAAAAACCAATAAAAACTGAAGTGTATTTCTTACCAGAAACCGAAAAAAATGATTTCACCGGCCATTACTCAAACGCGTAAAAACAAAACAATAAATTCATTTTAATGATAATATTCATGGAATTATTTATTCCACTCAAAACTTGCACCGTTTCCCTTCCGCGAACTCATCACCGCAACCAGGATTAATCAGCGCAATTTTGATCTTAACCAACGTCAAAACAGCCATGCTTCGTGATACAAAAGGGTTCTCATTTTTTGAAAAATACGCAACGCGTCTATGACAAAGGGCGAGTTATGCAAACAGAGCAACAGCGAGCCGTTACACGGCTATGTATCCAGTGCGGATTATTTCTTTTACAGCACGGGGCGGAGAGCGCGCTGGTTGACGAGCTTTCTTCACGACTGGGTCGGGCGTTAGGGATGGACTGCGTTGAAAGCTCCATCTCTTCCAATGCTATCGTACTGACCACCATTAAAGATGGTCAATGTCTGACATCTACGCGCAAAAACCACGATCGCGGCATTAATATGCATATGGTTACTGAGGTACAACACATTGTGATTCTGGCGGAACATAAGCTGCTGGATTACAAAGGTGTTGAGAAACGTTTTAGCCAAATACATCCCCTGCGCTATCCGCGTTGGCTGGTCGCTTTGATGGTGGGACTCTCTTGCGCCTGTTTCTGTAAACTGAATAACGGTGGTTGGGATGGGGCGTTGATTACATTCTTCGCCAGTATGATCGCCATGTATATCCGCCAGCTACTGGCACAACGCCACCTCCATCCACAAATAAACTTTTGCATCACTGCCTTCGCCGCCACCACAATTTCTGGCCTCCTTCTACAACTTCCGACATTCAGTCATACGCCTACTGTGGCAATGGCGGCCAGTGTTCTTTTACTGGTGCCGGGTTTTCCGTTGATAAATGCTGTAGCCGATATGTTTAAAGGTCATATAAATACCGGACTGGCACGCTGGGCGATTGCCAGCCTGCTGACACTGGCAACCTGCGTTGGCGTGGTGATGGCACTCACAATTTGGGGGCTACGCGGATGGGTGTAATCGAATTTCTATTAGCATTAGCGCAGGATATGATTCTCGCGGCAATCCCAGCGGTCGGCTTTGCGATGGTGTTCAACGTGCCAATCCGGGCATTACGCTGGTGTGCGCTGCTTGGCGCGATGGGTCATGGTTCGCGAATGATTTTAATGACTACCGGACTCAATATTGAGTGGTCGACGTTTATGGCTTCGCTACTGGTCGGCACCATTGGTATTCAGTGGTCGCGCTGGTATCTGGCGCACCCGAAAGTCTTTACCGTGGCGGCTGTCATTCCGATGTTCCCGGGCATCCCGGCGTATACTGCAATGATTTCAGCGGTAAAAATCAGTCAGTTAGGTTACAGCGAACCGTTAATGATTACCCTGTTAACTAACTTTCTTACCGCTTCATCAATTGTTGGCGCGTTATCCATCGGTCTTTCCGTTCCTGGATTGTGGTTGTACCGCAAGCGCCCCCGCGTATAAAATTGCCTCGCTTAAAGCACATGGATGAGAGGCTGCCTGGCCTCATCCGTGTGTTACTATAAAAGTAATCTCCCTTCTCGTTCATCGTTCCATATTGAGAAACAGTATGTCTTCCAGAGTTTTGACCCCGGACGTCGTTGGTATTGACGCCCTGGTACACGATCACCAAACCGTTCTGGCAAAAGCAGAAGGCGGCATGGTTGCCGTATTTGCCAACAATGCCCCGGCGTTTTATGCCGTTACGCCCGCGCGTCTTGCTGAACTGCTGGCGTTGGAAGAAAAACTGACGCGTCCGGGAAGTGACGTGGCCCTGGACGATCAACTCTATCAGGAACCGCAAGCCGCCCCCGTTGCCGTACCCATGGGCAAATTCGCCATGTACCCAGACTGGCAACCCGATACCGACTTTATCCGTCAGGCGGCATTATGGGGCATGGCGCTAAAAGAGCCGGTGACTGCCGAAGAACTGGCGTCATTTATTGCTTACTGGCAGGCGGAAGGCAAAGTCTTCCATCATGTGCAGTGGCAACAAAAACTGGCGCGCAGCCTGCAAATAGGTCGTGCCAGCAATGGCGGATTAACGAAACGAGATGTGAACACAGTCAGTGAACCTGACAGCCAAATTCCACCGGGATTCAGAGGGTAACGATGAAAAACGTTGGCGACCTGATGCAACGTCTGCAAAAAATGATGCCAGCCCATATCAAACCCGCCTTCAAAACGGGTGAAGAACTTCTGGCATGGCAGAAAGAACAAGGGGCGCTCCGCGCCGCCGCTCTTGAGCGCGAGAATCGGGCGATGAAAATGCAGCGAACCTTTAACCGCTCTGGCATTCGTCCACTGCATCAAAACTGCTCCTTTGAGAACTATCGTGTTGAGTGCGAAGGGCAGATGAATGCGTTGAGCAAAGCGCGCCAGTATGTCGAAGAGTTCGACGGCAACATCGCCAGCTTTATCTTTTCTGGCAAGCCGGGAACTGGCAAAAACCATCTGGCGGCGGCAATCTGCAACGAACTGCTGCTACGCGGTAAATCCGTATTGATCATCACCGTGGCCGATATTATGTCGGCGATGAAAGATACCTTCAGAAATAGCGGTACCAGCGAAGAACAACTGCTTAACGATCTGAGCAACGTTGATCTGCTGGTGATCGATGAGATCGGCGTGCAGACCGAATCGAAATACGAAAAAGTGATCATCAACCAGATCGTCGATCGCCGCTCTTCTTCCAAACGCCCGACCGGGATGCTGACCAACAGCAATATGGAAGAGATGACCAAGTTACTGGGCGAACGCGTTATGGATCGTATGCGCCTGGGTAACAGTCTGTGGGTTATTTTTAACTGGGAAAGCTATCGTAGCCGGGTAACGGGTAAAGAGTATTAATCCTCCTTTCCGGCGCTATACTGCGACACAATTCCACCTTGAGTAATGATGATGAAAACTATTAAACACCTTCTGTGCTGTGCAATTGCCACCAGCGCATTAATTTCCACCGGGGTGCATGCCGCGTCCTGGAAAGATGCGCTTTCCAGCGCCGCCAGCGAGTTAAGCAACCAAAACAGCACCACACAGGAAGGCGGTTGGTCGCTCGCCTCATTAACTAATCTGCTTAGTAGTGGCAACCAGGCGTTAAGCGCAGACAACATGAACAATGCCGCAGGCATTTTGCAATACTGCGCGAAGCAAAAGCTGGCTTCAGTTACCGATGCGGAAAATATCAAAAATCAGGTCCTGGAGAAGCTGGGCCTGAACAGCGAAGAGCAGAAAGAAGATACCAACTATCTGGATGGCATTCAGGGTTTGCTAAAAACCAAAGATGGTCAGCAGCTTAATCTGGACAACATCGGTACGACGCCTTTGGCTGAAAAGGTAAAAACCAAAGCCTGCGATCTGGTGTTAAAGCAAGGTCTGAACTTTATTTCCTGATCCGCATAACGCCGCGTTTTAGCTATTAACAAGCTAACGCGGCCCTTCCCCGCTCTTTTCCCTGTTTCTGGACGTCTTTCCCTCTGTTACACGGGAAGCTTTCTTGCGCAAAAAAGTCTGTTTATAAACTAATTCCTAACAACATCGCATTTTTTTGACACTAGAATTGCAGCTATATGGCAGCACCATTACATTGTGTTTCTCAAAAAATCTTAAACATCGGCTAACCGGCCTGTTTTAGTGAGGATCGCCCGTTGTCAGAACTATTCTCTTTCGCCCTATTTCTCGCCTCTGTGCTGATCTACGCATGGAAAGCGGGACGTAACACCTGGTGGTTTGCCGCCACGTTAACGGTACTGGGGTTATTTGTCGTTTTAAACATTACCCTGTTTGCCAGTGACTATTTTACTGGCGACGGCATTAACGACGCGGTGCTCTATACCTTAACTAACAGCCTGACCGGTGCTGGCGTCAGCAAATATATCCTGCCGGGAGTTGGTATCGTGCTGGCACTGGCGGTAGTTTTCGGCGCGCTGGGCTGGATCCTACGCCGACGCCGTCATCATCCTCACCATTTTGGCTACAGCCTGCTGGCGCTCTTACTGGCGCTGGGTTCTGTGGACGCCAGCCCGGCGTTTCGCCAGATAACGGAGCTGGTAAAATCCCAGTCACGCGACGGCGATCCTGACTTTGCGGCTTATTATAAAGAACCGTCGAAAACCATCCCTGCCCCCAAACTTAACCTGGTTTATATCTATGGTGAGAGTCTGGAGCGGACCTATTTTGATAACGACGCTTTTCCAGACCTCACTCCCGAACTGGGCGCACTGAAAAATGAAGGGCTGGATTTCAGTCATACTCAACAACTGCCAGGAACGGATTACACTATCGCGGGCATGGTGGCGTCTCAGTGCGGGATTCCACTGTTTGCCCCGTTTGAAGGTAACGCCTCTGCCTCGGTTTCCAGCTTCTTCCCGCAGAACATCTGTCTTGGCGATATCCTGAAAAACTCCGGTTATCAGAACTATTTTGTGCAAGGGGCTAACCTGCGTTTTGCGGGTAAAGATGTGTTCCTGAAATCACACGGTTTCGACCATTTGTATGGTGCAGAAGAGCTGAAAAGTGTGGTGGCGGATCCGCATTATCGCAACGACTGGGGATTCTACGACGATACCGTGCTGGATGAAGCGTGGAAAAAGTTTGAAGAGCTTTCCCGCTCTGGTCAGCGATTCTCACTGTTTACTCTGACGGTCGATACCCATCACCCGGATGGTTTTATCTCTCGCACCTGCAACCGCAAAAAATATGATTTTGACGGTAAGCCGAATCAATCATTCAGCGCGGTAAGTTGCAGCCAGGAGAACATCGCGACGTTTATCAATAAAATCAAAGCGTCACCGTGGTTTAAAGATACCGTCATCGTCGTCTCATCTGACCATTTAGCGATGAACAACACGGCGTGGAAATACCTTAATAAACAGGATCGTAACAACCTGTTTTTCGTCATCCGTGGCGATAAGCCACAGCAAGAGACGCTGGCGGTGAAGCGCAACACCATGGATAACGGCGCTACAGTGCTGGATATTCTTGGTGGCGATAACTTTATCGGCCTTGGGCGTAGTAGCCTCTCTGGTCAATCCATGTCGGAAGTGTTCCTCAACATTAAAGAGAAAGTGCTGGCGTGGAAGCCCGATATCATTCGTCTGTGGAAATTCCCCACCGAGATGAAAGAGTTCACCATCGATCAGAATAAAAACATGATCGCCTTCTCGGGTACCCATTTCCGTCTGCCGCTGCTGTTACGCGTGTCGGATAAACGTGTGGAACCACTGCCAGAAAGCGAATATTCTGCACCACTTCGTTTCCAGTTGGCCGATTTCGCTCCGCGCGACAATTTCGTCTGGGTTGATCGCTGCTACAAGATGGCGCAGCTATGGGCGCCAGAGTTGGCTCTCTCCACTGACTGGTGTGTTTCCCAGGGGCAGCTTGGTGGTCAGCAAATTGTTCAACATGTTGATAAAACGACGTGGAAGGGCAAAACCACATTTAAAGATACCGTCATCGATATGGAACGCTACAAAGGCAATGTCGATACGCTGAAGATTGTCGATAACGATATTCGCTACAAAGCCGACAGTTTCATTTTTAACGTCGCGGGTGCACCGGAAGAAGTGAAACAGTTTAGCGGGATTTCCCGTCCGGAGTCGTGGGGCCGCTGGTCCAACGCGCAGCTGGGCGATGAAGTAAAAATCGAGTACAAGCATCCGCTGCCGAAGAAATTTGACCTGGTGATTACCGCCAAAGCATATGGTAATAACGCCAGCCGTCCCATTCCGGTCCGCGTAGGCAACGAAGAACAAACCATCATGCTGGACAATGAAGTGACCACCACCACGCTGCATTTCGAGAACCCAACCGATGCCGACACGCTGGTAATTGTTCCGCCAGAACCTGTCTCAACCAACGAAGGGAATATCCTCGGACACTCGCCGCGTAAGCTCGGCATTGGCATGGTGGAAATTAAAGTGGTGGCGCGTGAAGGATAATTCCTGACTGATTTGTAGGTCGCATAAGGTGCGACCTACACGCCTTCTCCGACCTACAACACATTATTAAGAAACAGAAAAAACAGCGCCCAACATTTCCCCGGGCGCTGCATGGCAACTCGCATTATCAGAAAGTAATCACGCCCTTAATCAACTCACGATTGTTAATCACATCGCGCTCATAGATTTCTGCCAGCGTGGCGAATGGATAGCGATGGGTTAACATCATGTCGGCAGTAATTTTCCCTTCCGCCATCAGCCGCCCGACTTTCGCGAAATCTTCCGGCGTGGCATTTCGGCTACCCATCATCGTCGTTTCTTTTTTATGGAATTCCGGATCGGAGAACTGCAACTCGCCTTTAAACAGACCGACAAATACCACCGTGCCGCCATGACGAATCAGATTAACGGCGTTATTCATCGCATGTTGATTACCTGTCGCGTCGATCACTTTCTGCGCCAGCGAACCACCAAACTGCGCTCGCAGCTGCGCGTCAAAATCCTCGGCTGACGGGTCCAGCACGGGTAACTCCAGACGCGTTGCCACATGCTCACGCCGCGCCGGACTGGTATCCGCCACCACCACCTGTGCGCCATCGGCTTTAGCGATTGCTGCCGCGCCCAGACCAATTGGTCCCGCCCCGACCACCAGCACCTGCTCACCTGGCGCAATTGCTGCGCGACGAACCGCATGAGCGCTAATAGCGAAAGGTTCAATCAACGCTGCCGCCTGCGGATCAATACCATCCGCAGGCAAAATGTTCGCCACCGGCACGCTCAAATACTCACTAAAACCGCCATCCTGATGCACGCCAATGACCGAAATTTTTTCACAGCAATTGGTGCGACCGCTTTTACACGCCGGGCATTCCTGACAAGAAATATACGGAATTACCGCAACTTGCTGTCCATTTATAAGATCAGCAATATTTTTTCCCAATCCAACAATCTCCCCACATATTTCATGGCCTAAAACGCGTGGATAACTAAAAAATGGTTGATTCCCCCTCCAGGCATGAATATCGGTACCACAAATTCCGACGGCTTTAATTTTAATTAATGCTTCGTTGTCACCCGGAATAGGTATCTCGCGTTGTTTCCAGATTAATTCTTTCGGCTGCTGACAAATTAAAAATTTCATCGTAGACATGATTCTGTTCTCCATTCTTTGTTGCAATAGATATCAATGAAAATTAAAAATGACAGCAAAACAGAAAATCTATTTTGTGAAAACACACACATAAAAATGTTTTAAATATGGTTTTAATGGACTCACAAGGAGAAAATATGAGTCGTTCGCAAAATTTACGCCACAATGTGATTAACCAGGTCATTGATGATATGGCGCGTGGTCATGTCCCTTCACCACTTCCATCGCAAAGCGCGCTGGCGGAAATGTACAACATCAGTCGCACCACAGTGCGGCATATTCTCAGCCACTTACGCGAATGCGGCGTCCTGACACAGGTCGGAAATGACCATGTTATTACGCGCAAACCTGACTACGATGACGGTTTCGCCTGCACTATCGCTTCAATGAGTGAGCAAAACAAAATGTTTGAACAGGCTTTTTTCACTATGATAAACCAGCGCCAGTTACGCCCTGGGGAAACTTTTTCTGAACTGCAACTGGCGCGAGCCGCGGGTGTCAGCCCGGTGGTAGTGAGGGAATACCTTTTAAAATTCGGTCGGTATAATCTTATTCAAAGCGAAAAACGCGGTCAGTGGTGCATGAAGCAATTCGATCAACCCTACGCCGAGCAGCTGTTTGAACTGCGTGAAATGCTCGAAACACATTCACTTGAGCACTTTCTTGACCTGCCTGATCATGATCCCCACTGGCTGCAGGCGAAAAGCATGCTCGAACGTCATCGCCTACTACGAGACAACATCGGCAATAGCTTTCGTATGTTCTCCCAACTGGACAGAGATTTTCACTCCTTACTGCTTTCAGCTGCCGATAATATCTTTTTTGATCAATCGATTGAGATAATCTCAATCATCTTTCATTTTCACTATCAATGGGACGAAAGCGATCTTAAACAGCGTAATATCATTGCCGTCGATGAGCACATGACCATTCTCAGCGCCTTGATTTGCCGCAGTGACCTGGATGCCACCCTTGCGCTCCGTAACCATTTGAATTCAGCTAAACAATCAATGATTCGCTCCATTAATGAGAACAAACATCATGCTCATTAAGTACGGATTAAAAACAGCAAACTATTAGCGAGTGCACGGTTTTATTAAAAGATAAATACCGGAAAATTTCCACTTACCTATGCTCACAATCAGTCGACTAAAAATGTTTTGTGAGCGGCAGTAAAGTCCTAAAACTTTAACCTGCCATTAATATCAACCTTGCGTAATGCATAATTACGCAAACCAATTAAAATTATAAATACAGGAGTCCGGCGTGGAAAAAGAAAATATCAACCTCGATCCGCATTCTTCGTTTACTGCATCTTCGTTGGCAGATATTCCCGTGCCACCAGATGGATTAGTTCAACGCAGCGCCAGAATTAAACGCATTCAAACCACCGCCATGTTATTATTATTTTTTGCGGCGGTAATCAATTATCTCGACCGCAGTTCGCTGTCGGTAGCAAATTTAACGATTCGTGAAGAACTGGGGTTAAGTGCCACCGAGATCGGCGCTTTGCTCTCCGTGTTTTCACTCGCTTACGGGATTGCGCAACTCCCTTGCGGCCCGCTATTGGATCGCAAAAGCCCGCGACTAATGCTGGGCCTTGGGATGTTCTTCTGGTCACTGTTCCAGGCAATGTCTGGCATGGTGCACAGCTTTACGCAGTTCGTGTTGGTTCGTATCGGTATGGGGATTGGTGAAGCGCCGATGAACCCATGCGGTGTAAAAGTCATTAACGACTGGTTCAACATCAAAGAGCGCGGACGCCCGATGGGCTTCTTCAACGCAGCTTCTACCATTGGCGTAGCCGTAAGCCCACCGATTCTGGCGGCGATGATGCTGGTGATGGGTTGGCGCGGGATGTTTATTACCATTGGTGTGTTGGGTATTTTTCTCGCCATCGGCTGGTATATGCTCTATCGCAACCGCGAGCACGTAGAACTGACTGCCGTTGAACAAGCTTATCTCAATGCTGGTAGCGTCAATGCCTGCCGAGATCCGCTCAGTTCTGCCGAATGGCGCAGCCTGTTCCGTAACCGCACAATGTGGGGAATGATGCTCGGATTCAGTGGCATCAACTACACTGCGTGGCTGTATCTGGCCTGGCTTCCTGGTTACCTGCAAACAGCCTATAACCTGGATTTAAAAAGCACAGGGTTGATGGCGGCTATCCCTTTCCTGTTTGGGGCTGCCGGGATGCTGGTCAACGGTTACGTTACCGACTGGCTGGTCAAAGGGGGAATGGCTCCGATTAAGAGCCGGAAGATCTGCATTATTGCCGGGATGTTCTGTTCTGCCGCCTTTACGCTGGTAGTACCGCAAGCGACAACATCCATGACGGCGGTTCTGCTGATTGGTATGGCACTGTTCTGTATTCACTTTGCCGGAACATCCTGCTGGGGATTGATCCACGTCGCAGTCGCTTCTCGCATGACTGCGTCGGTGGGCAGTATCCAGAACTTTGCCAGCTTCATCTGCGCCTCTTTCGCGCCGATTATTACCGGTTTTATTGTTGATACCACACACTCATTCCATCTGGCACTCATCATCTGCGGTTGCGTCACCGCGGCTGGTGCGCTGGCGTACATCTTCCTGGTTCGTCAGCCGATCAACGACCCACGTAAAGATTAATCTCCCTATGCCCGATAGCATTTTGCTTATCGGGCATTTTTCATGGCGATTAAAACGTTTCCCAGTTATCCCCGCTATCAGCGACGGCAATTTTGCGCGGCACAACAACCGGCAACGCTGCGTTTACCACTGGTAAAGCTTCATGCTGACGCTGTTGCGTTTGCTGTATACGGAACACCGCCACGGCTTCGGTCAGACGGCTGGCCTGCTCTTCCAGCGCGGCGGCAGCGGCAGCAGACTCTTCCACTAACGCGGCGTTCTGTTGCGTTACCCTATCCATTTCGACAACCGCTAAACCAACCTGATCAATGCCACGGCTTTGCTCATCAGAGGCTGAAGCGATTTCTCCCATAATGTCAGTAACGCGTGTTACGGCGCTGACAATCTCTGTCATGGTTTCCCCGGCACTTTCGACCTGCGTAGATCCGACATCCACTTTACTTACGGAGTCTTCAATCAGGCTTTTAATTTCACGGGCCGCCTGGGCGCTACGCTGCGCCAGGTTACGCACTTCCCCCGCAACTACCGCAAAACCACGCCCTTGCTCACCCGCGCGCGCCGCTTCTACCGCTGCGTTCAAAGCCAGAATGTTGGTCTGGAAGGCAATACCATCGATAACGCTGATAATATCGGCAATCTTCTGCGAACTGGTGGAGATATCGCGCATCGTCTGCACCACGTTATCCACTACCTTGCCGCCACGTTGCGCAGTTTCAGATGCACTTAACGCCAGATGACTGGCCTGACGCGCGTTCTCGGCGTTCTGTTTCACCGTTGCAGTCAGTTGCTCCATGCTGGCCGCCGTCTCTTCCAGTGAAGCCGCTTGCTGCTCAGTACGTGATGAGAGATCGTTATTACCCGTGGCAATTTCGCTGACACCGCTATAAATGGCATTAGCACCGTTACGTACATCTCCGACAGTACGCATCAGTTCACTTTGCATATGGCGTAAACTCTGAGCCAGTTGTCCTACTTCGTTAGAACCATCCACCTCAATGGGTTTTACCAAATCCCCTCCAGCAATATGACAGATGCTTTCGATCAGGCGATTCATTGGTGCTACCAGCGAGGCTTTAATACCAAACCAGACGGCCACAATGACGGCTAACACGACGATCAACACGCCCACCAGCACCCACATCGCCTGGTTGTAGGAAGCATTATTATCGCTGACGGCAATATCGTAGAGACGATCGTTTTGCTCCATATAAGCCATATACAGCTTCTCGAAACCGTCCTGATATCCCTGAGTCGGCTGCTCAAAAAACTCATTGATTTTGCCTGCACCTAACAGCTGGATCAGCTCCGCCAGCGCATTGTGGTAAATATCGTAATTACGTTTGATGTCCGCTGCTGCGGCTGTGCTCTGACGCGGGTCACGCGGCAACGCTTCGTAGTCCGCCCAGTTTTTTTCCGCTTGCTTCAGCGAAATACTGGCACTCTGCATCAGCTCGGCGACGGTTGAACCGCTGCCAATATTGTTCTGATCCATCATGTAGCGGATACCCGCGCGGTTGAGAGTGTTACGTGTCTGCAACAACGCGACCCAGCTGCCATTCAGCGTGGACTGCTGCTGACGAATGGTTTGTAAAACGGAGAAATTTTCTTTGTCATTTTTTAAGGCATTAAAGAACAAACCGCCTGATGTCAGTTGTAAAAGGCCAAAAACGGCCAAAACCAGCAATAAGCTGGTCACGATCTTAATACGTTTAAACATGGTTTCTCTTCCCTCCAGACCTGATACTCAGGTTGTCGGCCTGGTGGTAGAAAACTTTATGATCTGGAGCGGTGTTGAGCGTTTTTTTGTCGCTGCGTACTTACATTTTTTATGAGGGTCACACTCTGGAGCAATTTTTATGGTACAAAGTACCAGTTTTTACTGAATCAGTGATACTCCCATGGCTTATAGCATCGATATCATCTCCTGCATTACCGAACGGTTTATGGCGTTAACCGCCACTGAAAAGCGTATCGCACAATTTATTCTTGATGACGTCTCCGCAGCCGTGGAACTGCCAATTGCCGAGCTGGCGCGGTTAACACAAACCAGCCAGGCGTCGGTGACGCGTTTTGCCCGTGCATTGGGTTGCAAAGATGTCCGTGAACTGAAAGTCAAACTGGCGCAGTCACTGGCTATCGGGCAGCGGTTTATTCTCGATGTACCGGATCTTGACGGCGTTCAGGGGATCTACGAATCAATTATCAGCGTGCTGGAAACGCATCGTCGCTCACTGGATATGAACGCCATCAGTCAGGCGGTCAGTTGGTTAAGTCAGGCGCGGCAAATTCTTGCCTTGGGAACGGGCGGCGGTTCTACCATCTGCTCGCAGGAGATCCAGTACCGTCTGTTCCGTCTGGGATTGCCAGTGGTCAGTCAGAACGATTCACTCATGATGAGAATGATGTGCTCGGCCGTGATGCCGCAGGATGTGGTGATAGTTCTTTCACTCGGCGGCTATACGCCAGAAATCATCGAAAGTGCCGCTATCGCCCGTCAGTACGGCGCGCGAGTTATCGCCATTACGCCTGCACAAACACCACTGGCAGAACAGGTGGATCTGGTATTGCCGTTGCTGGTTCAGGAAAGTGATTACATTTTTAAGCCCACGCCTTCCCGTTACGCCATGCTCGCGATGATCGATGTGCTGGCAACAGAGCTGGCTATGGCAAATAAAGCGCAGGCGAAAGATCGCCTGCGGCGGATAAAACTGGCATTAGACAGCCACCGGGGTGGCGCTAACCGCCAGCCACTTGGCGATTAGCACTATTGGTTATGCCTCTTCAGGTTTGGTGATCACGACACTCTGGTTTTCACGCTCATTGGTGATAATAGCCAGAGCTTCTTCCCGGCTGATCTCGCTTGCTGGCGTTACCAGCGTCACCAGTACGCCAGCGACCAGGCTTCCCAGCACTGACGGAATACACGGGTTACCCCAGTAAGCCAGCCAGTCGGCATTCATCAGCACCACAATTGACATCACCATACCGCTCACTAACGCTGCCAGCGCACCCTGCCAGTTAAAGCGTAGCCAGAAGCGACCGAGAATCGAGCAGATAAACAGCCCGGACATCAGCATCGAAATCATTTTGGTAATGTAGCTGATGATATCGTTAGAGGTCAGAGCAAAGACCAATGCGAGGCCAATAACAAAGGTCAGCATCCAGCGTGAGTAAGTGATTGCCTTGTTCTCCGGCGGCATTCTGCCGGTAATCATGGTGTAGACATCGCGCATCATAATCGCCACCGCTGCGATGGCATCGGAGCTGGCAGAAGACATGGTGGCAGAAAGCCCGGCAATCAGTACCACCAGGCCAAGCAATGGCGGCAGAAAACTAGTAGCGAACAAGAAGGCATAGTTACTGTTTTCCAGATTCGGGTTCATGGTGAACGCCGCCATGCCGATAATGGCAGGCAGAATCGAGAAGAACAGATACAACACGCCAGTAATAACAAACGAACGGCGTACAGAGGGAACATCTTTACCCGAGTAAATACGCTGGCGATAAGACGGTGTGGCCAGTACACCAACGCCAATAACCAGCGCCAGCGAAAGCGCAGGCAGTACGCCCATTTTATCAATCGCAAACAGGCTCATCGCTTTTGGGTCCATCGCCTGTTCAATCGCACTCCAGCCGCCAACGTGAACAACGGCAAGAATAGCCATCAATATAAAGCCAAAGAACAAAATTAAGGCCTGAATGGTGTCTGTCCACACTACCGCCGAATAACCACCGATAATAACGTAAATCGCAAAAGCTAAGGCGATAATTAATTTTGCTACAGTAAGATCAATACCTGTTGCCCAGGCAAGATACATACTGCCACCTAAAATATGCGCGCCCAGCCAGCCAATAGAGGCAATAAATATCATCAGACCGACAATATTTTTAATTAAATGACTCCCGCCAGTATAATAAGAGAGTTCTTCACTCATGGTCATAAAACGTAATTTACGTACCGGAGCAAACAGCCACGCCACCAGCAATATACCTACGGCCCCACCGACGCCATAAAGCATTCCGGCCCAGCCATTACTGTAGCCAAAGCCCACTGCGCCCATACTGGAACCCGTGCCAACCATCGTGGCAACGGTTGAACCCAGCGTCAGAAACAGCGGCAGCGAACGCCCGCCCAGCAGAAAATCTTCTCCGCTTTTCTGATTACGAGAAACAAACCAACCAAGCCAAATCATGGCGATGGCATAAATAATAAAGCCGACTAAAAAGATATGACTGTTCATAATTCACATCCTGCCAGTAGAGAGAAAATAATGTAAGAGTTCCCGGAGTGCTGAATGTATTCAGCACTCAATTGCGGTCTGTTTTTTTAATTCTTAAATTTATTAGCGGGTCGCGTTATAACAGGTCACATCGACTTCGACTTTACAATCGACAACCAGATCAGCCACACAACAAATACGTGCAGGCGGATTCTCGCCAAAAAATTCTCTGAATACTTTATTAAATGACTGGAAATAGCGGGCGTCGGTCAGGATCACTTTCACGTGAACCACATCCGCCAGGCTATAACCGGCTTCAGTCATGATGTCGACACAGTTTTGGATCGCCAGTCGTGACTGTTCAACGATGCCGCCTTCTACCACTTCACCATTTTTCATGGGTGTTTGCCCGGAGACGTACAGCCAGCCGCCCGCCTCAACCGCCCTGGCAAACGGCAAATGCTGCCCGCCAGTGCCTGTTCCACCTTCCGTACCGTAACGTTTAATGCTCATATTCACTCCTTAATGTGAGGTCTGGCGGCGCAGGAAACGGCCCGCACGGCCTGTAATATGTTTATCGCGACCATAGCTCATAACGCCATTTACCATCACCGCCTCAATGCCATCTGCCGGGCGTTTGGGATCAGAAAAACTGGCAACATCACGAATGGTTTGCGGATCGAACAACACCAGGTCCGCAAAATAGCCGACTTTCACCAGTCCACGCTGGGGTAGACAAAAACGGCTGGCAGAAAGCCCGGTCATTTTGTGGATAGCCGTGGTCAGCGGGAATAAGCCTTCATCACGACAATAGTGACCCAGCACGCGAGGGAAAGCGCCCCATAAACGCGGATGCGGCATGGGATCATTAGGCAGGCCGTCAGAGCCAATCATACTGACCGGATAACTCAATACTCGGCGGACGTCGCGCTCGTCCATGTTGTAATAGATAGCCCCGGCAGGCATTAGCAGCTTCGCAGCCTCCAGCATACTCATCTGCCAGTCGATGGCGATTTGTGCCAGTGTTTTCCCGGCCTGCTGCGGATGTGTTTGTGACCAGGTGATCACAATATCGAATTCGTCGGTGACTTGTTTGAGATCCAGCGTTGAAGAGCTGGCCGAGTAAGGGTAGACATCGCAGCCAATTTCCTGGTGTTGACGCATTTGGTCAAAAAAAGCCAACGTTTCTTTTGTCCGCCCCCAGTTTTTCGCCCCAGCGCATTTATGGTGGGAAACCACAACAGGCACTTTGCCATGACGCCCAATACGAAACGCCTCATCCAGCGCATCCAGAATCGGTTCGAATTCAGAACGCAGATGAGTGGTATAAACGCCCTTCTCACCAGCTAATTCTTCCGCCAGCGCCATGACTTCTTCGGTAGTCGCCTGAAATGCCGTGGCATAGGCCAGTCCGGAACTTAACCCCAGCGCCCCCTGACTCAACGCCAGACGTAAGTCGGCACGCATAGCGGCAATTTCATCTGCCGTCGCCGGACGAAACAGGTCGTCCATATGATTATTACGCAGCGCCGTATGACCAATCAGTGTGCCAACGTTCAGTGACGGTCTGGCTGCTTCCACTGCCTGGGCATAGCTTTCAACGGTGGGATAAATAAAGTGCTCCGCTTCCCCCAACAGATTCATCGGGTCAGGGACTTCGCCTTTCATTTTCGCCGACGCTGCACTGATCCCGCAGTTGCCGACAATCACGGTGGTGATCCCCTGGCTGATTTTTGGCAGATATTCCGGGATACGAATAACGTTGATATCGTCATGGGTATGAACGTCGATAAACCCTGGTGCCAGCACCCGTCCTTCACCGTCAATGACCTGCTGCGCCGTAACGTTAAGCGCAGGGGCAATATCAACAATCCGATCACCTGTTATTGCCACGTCACCGCGAAATTCAGGGCCGCCGCTGCCGTCGATAACCGTCACATTTTTGAATAACCAGTCAACCTGCATGTTCGTCACTCCATTTCTGCAATGGTGACAAGTTAACCATTTACAAGGATGAAAAACAGTGGAAAACTACGCAAAACCCAGATGATTTTCTGATACTTTTATTCATAAATCATAAGATAAATAAACTAAACGTTTATATTTCATTTAGTTAAAAATGATACTCACATCCGATACGGTGAAAAACTTAAAAGGTGAATGTTATGAAATACCACTCGGAGCCGCTGGTTCCCCATAAATCTGCCCTGATGCAAATGCCCGCCAATATCCTTGCCGAAGGTGTTTGTTTACCTACCGCGATCATTAAAAAGCAGGCCCTGGAGAACAACATTATGTGGATGCAGCGTTACGCTGACGCGCGCGGCGTTTCACTGGCACCGCACGGTAAAACCACCATGACGCCGTGGATTTTTCAGGCGCAGCAGGCGGCTGGCGCCTGGGCAATAGGTGTCGGTAGCGCGTGGCAGGCTGGTGCGGCAATGGCGAGCGGTATTCAGCGAGTGCTGATGGTTAACCAGTTGGTCGGCAAGGCGAATATGCAATTGATTGCCCAGTTGCAACGGCATTACCCGACGTTCAATTTTATCTGCTGTATCGACAGCATTGAGAACGCCCGCGCTTTGTCTGCCTTTTTTGCCAGCCAGCAACAGACGCTGAACGTGATGATTGAGCTGGGTGTTCCCGGCGGGCGCTGTGGTTGCCGCTCAACGGATGCCGCACTGGCTCTGGCTAAGCAGGCAGCCCAATTACCAGGGCTACGTCTGCGGGGGCTTGAGTTATATGAAGGTGTTTTACACGGTGACGATCCACAACCGCAGGTAGAAGCTCTGCTACGGGATGCCGCACAACTGGCTTGTGATATGGCGAGTCTGGTTGATGGCGAGTTTATTCTCACCGGAGCAGGCACGGTCTGGTATGACGTGGTGTGCAATATCTGGCTGGCGGCAGAAAAACCGACTAACTGCCGAATCGTCATTCGCCCAGGCTGCTACATCACTCACGACACCGGGATCTACGACATCGCGCAACAGCAATTGATCGCCCGCGATCCTGTGGCTTGCGATCTGGCTGGCGATCTCACATCTGCACTGGAACTGGTCGCCATGGTGCAATCGGTGCCAGAGGCCGATCGTGCGGTGGTTAATTTTGGTAAGCGTGATTGCGCCTTCGACGCCGGACTGCCGCAACCAGTCGCCCACTATCGCAACGGCAAATCACTGGCATTTAATCCTGAGGCTATTCGCAGTGTCGGCATTATGGATCAGCACTGTATGTTGCAACTGTCAGCTAATAGCGACGTGCAGGTGGGGGATATTCTGGTGTTTGGTACATCGCATCCGTGCCTGACCTTCGACAAATGGAAAACGTTGTTATTGACTGATGACGACTACAACGTACTGGCAGAGCTGGATACGTTGTTTTGATAGCGCAGATGGCGGGATCCTTCCCGCCATTAAGTGTATGTATATCCTTTAGTATCTATCAGCTACTTAAGGATCGAATATCGTCATAGAGTGATTGGCTGATCTCTACACCCTGTTGCTCACTGCGCAATCGTGCCTGGTAGCGACGTTCTCCCGGCAGGCGCGCGCCCTGTGCCTGCATCTGACTAAACAGTGTTTCCGCCCTTGCCAGATGCCTCCCGGCATCCTCACCAAGAAAACGCTGCGGATCGAGTGCCAGGATCAACTCTCCACCATACGGCAAACCACCTGCACCGTTATCCCACGCAAGAGACTCAGCACTGGTCATATCGCCAATCAGTGGCCCCGCAATCAGCTCCACCATCGCTGCCAGTGCCGAACCTTTATGACCGCCGAAGGTTAACATTGCTCCGTCCAGCACAGCTTGTGGATCGGTGGTGGCATTGCCATTACTGTCGATCCCCCAACCTTCAGGAAGTGATTTCCCGGCTCGCTGATGTAACTGAATCTCACCGCGTGCCGCCGCACTGGTCGCCATATCAAAAATAAATGGCGGCTGTTTGTCGCGCGGCCAACCAAACGCGATTGGGTTAGTACCAAAAAGAGGTTTGCGCCCCCCTTTCGGCGCAACCCAGGCATGGCTTGGCGTGGTCGCCAGCGCCACCAGTCCGACTTCAGTCAGCGGTTCAACATCCGCAAATAAGGCGGAGTAGTGAACACAATGATTAATCGCCAGTGCTGCAATCCCGCACTGACGCGTTTTCTCGATCAGTAACGGTAGTGCCTGCTGATAAGCCAACAGCGAATAGCCACCTTTGGCATCGGCCTTAACGATTGCCGGCGCCTGAGATTCCACTGTCGGCAGAGCATCGGCAGAGACTTTCCCTTTTCGCAGCGTGTCAACAATCCCCAGCAGTCGCCATAAACCGTGCGAGGCACAACCGTCGCGCTCCCCGGCGGTAACGTTTTTCGCAATCACTACCGCATGTTGCTCACTAAATCCGTTACTGATGAGCGCATGATAGGCTAGTGCGTAAGCCTCTGATAATGAGAGGATTACTCTATCCATTTTCTACTCCTTTATTCTTCTTCATCCCCGTTAAAGTTCGCCCGAGGAAGACAGGTGTATGCGCCCCAGTAATAAATTCCCAACGACATCAGCGCGACAACGATAGTATCCCACGGGTGACCTATAATGCCGCTACCGCCAAAACTACCCAACCAGGAAAACAGCATAATCAGGGCATAGAAGGCAATAAGCCACAATGAAGATTTAATCTGCTGCGCCAGGCTGACATGCTGAACAGGCACTTTCGACTTACAAACCACGTAAACCACAAACATTACGATTTGTAGCCCCAGCAGCCAGGAAAGCGTTCCCCAACCAGACCAAAAAACAATCAGCGCGGAAATCATAAAAGAGAGTGGGCCGAGGACCGCAAAACCACGAACGCGGAACGGGCGCGGCATATCTGGTGCATTACGACGCAGCCCGGCAGCTGTAACTGGCGCGATGGCGTAGCTCAGTACCAGAGCCGCAGAAACCACGCTAATCAATTGCTCCCACGACGGGAACGGCAGCGTCCAGAAGATAGATAAACCAAACGTCAGCCACAGTGCCGGACGTGGAATACCTGACTCCTTATCGATATGAGTAAAGGTTTTAAAGAATGTTCCCGCCTTCGCCCAGCCATAGATCACGCGCGGTGTCGCATTCATGTAAATATTGCCAGTGCCGCTGGGAGACACAATAGCATCACATACCACCATAAATGCCAGCCAGCCCATCCCAAGGGTAATGGCGATATCACGATACGGCAGCGAATAGTGCTTACTGATCTCCGCCCAACCACCACTTAGCGATTCAGTTGGAATGCTGCCCAAAAAGGCTATCTGCAGCAGAACGTAGATGATGGTCGAGAGAATTACCGAGAGGATCAGCGCAAATGGGATGGTACGTTGCGGATTTTGCGCCTCGCTGGCAACGGAGATAATCGGTGTCAGCCCAAGGTAAGCGAAGATAATCCCACCCGCGCTAATTGCCGCTTCCACTCCTGACATACCAAATGGAGCCATACCCTGTATATGCAGATTCTCCGGTTTGAAGAAGGCAAATAACGTTATTACCACCAGCAACGGCACCAGAAACTTCAGCACACTAATAAAATTGTTCGAGCGGGCGAACGTTTTGACACTGTAGTAGTTCAGGGCAAAAAAGAAGCACAACAGTAAGAACTGCACCACCCAGCCTAACAGCGTCGGGTCACTGCTCCCCGTCTGCGTCAGCGCCGGAAACCAGGCGGCAGCATATTGCCGTGCGGCTACAATCTCAATGGAGATCAGGCTGGAGAAGGCAATTAGGGTAATAAAGCCCAGCAGATAGCCCATCAATTCGCCGTGCGAAAATACCGGGTAACGAATAATACCGCCCGCGCGGGGAAGCGCCGCCCCCAGTTCGCAGTAAATAATCCCCAGTAGCAACACCGCAAAACCGCCAATAACCCAGGAAGCAATCCCGGCTGGGCCAGCGATCGATGCGACATGGCTGGCAGCAAACAGCCAGCCAGAACCAAAAATCGCCCCCAGACCAATAAAGGTCAAGTCGGTGAGCGTTAACTGCTTTTTAAACTTCCCCGACTCAACAACGACGGTTTGCGTGCTTTGGGTAGAAGGAATTGTCATAGTGATGCCCTTCAATGAGTCAACAAGGAGGAAATGGCTTCCCGGGTCCACTGGCCGTTAACCAGGCGCAGCAGGTTTAATGGATTACTGTCCTGCAACGCAGGCGGTAATAGCGCAGCGGGTGCATTTTGCAGGCATACCGGGCGCAGAAAACGAGTAATGGACAGCGTACCTACGGACGTGCCGCGCGCGTCGGTGGTTGCCGGGAACGGACCACCGTGTACCATGGCATCGCAAACCTCGACGCCGGTGGGATAGCCATTGAACAATACGCGTCCGGCTTTATCAGCCAACAACGGCAATAAACGACCAGCCAGTTGCCGGTCATCCTCATCCGCCTGAAGTGTGGCAGTAAGTTGCCCTTGCAGAGCGTTAATCACCTGCAACAACTCCCCTTCATCAGCGGCTTCAACCACAATCGCGAGCGGCCCGAACACTTCCTCCTCCAACAGAGGATCTTTTTCAAGTACGCTTGCCACCTGAGCCTGATAGAGACGAGCTTCTGCACGTCCGGTCTGATGATTATCATCCCCCGCCAAACACTGAATTGTCGGATGTCCTGCCAGTTTCTCTACGCTGTGGCGATAGTGCTCAAGCGTGGAGGCATTTAGCATGAGTTGCGGTGAAGCGGCATTCACTTTCTCAACCAGTTGCTGCAAAAAGTCCGCGTTGTTCTCCCCCTTCAGCAACACAATCAGGCCTGGTTTAGTGCAGAACTGTCCACATCCCAGCGTGAACGACGCGACTAAATCGCGGGCCAGCGTATCGGCACGTACTGATAGCGCCTGCGGCAGAATGAAAAAGGGATTGAGAGCCGACATTTCGGCAAAAACCGGTATCGGCTGTGGACGCTGTTGGGCCAAACGAAAGAGTGCCATGCCACCACGTAATGAGCCGGTAAAACCCACCGCCTGAATTGCGGGATGTTTCACCAGTTCAGCACCGATATCAGTACCAAAAATCATATTGAATACGCCTGCGGGCATGGCGCACTTAGCCACGGCACGAGCGATCGCTGATGCGATAATTTCTGCCGTTGCCATATGCCCAGGATGCGCTTTTACGACTACCGGGCATCCTGCAGCCAGTGCCGCTGCTGTATCACCACCGGCGGTAGAAAAAGCGAGTGGAAAGTTGCTGGCACCAAATACCGCCACCGGCCCGAGAGCCGTTTTATACTGGCGCAAATCCGGTCGAGGTAAAGGCTGACGCTCCGGCAACGCAGTATCAATTCTTACCTCAAACAGATCGCCCCGACGTAATAACCCGGCAAACATGCGCATCTGCCCGCTGGTTCTTGCCCGCTCTCCCTGTAAACGCGCCAGGGGTAACGCTGTCTCCTGATGTGCCGTAGCGAACAGTTCGTCGCCTGCCGCATCAAGTTCATCGGCGATGGTTTCTAAAAAATCGGCACGTTGCCCGGCACTGGTCTGTGAATAGCGCACAAAAGCCTGCTGCGCCGCAATAGCCGCCTGCGCGGCCTCCTCCTCGGAGGCCGGGTAAAAACGTTGCCCGGTAGGTTCGCCATCCTGCGCTCGCAGGCTGACCAGCGACGGTTCACCGCTGGCAACACGTTGCCCGGCGATAAACTGTTGCCCGGTGAAAGGGAAAGTTTCAGTCATAGTCTCTCCCCACCTCAAAGGCCCACGTCCGGCAGCGCAGGGCGAGTCGCCAGCGCTTTCTCAACTATCGCCACAACCTGGGCACGCGTTTCACCTTCCAGCGCCAGACGCGGCGGGCGAGTAACCTCACTGCCACGCCCCAACAGGGCTTCGCACAGCTTGATACACTGCACCAGGTCAGGACGCGCATCGAGATGCAGCAGCGGCATAAACCAGCGATAGAGCGCCATAGCCTCGTCAAAACGCTGTTGTTTTGCCAAACGGAACAACGTCTCACCTTCGCGTGGGAAGGCGTTTGACATCCCGGAAATCCAGCCTTCAGCGCCCACCGCAATGCTCTCAACCACGACATCATCCAGCCCTGCAAACAGCACAAAGCGATCTCCTACCGCATTGCGAAGATCGATAAAGCGACGAGTATCACCAGAGGAATCTTTAAAGCAGACAATATTTTCGCAATCAGCGAGTGTTTCCAGGATATCAGGGGTGACATCGTTTTTATAAATCGGTGGGTTGTTATAGACCATGATCGGCAGGTCGGTCGCCATTGCCACACTGCGGAAGTGCGCTGCAGTTTCATGAGGCTTAGACGAGTAAACCAAAGCAGGCATCACCATAACGCCATCAACACCGACCTTCTCGGCCTCTTTTGCCATCGTCCGGGCAAAGGCGGTGGTGAACTCAGCAACCCCGGCAATCACCGGAATTTTTCCGCCAGCAGCATCTTTCGCGACTTCGATGATTTGCAGTTTTTCCTGAGTGGTAAGTGACGTGTTTTCTCCTACGCTACCGCACACTACCAGGCCAGAAACCCCGTCTTTAACCAGGTTTTTCATCACCGCATGGGTGGCATCCAAATCAAGTGAGTAATCACTACGGAACTGAGTGCTAACCGCCGGAAAAACGCCACTCCAGTTAATCGCTTTATTGCTCATCTTTGGTTTCCTTATTGTCAACCTGTTGCGTTAATGTGAATTAAAAGTGAATTCTCATTAACAGATTGACCTCTCCTTGCGCTGGCGGCTTGTCGATTTTCTTTCCCCAGGATGACGAAATTAGCACAATGCCCGGTTGCGATTTGTCGTGCTACCCGACCAACGTCATCCGAAAATCACGCGGTGTTGAGCCTGTCATCGCCTTAAATTGACGGCTGAACGCACTGTGGTCGGTATAACCGCACTGCAAAGCGATATCGGTAATCGGCGTAGTTCCGGCAAGCAACTCAGTGGCCTTTTCCAGTCGAACTTTGTGGATCATCTGGCGAGGAGTCAGGTGAAAAATCCGCTTACAGTAGCGTTCAATTTGCGCCACAGACATTCCGCTCATTTCAGTCAACTCTTCCATAGAGATCGCGCGGTGGTAGTGATTGCGAATGTGCTCATCGATGATCGCCAGACGTTGCCAGGCAGGATGACGCGCATGTGCTTCCTGGAGATCATGTGAGATCCCCGCCATTCCAATCACACGCCCCTGCATATCGCGCAGTGCCAGTTTCTGCGTCAGGCACCAGCCGCGTTCGCGCCCGTTATAGAGATGCATCTCCAGTTGATCACGTAACGCAACCCCTTCGCGTAGCACACGCAGATCCTGTTCGGTATATCCTCGTCCCAGCGCAGAAGGGAAAACATCTGCCGATGTCTTCCCCAGTAGCGATGTCACGTTTTTAAACCCGCAGCGTCGCGCCAACGTCATATTGACTAACAGATAACGGGCCTGCACATCCTTAATAAAAAACACCACATTAGGAATGGCGTTAAGAAGTGGCGCAATCAGCGCCAGTGCATTTAACAATGCCTGGATATTTTGTGGACGCTGCCGCGCCAGCCCCTCGCAAATTTGACTAAGTTCATCAACGGCCAGCGCAGTTTCTTCACAAGGGGAAAACTCAATAGTCTGATGACATATGCTGGACATAGCTGTTCCTCATAGCGATTGAGGATGAATGTTTATTAACCTTTAGTTAACATGACAAGTACTGAAAGCGCATTTTGCGATCCTTCCGTGTATTTCCACTTTCCGTTGCTCTCACTACTGACGAACGCTTGTTCTTGGTCTAACACATCACTAACAAGATGATTAATATTAAAAAAGTATGACCACTCCTGGTGTCGCGAAATAATTCACTGTGCTGATTTCGTCATTTCCCTTGCAGAAACCCTTCAAGCGATAAAGTTGCAATTACGCCAGCATTTAGAAACATTTCTTTAACCACATGGAGCCAGAGCATGCATGTTCCTCACCAAATCACTGAACTCAGGGCTATCGACTCCCATACCGGAGGCGAGCCGACCCGGTTGATTATTGATGGCTTTCCCGATCTCGGTAGTGGCAGCATGGCCGAACGGCGCGAACGTTTTGCCCGGGAATTTGACAGTTGGCGCAAAGCCATAATTCTTGAGCCACGCGGCAACGACGTGCTGGTCGGCGCGCTACTGTGTGAGCCGGTTTCCCCTCATGCCACGGCGGGTGTCATCTTTTTCAATAATGCCGGATACCTGAATATGTGTGGGCACGGCACTATCGGGCTTGTTGCTTCACTGGCCTGGTTAGGTCGTATTAAACCAGGCATTCATCGCATTGAAACCCCTGTTGGAGATGTAAACGCCACATTGCATGACGATGGCAGTGTGTCAGTTGAAAACGTTCCGGCCTGGCGCTGGCAAAAGCAGGTAAGTGTGGAAACGGCGGTGGGTACAGTTACAGGTGATATCGCCTGGGGTGGCAACTGGTTTTTTCTTATTAATGATCATCCATTTGATATTGTGCCGGAACAAATCCCGCAGTTAACTGAATACGCCTGGGCGGTACGGGAAGGACTCGATAATGCGGGGATCGTCGGTGAAAATGGTGGCATTATCGATCATATCGAACTTTTTGCCGATGACGATCAGGCGGATAGCCGTAGCTTCGTCCTTTGCCCAGGCAAAGCGTGGGATCGTTCTCCCTGTGGCACAGGTACCAGCGCCAAGTTGGCCTGTCTGGCAGAGGACGGAAAACTCGCCCCCGGCGATATCTGGCGCCAGGCCAGTATTATTGGTAGCCAGTTTACGGCTCACTATACCCGCCATGGCGAGAAGATTATCCCCACCATTCGTGGAGAAGCCTGGGTATGCGGCGACAATCGCCTGCTCCTTAATCCGGACGATCCCTTCTGCTGGGGGATTAGCCTGTGAACAGCACGGAGGTCATTGTCATCGGCGCAGGCATCATCGGGGCCGCCTGCGCATGGCAACTGGCAAAACGTGGGGTGAGAGTCACGTTAATTGACGACGGCCGAGCCGGAGCTACAGCTGCAGGAATGGGGCATCTGGTCTGTATGGATGATGATCCCGCAGAACTGACGCTCTCTACCTGGTCGCTGGAACTGTGGCACACGTTGACGCCTCAGTTACCGGAAAGCTGTGCCTGGCGCGGCTGTGGCACATTGTGGCTGGCGGAAACACCAGAAGAACTGGAAATTGCCCGAGAGAAGCAGCGACGTCTGGCATCGCAGAAAGTAAACAGCGAAATGCAAAGCGCCGCACAATTGGCCGAGCGAGAAGTTATGCTACGCCCGGGGTTATCCGGCGGGTTATGGGTGCCGGGCGATGGCATCGTCTATGCCCCAAACGTTGCCCGTTGGTTTATTGCCAATGCGGGCGATAAGCTGACACATCTGGTTGATCCCGCCATTCGTCTGGAAGAACCAACAGTGACATTACAGAGCGGTCGCCAGGTACGCGCCGACGCGATCGTCATCGCCAGTGGTCTGGGAGCCAATACGTTACTGGGGGAGCCATGGCTGCGCGCGAAGAAAGGCCAACTGGCGATTACTGATCGCTATGGTCCACTGGTCAATCACCAACTGGTTGAACTTGGCTACGGCGCCAGTGCTCACGGCGGCGGCACGTCAGTGGCCTTTAATGTGCAGCCTCGTCCCACCGGCCAACTGCTGATTGGCTCTTCGCGTCAGTTCGATAACCAGGATCGCGAACTGGACCTTCCACTCCTGGCCGCGATGCTGTCCAGAGCGCAACACTTTCTGCCGTCTCTGGCAACGCTCAATATTATTCGTTGCTGGAGCGGTTTTCGCGCCGCCTCGCAGGATGGTAATCCCCTTCTCGGCCCGCATCCTTCCCGTGCTGGCGTCTGGCTGGCTCTTGGTCATGAAGGGCTTGGCGTGACCACTGCCCCCGCCAGCGCGTCGCTGTTAGCCGCACAGTTGCTGGGTGAACGTAGCCTCGTATCTCCTGCCCCCTGGCTACCCGCCAGACTTATCTCCCTGGAAGCCAGCGCATGAGTGGCACTATTCGAATTTTTATTGCCGGACAGCCCTGGTTTGTCCCGACGGGTATTAGCGTAGCGGTGGCACTGGCCTTAACCGATAACCCCATTACGCGCCTTTCGGTGAGCGGGCAACCACGTACACCCTTCTGCGGCATGGGCGTTTGCCAGGAGTGTCGGGTGAGCGTTAATGGTCGTCGGGTACCAGGTTGTCAGACCCTTTGCCAGCCAGACATGCAGATTGAAAGGAGCGGATATGCAGACCTTACAGTGTGACATTTTAATTCTCGGTGCAGGCCCGGCGGGGCTATCAGCTGCTCTGGCCGCAGCAAAGTGCGATAAGCAGGTCATCATCCTTGATGATAATCCGCTTCCTGGCGGTCAAATCTGGCGCGATGGCCCACAAAGTCAGCTTCCTCCACTGGCCCGCCATTACCGTGATGCCGTTGCCAACGAATCGCGGATTCGTGTGCTCAACGGAGCGAGGTTAATCGCCCGCCGCAGCGAAAATTGTGTACTGTTCGAAACCGCAGAAGACTACGGCACAGTAAGCTGGAATAAGCTGATTCTCTGCTGCGGTGCACGTGAACTTGCATTACCGTTTCCAGGCTGGACGCTGCCCGGTGTCAGTGGCGCGGGTGGGTTACAGGCACAAGTGAAACAGGGGCTGCACATGGCAAATCAAAAAGTGGTTATTGCCGGAAGCGGGCCACTATTACTGGCCGTTGCTGACACCGTTCGCCGTGCCGGAGGCGAAGTGGTGGCGATTGTGGAACAAGCCCCACGCGCAGCGCTATTGCGCTTTGGCCTCGGGCTATGGCGTTGGCCGGGTAAGCTGCGCCAACTGGCGACACTATTTCCTCGTCGTTATCTCAGTGCAAGCCAGGTTATCGCTGCTCACGGCGACGCCACATTGCGTGCTGTCACCCTCCGACACAATGGTAGGGAAATCACACTGCCATGCGACAAATTGGCTATTGGCTATGGTCTGGTGCCTAATCTTGAACCTGGGTTGTTCTTCAGTTGTGCCATCAGCAATGATGCCGTGCAGGTGGATGAACTGCAGCGAACCTCGGTTAAAAACATCTATGCAGCCGGTGAATGTACTGGATTTGGTGGCAGTGAACTGGCGCTGATAGAAGGTGAGATAGCCGGACTTTGTGCGGCCGATCGCGCCCATGAAACCAGGTTTCTGCAACAAAAACGTGCCGGGTGGCAGCGCTTCGCCCTTGCACTTCATAAAACCTTTGCCCTGCCCGAAAGTCTCAAGCGCGTTGCGACACCAGAAACGCTGCTTTGCCGCTGCGAAGACATTCGCTGTAGCGATGTAGAGCAAGCACAAAGCTGGCTGCAGGCCAAATTAACGACCCGCTGCGGCATGGGAGCCTGTCAGGGGAGAACCTGCGCCGCTACCGCTCGATGGTTATACGGCTGGCCATTACCGCAACCGCGAGAACCCCTTTCCCCCTCTCGCAGCGAAACGTTAATTGCCCTGGCGCACCAGCCACCTTCACCACATTAAATCCCTGATAAGGATTTGACGTTAATGGCTTATCCGGTCTGGTAAATCTTACAAATTCAATACATTGCAGAATCTATCCAGGCCAGATAAGCGTGGCGCATCTGGCAATTATTGAGGCGCAAACGAGAAATCTATCCTGGCAAAAAAATTCGTGATCTCAATCACATATTAGCCTAATGAATAATTCTTGCCCAACCGCTCACCGCCATTCCTGACCGCTTACGTCCCTAATATAACCACTCAGTTATTTACCTTACTTTACGCGCGCGTAACTCTGGCAACATCACTGCAGGATAGCGGTCAATTTACCTCCTCAAACGCAACGCAAACCTAGAACGGCTTCGGCCTATGATTAACAAATTACTCTATGGATTTTGGTTTGCAGGAAGGTAGCAAGTGAGTGAATCCCCGGGAGCTTACAAAAGTAAGTGTCAGAGGTGAACGAACGCAGCTGCCGCACCTGTAAGCCAAAAGACGACGAGTAAAATGCCAGGTTTTACTATGGATACGAAAAAACTATTCAAGCACATACCCTGGGTGATTCTCGGAATCATCGGTGCATTCTGCCTCGCGGTAGTTGCATTACGTCGGGGGGAGCACGTCAGCGCCCTGTGGATCGTGGTCGCCTCTGTGTCGGTGTATCTGGTGGCGTATCGCTACTACAGTCTGTACATCGCCCAAAAGGTGATGAAACTCGACCCCACGCGCGCGACGCCTGCGGTTATTAACAACGACGGTCTGAACTATGTTCCGACCAACCGTTACGTGTTGTTTGGTCACCACTTCGCCGCTATTGCCGGTGCTGGTCCGCTGGTTGGTCCGGTTCTCGCCGCGCAGATGGGCTACCTGCCTGGCACGCTGTGGCTGCTGGCGGGGGTAGTGCTGGCCGGTGCGGTTCAGGACTTTATGGTGCTGTTTATCTCCTCTCGCCGTAACGGCGCATCTCTTGGTGAGATGATCAAAGAAGAGATGGGGCCAGTACCGGGGACTATCGCGCTGTTTGGCTGTTTCTTAATCATGATCATCATCCTCGCCGTCCTGGCGCTGATTGTGGTTAAAGCCCTGGCCGAAAGTCCGTGGGGTGTCTTCACCGTTTGCTCAACCGTACCAATTGCGCTGTTTATGGGTATCTACATGCGCTTTATTCGTCCGGGGCGTGTGGGTGAAGTCTCTGTCATTGGTATCGTGCTGCTGGTTGCCTCTATCTACTTCGGTGGCGTGATTGCTCACGATCCGTACTGGGGTCCGGCACTAACCTTTAAAGACACCACCATTACCTTCGCGCTGATTGGCTATGCGTTTGTTTCCGCACTGCTGCCGGTGTGGCTGATCCTCGCACCGCGCGACTATCTGGCAACCTTCCTGAAAATCGGCGTTATCGTCGGCCTGGCGCTGGGTATCGTGGTGCTGAACCCGGAACTGAAAATGCCTGCGATGACCCAGTACATTGACGGTACTGGCCCGCTGTGGAAAGGCGCTCTGTTCCCGTTCCTGTTCATCACCATCGCCTGTGGTGCGGTATCTGGCTTCCACGCGCTGATCTCTTCCGGTACGACGCCAAAACTGCTGGCTAATGAAACCGACGCGCGTTTCATCGGCTACGGCGCAATGCTGATGGAGTCCTTCGTGGCGATTATGGCGCTGGTTGCTGCGTCCATCATCGAACCGGGTCTTTACTTCGCGATGAATACCCCGCCTGCGGGCCTTGGCATCACCATGCCTAACCTGCATGAAATGGGGGGCGAGAACGCGCCGATCATCATGGCGCAGCTGAAAGACGTTACCGCACACGCGGCAGCGACTGTCAGCTCCTGGGGCTTCGTGATTTCGCCAGAGCAGATCCTGCAAACCGCGAAAGACATTGGTGAGCCTTCTGTCTTGAACCGTGCAGGTGGTGCGCCGACGCTGGCGGTAGGTATCGCTCATGTGTTCCACAAAGTGCTGCCGATGGCTGACATGGGCTTCTGGTATCACTTCGGTATTCTGTTCGAAGCTCTGTTCATCCTGACCGCGCTGGATGCGGGTACCCGTTCTGGCCGCTTTATGCTGCAAGACCTGCTGGGTAACTTCATCCCGTTCCTGAAAAAAACCGACTCTCTGGTTGCCGGTATCATCGGTACCGCGGGCTGTGTGGGTCTGTGGGGCTACCTGTTGTATCAGGGCGTGGTCGATCCGCTGGGCGGCGTTAAGAGCCTGTGGCCGCTGTTCGGTATCTCCAACCAGATGCTGGCAGCCGTAGCGCTGGTACTGGGCACCGTTGTGCTGATTAAGATGAAGCGCACCCAATACATCTGGGTAACTGTTGTTCCGGCTGTATGGCTGCTTATCTGCACCACCTGGGCGCTGGGTCTGAAACTGTTCAGCACCAACCCGCAGATGGAAGGCTTCTTCTACATGGCAAGCCAGTACAAAGAGAAGATTGCTAACGGTACTGACCTGACGGCGCAGCAGATTGCCAACATGAACCACATCGTTGTGAACAACTACACCAACGCAGGCCTGAGTATTCTGTTCCTGATTGTGGTGTACAGCATCATCTTCTACGGTTTCAAAACCTGGCTGAAGGTGCGTAACAGCGACAAACGTACTGACAAAGAAACACCGTACGTTCCAATCCCGGAAGGCGGCGTGAAGATTTCTTCGCACCACTAACCGTGTTTAGCCCCGCTTCGGCGGGGCTTTGTTCTTATCAGAGTGAACTATGTTTGGTAACTTAGGACAGGCAAAAAAATATCTCGGCCAGGCGGCGAAGATGTTGATTGGCATTCCAGACTACGACAACTACGTCGAGCATATGAAGACCAACCATCCCGACAAGCCGTACATGAGCTATGAAGAATTCTTCCGCGAACGCCAGAACGCGCGCTACGGCGGCGATGGTAAAGGCGGTATGCGCTGTTGTTAATGGAGAGAGCATGAACCCGATTGCAGTTACCCTACTCACCGGTTTTTTAGGCGCGGGCAAAACCACCCTGCTGCGCCATATTCTTAACGAACAACACGGCTACAAGATTGCCGTGATTGAAAACGAATTCGGCGAAGTCTCCGTTGATGATCAACTGATTGGCGACCGCGCCACGCAGATCAAAACGCTGACCAACGGCTGCATCTGCTGTTCGCGCTCCAACGAGCTGGAAGACGCACTACTCGACCTGCTGGATAATCTCGACAAGGGCAATATTCAGTTCGACCGTCTGGTCATTGAATGCACCGGCATGGCCGATCCCGGCCCGATTATTCAGACCTTTTTCTCCCATGAGATTTTATGCCAGCGCTACCTGCTGGACGGCGTGATTGCGCTGGTGGATGCGGTACATGCCGATGAGCAGATGAACCAGTTCACCATCGCCCAGTCACAGGTTGGCTACGCCGACCGTATTCTGCTGACTAAAACCGACGTCGCAGGCGAAGCAGAAAAACTGCGTGAACGCCTGGCGCGCATCAATGCCCGTGCACCGGTCTACACCGTTACCCACGGCGATATCGACCTGGGCCTGCTATTCAACACCAACGGTTTTATGCTGGAAGAAAACGTTGTCAGCACCAAACCGCGTTTCCACTTTATCGCGGATAAACAAAACGATATTTCGTCGATTGTGGTGGATCTGGATTACCCGGTAGATATCAGCGAAGTTTCCCGCGTGATGGAAAACCTGCTGCTGGAATCGGCAGATAAACTGCTGCGTTACAAAGGAATGCTGTGGATTGACGGCGAACCTAATCGCCTGCTGTTCCAGGGCGTCCAGCGCCTCTACAGCGCCGACTGGGACCGCCCGTGGGGCGAAGAAAAACCGCATAGCACGATGGTGTTTATCGGGATTCAGCTGCCGGAGGATGAGATTCGGGCGGCGTTTGCGGGGTTGAGGAAGTAATTTTGGATGATGGCCGCCATGTGGCGGCCTGAATTATTTTTTGTTCTGATCGCGCTGCATCGCCTCACGTAAAATTGCGTTCAGGCGAGTTTGATAGCCTTTACCTGGTCGCTTCAGCCATTCCATCACATCAGCATCAATACGCACCGAAGCCTGGGTTTTCAATGGCCGATAAAACTTACCGCGTTCTGCGTTAGACCATTGCTCATCGCTGGAAGGCGGGATATCACTGTAATCAATATCTTCGTCGGATTTATTCGCCAGTGCCTTCAGTTCGGCCTCATGCTGCACATCGAGTGTAGAGGGTGTCCCTCGTTTATGTTTAACCATGCTCATAGCGACTCCTCTCTTTACGATCTGCTTTTCGTGCACTGATGATTCGAATAATTTCATTTCCGCTTTCGAAACGGATGGTATGCGCAGCCAGAATAACCACGATGCCGTAAACCAGGCCGATAGTCTGCCAGCGATACTCACCATTTTCTATGCGATCTTGCTGTGACAAATGTTGTGGATCATCAAACAATAACACCGCATCTTCAAAGCGGATGCCATGTTTCACCCGATTACTTTTGGCCTTGTTTGCATCCCATTCAAACTCCATTGGCATAGTTGCCATCCCTGATTGTATATACAAAAATGTATCTACAATTATTCTGCAATTATAGCGTTGATGTTGGAAATAGCATCACGTTTTGGATAATCAACCATGAAATTGACAATGTGTGAGTTGGACTTGATTCATCCAATAGAATTTCTCGCCTGACATGGCACACTAAACACCTCGCTGTCGTTAAGGGATTACCGTGAAAAACTACAAAGTCATTACCCCGCTTTTTCCTACCTATGCGCAAGTTAAGGCTATGATGAAAGCCGTCTCAGGCTATTCCCTGAAAGCGGTACGCAATATGATTACCGCCATACGCGATCAAACCGGTACGCCGCAAAAACCCGTTGACTGGTCAGAACCCGACCTGTGGATCAGCGAGCGCTTAACGGGTGAAGATGCCGACATCGCCCGTCGCATCTGGGATACTGACAATCACATTCTGAATCCGCGCCACAGCTACGGCTGCTACTTATTCCTCAACTATCCCCAGTTTGAGCTGATGGAAAGCACGCCAGATGATACCTGGCAGCCCACCTCGCGCGGGCAAAAATTCCTGCAAGATGACGAAAAAACGCTGCGTTCACTGGACGACCAGGAAGGAATTCTGCAACTGCTTGAGCTGCTGGCTGGCCGAGAAATGTCGCGCCGCGCCGATTTATTGCCGGAATGGCAGGCCTTTTTGCATCAGCATTCGAAATTTGCTTCCGACCGGTCAGCCAAAAGTACGCTCTACTCCCGACTCTATAATCTTATCGACCGCGACATGGTTACTCGCGAAGGCATGAGCTATCGCATCACCGATACCGGGCGCGCCTGGCTTGGAAAAGCGTTGCCAGCACGAAAAAGCGATCCGCGTAAAGAGCTGCTGGAAGCGGTGAAACGCTATAACGAACAGCAAAAAGAGCTGTTGCGCGAACAAATCAGCACAATGAACCCATACAAATTTGAGCAACTGGTTGGTCAATTACTGGAGGCAATGGGCTACGAGCAGGTCGAAGTGACCAAAGCTTCAGGTGATAAAGGCGTGGACGTGATTGGTCAGGTGCAGGTCGGCATCACCACCATTACAGAAGTGGTACAGGTCAAAAGAATGCAGAACACCATCACCCGCCCGTATATCGACCAGCTGCGCGGTGCGCTGCCTTACCACAAAGCCATTCGCGGTACGCTCATCACCACCGGGAAATTTGCGGCGAAATGTGCAGAAGCGGCGCTCTTTCCGGGTGCCGCGCCAATTACGCTTATCGACGGCGATCGCTTACTGGAACTGTTAATCGAAAATAACGTCGGCATTCGCCGCAGCAATGCAGTGGAATTGCTGGATGTGGATTTGCAGTTGTTTGATGAGCTGGAGATGGATTAAAGGGCGAAATTTGCCGCCGCTACCATTACAATAGCGACCCAATTTATCTGAACAGAGTTCATCATGGCCAAAGCACCAACTAAAAAAGCCAAAGCAAAGAAAGGCTTTGAAGAAACATTATGGGATACCGCAAACCAGCTTCGCGGTAGCGTTGAGTCCTCCGAATACAAGCACGTGGTGTTGAGCCTCGTGTTCCTGAAATTCATCAGCGATAAGTTTGAAGCACGCCGCAAAAAAATGATTGCCGATGGGCAAGCAGACTTCCTTGAGATGGAAGTGTTCTACCAGCAGGACAACATTTTCTACCTGCCGGAAGAGGCGCGCTGGTCGTTTATCAAACAAAATGCCAAACAGGACGATATTGCGGTTCGTATTGACACCGCCCTCTCGACCATTGAGAAACGTAACCCATCACTGAAAGGCGCGCTGCCAGACAACTACTTCAGCCGTCAGAATCTGGAAACCAAAAAACTGGCGTCACTGATTGATACCATCGACAACATCGAAACGCTGGCCCACGAAACTGACGTTGAAACGTTATCGAAAGAAGACCTTGTCGGACGCGTTTACGAATACTTCCTCGGTAAGTTTGCCGCAACCGAAGGCAAAGGCGGTGGTGAGTTCTACACGCCCAAATGTGTGGTTACGCTGTTAACTGAAATGCTCGAACCCTTCCAGGGCAAAATTTATGACCCATGCTGCGGCTCGGCAGGGATGTTCGTGCAGTCGGTGAAGTTTGTCGAGAGCCATCAGGGTAAAAGTCGTGATATCGCGCTGTATGGTCAGGAACTGACAGCCACGACGTATAAACTGGCAAAAATGAACCTCGCCATTCGCGGTCTTTCAGCAAACCTCGGCGAACGCCCGGCAGACACTTTCTTTAGCGACCAGCACCCGGACCTGAAAGCCGACTACATTCTGGCGAACCCGCCGTTCAACCTGAAAGACTGGCGTAATGAAGCCGAATTAACCAAAGATCCACGTTTTGCCGGTTATCGTATGCCGCCAACCGGTAACGCCAACTACGGCTGGATTTTGCATATGCTCTCCAAGCTGTCGGCTAACGGCACAGCAGGTTTTGTGCTGGCAAACGGTTCGATGAGTTCTAACACCAGCGGTGAAGGCGAGATCCGTGCACAGATGATCGAAAATGATCTGATCGACTGCATGATCGCTCTGCCAGGTCAGTTATTTTACACTACGCAGATCCCGGTGTGTTTATGGTTTATGACCAAATCGAAGGCTGCCGACCCGGCCAAAGGTTATCGTGATCGTCAGGGCGAGACGCTGTTTATTGATGCGCGTAACCTCGGCAGCATGATTAACCGCACCACCAAAGAGCTGACAACAGAGGATATCGCCACCATCGCCGATACTTACCATGCCTGGCGCAGCACGCCGGAAGAACTGGCTGCACGGATTGCGCGTGGTGACAGCAAGCTGGAAAAATATGAAGACAAGGCAGGCTTTTGCAAAGTTGCGACCCTGCAAGATATTAAAGATAACGACTACGTTCTGACACCGGGTCGCTATGTGGGTGCAGCCGAGCAGGAAGAAGACGGCGTAGCATTCGAGACAAAAATGCGGGAGTTGTCGAAGACGTTGTTTGAGCAGATGAAGCAGGCGGAAGAACTGGATCGTGCGATTCGCCAGAATCTGGAGGCGCTGGGTTATGGCATTTGAAAAGACAATCCCACTCAATGAATTTATTACACTTCAAAGAGGTTTTGACTTACCTCAAGATAAAAGAATAAAAGGTGATATTCCAGTCATAGCGTCAACGGGTATTGTTGGTTACCATAATGAAGAAAAAGTGCAGGCGCCGGGAGTTGTCATTGGCCGAAGTGGTAGTATTGGTGGTGGTCAATATATTACAAATAATTTCTGGCCTTTGAACACAACATTATGGGTTAAAGATTTTAAAGGGCATCACCCAAGATTTGTTTATTACTTATTAAAAAGCATTGATTTTAGCCAATTTAATGTTGGTTCAGGTGTACCCACATTAAATAGAAACCACCTTAGTGGAGTACTCGTAGCAGATACAAGTTATAGTTATGAAAAAGAAGTTTCTAATGTCATTGGTACTTTAGATGATAAAATAAATTTAAATAAAAAGATCAACCAAACCCTGGAACAAATGTCCCAAACTCTCTTCAAATCCTGGTTTGTGGATTTTGATCCAGTGATTGATAACGCTCTGGATGCGGGAAATCCAATCCCGGAAGCCCTGCAAATTCGTGCCGAGTTGCGTCAAAAAGTACATAATAGTGCAGATTTCAAACCACTTCCGACGGAAATCCGCTCGCTTTTCCCAAGTGAATTTGAAGAAACGGAGTTGGGTTGGGTGCCGAAAGGATGGTGTATTAAAGACTTTTCCGTCATTGCGAAATTAATAAAAGACAATGTTAAGTCGGAAAACATTTGTGATGACATTCATTACATTGGGTTAGAGCATTTGGAACGCAAGCATATTTTTATCACCAATTATGGGAATGGTGGTGATGTATCCAGTAATAAATCAGCTTTCGATAAAAACGATTTATTATTCGGAAAGTTACGCCCTTATTTTCACAAAGTTGCACTAGCTCCATTTTCAGGAATATGCTCAACTGACATATTGGTTTTCCGTGCTAAAGAGAACATCTATAGATCGTTAATGGCAATGTATGCTTTTACAGACGATTTTGTAGCATATGCAAATTTGCGTTCTACAGGCACAAGAATGCCTCGAGCGGAAGCTAAAGATCTGCTTAACTATAAAATTGTTTTACCTAATAAAAATGTTTTAGAAAAATTTGAAGTGCTATTAGAAAATTATTGGATAAAAGGGCAACTTAATAATTACGAAAATGAAAAGTTAATCGCCCTCCGCGACACCCTGCTCCCTAAACTCATCTCCGGCGAGCTATCCGTGGAAGATCTCCCCGATCTCATCAAACAAACCGAAGCCGCATAACGCATTTTGCCCCTGAAAAATCAGGGGCTTTCTGGTAAGGTTTTCTGGGGTTACAGGAATCCTTACCAGAAATTAGCCAGGGTTGGAGCGCGATATGAGTCTCTCTTTCAGTGAAGCAAAATTAGAACAAGCGATCATTGAACTGCTGCAGGATCAGGGATATCAACACCTGATCGGCGATAATGTCCCACGTTCAAGTCTCGATCAGGTCATCATCGAAGACGATCTCCGTCATTATTTAGCGGCACGCTACCAGCCTGATGGCATTACTGAAGAAGAGATTCAACGGCTGATCAAACAGTTCACCACGCTTCCGGCCTCCGACCTTTATGAAAGCAACAAAACATTTTGTCGCTGGCTGGCAAATGGTTTTCTGTTCAAACGCGACGATCGGCAACAAAAAGATCTCTATATTGAATTGCTCGACACCCGGCATCTACCTGCCGCGCTGCGCCAGATATTTGACGCCGAAGATGTCCCGTTGCAACAGGCGGCGGAACTCCCGCCCTCCTATATTAATCCGCCGCTTAACCGGATTAAGATTGTTAACCAGCTTAAAATCTCCGGCAAAGATAATCAGACTCGTATTCCTGACGGCATTCTCTATATCAACGGTCTGCCACTGGTCGTCTTTGAATTTAAAAGTGCGGTGCGCGAGCAGGAAGCCAGTATTGGCGATGCCTGGAAACAGCTCTGTAAACGCTATCGCCGGGATATTCCGCAACTGTTTATCTACAACGCGCTCTGCATTATTAGCGATGGCGTAAATAACCGGATGGGCAACCTGTTTGCGCCCTATGAATATTTTTACTCATGGCGCAAAGTCACCGGTAATGAAAACCGTGAACAGGACGGAATTCCATCATTGCACTCAATGATTCAGGGGCTGTTTCATCCGGTACGTCTGCTGGACGTGATTAAAAACTTTATCTGCTTCCCGGATAAAGCCAAGCACGAAGTAAAAATTTGCTGCCGATATCCGCAGTACTATGCCGCTCGCAAACTCTATTACAGCATCAAGCAAGCGCGTAAACCTTTCGGTAGCGGTAAAGGCGGCACCTACTTTGGCGCAACGGGCTGTGGCAAAAGTTACACCATGCAATTTTTAACGCGTCTTTTGATGAAGAGCGTGGAGTTTGCCAGCCCGACCATTGTTTTGATCACCGACCGCACCGATCTGGACGATCAGCTTTCTGCGCAAATGTGCAACGCCAAAAATTACATTGGCGACGACACCATCGTTCCTGTTACCAGCCGTGAAGATTTGCGTAATCAACTGGCGGGACGCAATAGTGGCGGTGTATTCCTGACAACGATCCATAAATTCACCGAAGACACCGAACTCCTTTCTGAACGCAACAATATCATTTGCATCTCGGACGAAGCACATCGTAGCCAGGTTAACCTCGACCAGAAAGTCATCGTTGATAAAGAAAGCGGAAAAGTGCGCAAAACGTATGGCTTTGCGAAATACCTGCACGATTCACTGCCAAATGCCACCTATGTTGGCTTTACCGGCACACCGATTGACGCGACGCTCGATGTCTTCGGTGAGGTGATCGACAGTTACACCATGACCGAATCCGTTCAGGATGAAATCACTGTACGCATCGTGTACGAAGGCCGTGCGGCTAAAGTGATCCTGGACTCCAGCAAACTGGAAGAAGTCGAAAAGTATTACGAAGAGTGCGCAAACGCAGGCACCAATGAGTGGCAAATCGACGAAAGCAAAAAAGCCACCGCAACCATGAATGCGGTACTGGGTGATGAAGATCGGTTAAAAGCCCTCGCGGAAGATTTTGCCAAACATTATGAAAAACGCGTAGCCGAAGGTTCCACCGTAAAAGGCAAAGCCATGTTTGTTTGTGCCAGCCGTGAAATTGCCTGGGATTTCTACCGTCAGCTTAAAGCTATTCGCCCTGCCTGGTTTGAAGTGAAGCAAGCACCCGATGGCGTCGTCCTGACGGAACAGGAACAAAAAGAGTTACCGCCTTCTGAAATGGTGAAGATGGTCATGACGCGCGGTAAAGATGACGACGAGGCGCTTTATGATTTACTGGGCACAAAAGAATATCGTAAAGAGCTGGATAAGCAGTTCAAAAACGCTAAATCGAATTTCAAAATTGCCATTGTTGTTGATATGTGGCTGACCGGTTTCGACGTCCCGGAACTGGATACCATCTATATTGATAAACCCTTACAAAAACATAATCTTATCCAGACTATTTCTCGCGTTAACCGTAAACTGGAAGGCAAAAGTAAAGGGTTAGTGGTGGACTACATCGGCATTAAAAGTCAGATGAACCAGGCACTGGCAATGTATTCCCGCATTGATGCCACCAACTTTGAAGATATTCAGCAATCGGTAATAGAAGTTAAAAACCATCTCGATTTGTTGGGGCAAGTCTTTTACGAATTTGACAGTCGGGATTATTTTAGTGGTGAGCCACAAGCGCAATTATCCTGCCTCAACCGCGCGGCGGAATTTGTTCTGCGTACCCAGAAAGTTGAACGTCGTTTTATGGGACTGGTTAAACGCATGAAAGCCGCCTACGACGTCTGCTGCGGCAGCGAAGCATTATCACAGACAGAACGTGACTATATTCACTATTATCTTGCTGTTCGTTCAATTGTTTTCAAACTGACGAAAGGTGACGCACCGGATGTTACCCAGATGAATGCACGCATTCGTGAAATGATTGCAGAAGCGTTAAAAGCTGATGGCGTAGAAGAAATTTATTTTCTTGGGGATAAAAAAGCGGAATCCATCGATATTTTTGACGAAGATTATCTGGCGCGAATTAACAAGATCAAACTTCCGGCAACAAAGATCCAGTTATTACAAAAATTACTGGAAAAAGCGATCAGCGACTTCAAGAAAGTGAACCAGTTGCAAGGGATTAACTTCACCCGCCGCTTCCAGGCGATTATAGATCGTTATAATGAGCGGCGAGAAGATGATGTACTCAACGGTGAAGAATTCGATACATTCAGTCAGGAAATGACCGATATTATCTATGATATTAAAACCGAAATGGGCACCTGGGCCGATTTAGGTATTGATATGGAAGAAAAAGCGTTTTTCGACATTCTTGCTCATATGCGCGATAAATATCAGTTCACCTATGACGATGAAAAAATGCTGTCACTGGCAAAAGAGATGAAAAGCGTGGTTGACAACACATCGAAATATCCTGACTGGAGTAAACGCGATGATATTAAAGCGAAACTGAAAGTTGAACTTATTCTGCTTCTACACAAGCATAAGTTCCCGCCAGTAGCGAATGATGATGTTTATATGGGGGTGCTGGCACAGGCAGAGAATTTTAAAGAACATCATATGAGTGCTTTAAATTAATTATGAAGGCCGGATACACTTTGTTATCCGGCCATTCTGAATTAACATTAATTTCTCTTCCAGATCTTTCCAGTAACGCTTTTATTATTTTCTATTTTTAGCTGGACTTTCTCTGTATTTACTGATGATATATCCAGGTATTTAGCGCGGTGCGGATGTGCGCCAACACACCCGCACCGCTCATCACAATCACTATTTATAGGGAATAGCAGTTATGACTGACACGCATTCTATTGCACAACCGTTCGAAGCAGAAGTCTCCCCGGCAAATAACCGTCAATTAACCGTGAGTTATGCGAGTCGCTACCCAGATTACAGCCGTATTCCCGCCATCACCCTGAAAGGTCAGTGGCTGGAAGCCGCCGGTTTTGCCACCGGCACGGCGGTAGATGTCAAAGTGATGGAAGGCTGTATTGTCCTTACCGCCCAACCCCCCGCCGCCGAAGAGAGCGAACTGATGCAGTCGCTGCGCAAGGTGTGCAAGCTGTCGGCACGTAAACAAAAGCAGGTGCAGGATTTTATTGGGGTGATTACGGGTAAACAGAAAGTCGCCTGATACATTGACCCGGTAGCGCCAGTGCTACCGGGTATTATTCTCCGCGTTAGACCAACGCGCTCTCCATCTGTTTTTCAAATGCCTGACGAATTAATCCCATAATGTAAGGAAGTTGTGCGAGGTCGCTGAAACCAATTTCCACATCACCATTACCCCAGCGCCCAACATTTGTCACATCTGTGGCAATACCTTTCGGATCGACCAGTTCATGAAACTGCATATTAAGCGACAACCGCAGTCGGCTTTTTTGCGGCACAACATCAACAAAATTCGTTTCAGCTTTAAACGCAATATAGAGCTTCAATACTTCCTGCGTGATCCCTGCGTCCAGGCGCATAATTTCATCGCGAAGATGATCAAATAACACCCGGCTATGCGAACCATCAGCAAGAAAAGGATAATCACTCAGGCTGTAACTGGTTTTGTTTTCAGGCTGCCCCCGATAAACAGCTAAAACCTCTTCAGGAAGAGAAGGCGCTTGCCAGACCTGAACCGCGAGATCGGCCAGACGATCGGCACGGGCGCGAATGGCAGCTTCATCCCATTTTTCGCACTGTCCAAGACCGATATTCAAATAGAGCGGGCTATGTTTAAAGCCGTCTTCAATATCGCGTTTTTCCGCGAAAGGTCTGTCACTGTAGCGGGAGTTATAGCGCGTTAAAGTGAGATTCCCCAACGTATGTAACAGTTCTTTATGCACTCGCTGCCAGTCGCTTCCCAGCTCTTCACGCCATTTAGCCGACAGATTTTCGTTCTGCGGCATAATGTGCTCAATCGTAAACTCTTCCACGCGCTCTCTGCGTTTATCGTTTTCCAGTCGTCGTAACCAGTAACTGCGGCTGCGGAAGTTATAGAGATCGCGAACTTTTAATTCCCGTTTAAATTCATCATCGTTGGGGAAACGACGATATGAAGGCAGATTCAGAAAATGTACCTGAATACTTTCCAGATAATTTTCTTTATTAATGACCTTATAAAAAGTAGCAAACGTCTTATTAAGAGAATTTGTCGGAATCGCACATACTGCACGGCGGAAAACATAAGATTCAATTAAACGAATTATGCTCAGGAAATCTTCGTGAGACAAAACGCCATTTTTATAGTCATGATAAAGCGCCAGTAAGAAAGGATACGCCACATCGACTTTTAACTCGCGCAAATCCAGAAAAGCCGTAGCAAGCGATTTGTCACTTTCTTTTCCCAATGCCATTGCGCAGTAATACTCCGCGTAGATGTGAATATCTTCAACCAGCCGATCTACGCCTTTTTCAGCAACACGCTGGCTACGGGCATGGAGTTTAAATGCCTCATAGACTTCATCTGTCCGAGGGATCTTCCCCGTTTTTACCGTCAGATAATGACGCATAAAACTGTCAAAATATTCGCTGTAACCTTGCTGACCAAAAGCGACTTCCATTGGTCGCCAGTGATCTTCATACAACCGGGTTTGATGCTCTGGTTCGAGGCCCATCAGAATAAAATTACGCACCAGATCGGCCTGACTTAACGCCTTACCGGTGGAGTTCATACTTTCAAAAATCAGTTGCGGATTATCCTGACCACGATTAAGCGCCACATCGACAATTAATAACTTTGCTAACCCACGACATAAGGGGATCAAGTCATCACCGAGTTTGGCAATTTGCTCATCAAAGAAAGTAAAGTTTTCCATTATTCGATGGGAGTAGTTTTCTGGCATTGGTCTTTGTTTTATTAACGCCAGTAAACTGTCTTTATCAGTCTCGGTCAGCAGTAATTTAAAACCTTTCTCGCCGGACTCATAAGGATTGAGCAAATAATAATTACGCAATTTCATTGCCGAAAAGCCATCAAAAACTTCGTCTTCGCCAAGATGGCGCGATAAAGCCTCAATCAGCAACATTGCGGTCGTCAGCCGTTGTTGACCATCAATGACCAGCAACGGAGAAATACCAGAAACCTGATACAACCCCTGCTCAATATAAACAACCGAACCGATAAAATGCGCTGATATATCGTCACGCTTTCCGGCACGAATGATGTCGTCCCAAAGTTGCCGACATTGTTGCCCGGTCCATGAATAAGTCCGTTGATAAATGGGAATAACAAACTGCTGCGAACGTTTTAAAAAATCGAGTAGGCGAGCTTCTGTAGCTTTCATTCTGACGTCTTTCCGTGAAGCGATGATTTCGCAATAATAACCACTTCCTTGTGGAGGTTATAGAGAAATCCTGTTTATCCGCGACGAACTGTCCCATCACTCAACATCCTCCCTGCGTAACCCAATATCCCTCAACCGCTCATCACTCATCTGCTGTAACACGCGCCGGGTCTGCTTTTTCAGCCACCAGGTCCTCACCGCCTGCCAGAGTTGTGCGATGCCAGTAAACGGCGCTTTAGCTTTGTTTTCGTGAAATTCCATCTGCTGCCTCCTCATCTTTCAGAGGCTTCATCATCCGCCTTCTGGCAGTTCACAATACAGATGCAAATATTACTTTTATTTAACATACAGACAGGTTAAAACAGCATCTGCATCCGGTTTTTTAGCCTCATCTGTACCGGTTTTTCTCTCTGTATGGTCCAAATAAGGAATACAGCATGACGCGTTATCAACATCTGGCGACTCTACTTGCCGAGCGGATTGAGCAAGGGCTGTATCGTCACGGGGAGAAATTACCGTCGGTGCGCAGCTTAAGTCAGGAGCACGGCGTCAGCATCAGCACCGTGCAGCAGGCGTATCAGACACTGGAGACGATGAAGCTCATCACTCCGCAGCCGCGTTCGGGTTATTTTGTCGCACAACGTAAAGCCCAGCCGCCAGTACCGCCGATGACGCGTCCGGTGCAGCGCCCGGTGGAGATTACCCAGTGGGACCAGGTACTGGATATGCTGGTAGCGCATAGCGACAGTTCCATTGTTCCGTTAAGCAAAAGCACGCCGGATGTCGAAACGCCCAGCCTGAAACCGCTGTGGCGGGAGCTAAGCCGGGTGGTGCAGCATAATCTGCAAACCGTTCTCGGTTATGACTTGTTAGCCGGTCAGCGAGTGTTGCGAGAGCAGGTTGCCCGCCTGATGCTCGACAGCGGCTCAGTGGTCACCGCCGATGACATCATTATCACCAGCGGCTGCCATAACTCGATGTCGCTGGCGTTAATGGCAGTATGTAAACCGGGCGATATTGTCGCAGTCGAATCCCCCTGTTATTACGGTTCAATGCAGATGCTGCGCGGTATGGGCGTGAAAGTGATTGAAATCCCAACCGATCCAGAAACTGGCATCAGCGTTGAAGCGCTGGAACTGGCGCTGGAACAGTGGCCGATTAAAGGCATCATTCTGGTGCCAAACTGTAATAATCCGCTGGGATTTATTATGCCGGACGCGCGCAAACGGGCCGTTCTCTCTCTCGCTCAGCGTCATGATATTGTGATTTTTGAAGATGATGTCTACGGTGAACTGGCAACGGAGTATCCGCGCCCGCGGACCATTCATTCCTGGGATATCGACGGCCGGGTGCTGCTGTGCAGCTCGTTCAGTAAAAGCATTGCGCCTGGCCTGCGCGTGGGTTGGGTCGCACCGGGACGTTATCACGATAAACTGATGCATATGAAATATGCCACCAGCAGCTTTAATGTACCGTCCACGCAAATGGCGGCGGCAACGTTTGTGCTGGAAGGCCACTATCATCGCCATATCCGGCGGATGCGGCAGAACTATCAGCGCAATATGGCGCTTTATACCTGCTGGATACGGGAATATTTTCCCTGCGAAATCTGTATTACGCGCCCGAAAGGCGGATTTTTACTGTGGATAGAATTGCCTGAACAGGTCGATATGGTCTGCGTCGCGCGGCAACTGTACCGCATGAAAATCCAGGTGGCGGCAGGCTCGATTTTCTCAGCGTCCGGCAAATACCGTAATTGTCTGCGCATCAACTGCGCTTTGCCGCTCAGCGAAACCTATCGCGAAGCACTGAAGCAAATTGGCGAGGCCGTGTATCGGGCAATGGAATGAATTCGAAATAGTGGCGAAGCGCCTGATTTCCTCTCACGAATCGCCTGTAACTCGTTTTATCTTTATAGCGACATCGCCACGTTCCGGCATGGTTTAGGCAAAGTGTGCTTTGTTCATGCCGGATGCGGCGTGAACGCCTTATCCGGCCTACAAACCGCGCAAATTCAATAGATTGCAGAGGTAATGTAGGTCTGATAAGCGTAGCGCATCAGGCAGCTTTGCGTTTGTCATCAGTCTCTGATTAGTACTGGATCCATGGATCGCGCTTGCTTTCAGGCAAGGGCTGATCTAATGCCTGCATTTGCTCTGCCGAAAGTCCGGTAATCTTTTGTATCCATTCAGGATCCGCCCCATTCTGCAACAACAATCGGAGGAGGCTCTGTTCCCCTTCTTCTTTCCCTTCTTTCCTCCCCCTCTCCCTTCCCAACAGCCATCCATCATTATGAATTCGCTCTGCAATCGTCATTATTCGCTCCCTGTGTTGTGGCATTCGACTGGTTAGTTCGCTGATAAACTCTTTAAAACTCGCTTCATCGCCAGCCAGTAAAATGTAATTTAACAGCGCAGTTATCTGGCTGTCATTAGCGCATCCTGTAACCAGTAATACTGCCAGTTGATCAATAAGCCCCATTAGATCGCGCTGGCGAATATGCTTTTGGATCAACTCCAGCAGGGCGACTCTGCGATGCTGCACAATCTCGTCGTCTGGCACGACAGTGATATCCACCAGCGGGAACGCGGCGGTATAAAGCTTCCGTGCGGTAGTCGGGTCGGCAAATTCGTCCAGCCAGCACAAAGACCAGGGGTAAGGACTACGGCTACCGTGATAAAACAGTATCGGGATGACCAGCGGTAGCGGCTGGCGTTTATCATGCTCGATATGGCGCTGCATCACCGCCATGGAATAGCGCATCAGGCGAAACGCCATATGGATATCCTCGCGGCTCTGATGTTCAATCACCACATAAATATAGCCATCGCCTTCGCGGGTCTTTACCGACCACAGAATATCGGAATGTAGCGCCCGCAATTTTTCATCGACAAAGCTGGCGGATTCCAGTTTTAAGGTGTCGAGATCGCACAGTTCACGTAAATCTTTAGGTAAGTGGATCTCCATAAAATCCCGCGCGGTATCAGGATGTGTGAGAAAGGATTTAAATAGTGCGTCATGCGGCGTGCTGGTCGTGAAGTTTGTCATGGCGATCCGTCACCTGTTGATAAGATGGCCCGACTTTAGCGACTAACAAAACCATTCTCACCTGGCAATTTCCCGTTCCCCGAGGCGCTTTCCAGGCTATTTTTATTCTTCTGCAAACGATACATTTTTATGGAAGATATCTCGCTTTTTGCGTTTTCTTACCGTCAGGCTCTATTCTTACGATATGAATAAAATCATTGAACTCCGACGCGCCAAAATGCTGGCGCTCTCTTTGCTGCTCGTTGCTGCCGCGACTTTTATCGTTACGCTGTTTTTGCCGCCCAATTTTTGGGTGAGCGGCGTGAAGGCGATTGCCGAAGCGGCGATGGTCGGCGCACTGGCGGACTGGTTTGCGGTGGTGGCACTGTTTCGCCGCGTGCCGATACCGATTATTTCTCGCCATACGGCGATTATTCCGCGTAATAAAGACCGGATTGGCGAAAATCTCGGCCAGTTCGTGCAGGAAAAATTTCTCGATACTCAGTCGCTGGTAGCGCTAATCCGACGTCATGAACCGGCGTTGTTAATCGGCAACTGGTTTAGTCAGCCGGAAAACGCCCGTCGCGTTGGGCAGCATCTGTTGCAGATCATGAGTGGTTTTCTCGAACTGACCGATGATGCGCGTATTCAGCGTCTGCTTAAGCGCGCGGTGCATAAGGCGATCGATAAAGTGGATCTTTCCGGCACCAGTGCATTGATGCTGGAGAGCATGACCAAAAACGATCGTCATCAGGTACTGCTCGATACGTTGATCGCACAACTGATCGCCCTTCTCCAGCGCGATAAATCGCGCAAGTTTATTGCCCAGCAAATTGTTCGCTGGCTGGAGAGCGAGCATCCGCTGAAAGCCAAAATTTTGCCTACCGAATGGCTGGGCGAACACAGTGCGGAGTTGGTTTCTGACGCCGTGAATTCTTTGCTTGATGATATCAGCCGCGATCGCGCACATCAGATCCGCCATGCGTTTGATCGCGCTACCTTCGCGCTGATCGAGAAACTGAAAAACGATCCGGAAATGGCGGCGCGGGCCGACGCCGTGAAAAGTTATCTGAAAGAAGATGAAGCATTTAACCGCTATCTTGGTGAATTGTGGGGAGATTTGCGGGAGTGGTTGAAAGCGGATATCAACAGCGAAGATTCTCGCGTGAAGGAACGCATCGCGCGAGCGGGACAGTGGTTTGGCGAGACGTTAATTGCCGATGATGCCCTGCGCGCCTCGTTAAATGGTCATCTGGAACAGGCCGCGCACCGCGTCGCGCCAGAGTTTTCGGCATTCCTGACTCGCCACATTAGCGATACGGTAAAAAGTTGGGATGCGCGGGATATGTCCCGGCAAATCGAGTTAAATATCGGCAAAGATCTCCAGTTTATCCGCGTTAACGGCACGCTGGTCGGCGGTTGTATTGGGCTGATATTATATCTTTTATCGCAAATTCCGGCCTTGTTACCCCTCGGCAACTTTTAGAAATCGATGATAAAAGCTAAATGGCTAACCGCGAGAGAGATCAAATAAACCACACTTAAAACATGGTAATAATGTGGCCTCTTTTCATTATCTCCCGTGTTACGGGGAAGGAAAATCATGTCACTTGTCACCGATCTACCCGCCATTTTCGATCAGTTCTCCGAAGCTCGCCAGAAAGGCTTTCTCACCGTTATGGATCTCAAAGAGCGCGGCATTCCGCTGGTTGGCACCTATTGTACGTTTATGCCGCAAGAGATCCCGATGGCAGCCGGTGCTGTTGTGGTTTCGCTCTGTTCCACCTCTGATGAAACCATTGAAGAAGCCGAGAAAGATCTGCCGCGCAACCTCTGCCCGCTGATTAAAAGCAGCTACGGCTTCGGCAAAACCGACAAATGCCCCTACTTCTATTTTTCTGATCTGGTGGTCGGTGAAACCACCTGCGACGGCAAAAAGAAAATGTATGAATACATGGCGGAGTTTAAGCCCGTTCATGTCATGCAATTACCAAACAGCGTGCAAGACGATGCCTCGCGTGCGTTATGGAAAGCCGAGATGCTTCGCTTACAAAAAGCGGTGGAAGAACGTTTTGGGCACGAGATCACCGAAGACGCGTTGCGCGATGCCATTGCACTGAAAAACCGTGAACGCCGCGCACTGGCCAACTTTTATCATCTGGGGCAGTTAAATCCTCCGGCGTTAAGCGGCAGCGACATTCTGAAAGTGGTCTACGGCGCAACTTTCCGGTTCGATAAAGAGGCGTTGATCAATGAACTGGATGCGATGACTGCCCGCGTTCGTCAGCAATGGGAAGAGGGCCAGAGACTGGACCCGCGGCCACGAATTTTAATTACCGGTTGCCCGATTGGTGGTGCGGCAGAGAAAGTCGTGCGTGCGATTGAAGAAAACGGTGGCTGGGTGGTTGGTTATGAAAACTGCACCGGCGCGAAAGCGACCGAGCAATGCGTGGCGGAAACGGGCGATGTGTATGACGCGCTGGCGGATAAATATCTGGCAATTGGCTGTTCCTGTGTTTCGCCAAACGATCAACGCCTGAAAATGCTCAGCCAGATGGTGAAGGAATATCAGGTCGATGGCGTGGTCGATGTAATTTTACAGGCGTGCCATACCTACGCGGTGGAATCGCTGGCGATTAAACGCCACGTTCGTCAGCAGCATAACGTTCCTTACATCGCCATAGAAACAGACTACTCCACATCGGATATCGGACAACTCAGTACCCGCGTCGCAGCCTTTATTGAGATGTTGTAAGGAGCGGTGGTGACATATTCGATTGGCATTGATTCCGGTTCTACCGCCACCAAAGGGATCTTACTGGCAGACGGCGTGATTACGCGCCGTTTCCTTGTTCCTACGCCATTTCGTCCGGCAACAGCAATTACTGAAGCCTGGGAAACTCTGCGTGAAGGGTTAGAGACAGTGCCGTTTCTGACGCTGACCGGTTACGGGCGGCAACTGGTGGATTTTGCCGATAAACAGGTGACGGAAATCTCCTGCCACGGGCTGGGCGCACGCTTTCTTGCGCCAGCAACGCGCGCGGTGATCGACATCGGCGGTCAGGACAGCAAAGTCATTCAGCTTGATGCCGACGGTAACCTGTGCGACTTCCTGATGAATGACAAATGCGCGGCAGGCACCGGGCGTTTTCTGGAAGTCATTTCCCGCACATTGGGCGCCAGCGTCGAGGAACTCGACAGCATCACCGAAAATGTACCACCGCACGCCATCAGCAGCATGTGTACTGTGTTTGCCGAATCGGAAGTGATCAGTCTGCGTTCTGCGGGCGTACCAGCGGAATCGATTCTCGCCGGAGTGATTAACGCTATGGCGCGGCGCAGCGCCAATTTCATTGGCCGCCTCTCTTGTGAAGCGCCGATTCTGTTCACTGGCGGCGTGAGTCACTGTCAGAGGTTTACCCACATGCTGGAAAGCCATCTGGGAATGCCGGTACAAACTCACCCTGATGCGCAATTCGCTGGCGCAATTGGCGCGGCGGTGATTGGTCAGCGGCAGAGAAAACGCACATGAAAGAGTATCTGTTTTTATTTCACTCAACCGTCGGCGTTGTACAAACTCGTAAGGCGTTACAGGCAGCAGGGATGACTTTTCGCGTCGCCGATATTCCCCGAGAGTTACGCGGCGGCTGTGGGTTATGCATCTGGCTGACCTGTCTTCCTGGCGAAGAAACACAATGGGTAATCCCCGGTCATACGGAATCAGTTTATTGCCAGCAGGATGGTGGCTGGCGCTGCATTGCACATTACGGGGTTTCTCCGCGTTAAGGATTCATTAAGATCGCTACGTATACTTCTCGATATCTTATTGATTTGCCTTAAAGGGATTACCGTGACAAAAAGTATTTCGTTAAGTAAACGCATCTCCGTTATTGTGATTCTTTTTGCCATTGTGGCAGTGTGTACTTTCTTCGTGCAATCTTGCGCCCGTAAAAGCAATCATGCAGCATCATTTCAGAATTACCACGCCACCATTGATGGCAAAGAAATTGCTGGCGTAACGAATAATATCTCCTCGCTGACCTGGTCGGCACAGAGCAATACCCTGTTTAGCACTATCAACAAACCTGCCGCCATTGTTGAAATGACCACCAATGGCGATTTGATCCGCACTATTCCTCTGGATTTTGTTAAAGATCTCGAGACGATCGAATACATTGGCGATAATCAGTTTGTCATTAGCGATGAGCGCGATTATGCCATTTATGTGATTTCACTAACCCCAAACTCGGAAGTAAAAATCCTCAAAAAAATAAAAATCCCGCTGCAGGAATCCCCAACCAATTGCGGTTTTGAAGGGTTAGCCTACTCTCGCCAGGATCACACTTTCTGGTTTTTTAAAGAGAAAAACCCGATTGAGGTCTACAAAGTTAACGGGCTGTTAAGTAGCAATGAATTGCACATCAGCAAAGACAAGGCACTACAACGGCAATTTACTTTAGATGATGTGTCCGGCGCGGAATTTAACCAACAAAAAAATACGCTTCTGGTGCTGTCTCATGAATCACGCGCACTCCAGGAAGTAACACTGGCTGGCGAGGTTATCGGTGAAATGTCACTGACCAAAGGCAGTCGAGGTTTGTCGCATAACATCAAACAGGCCGAAGGGGTTGCGATGGATGCCTCTGGTAATATTTATATCGTTAGCGAACCAAATCATTTTTATCGCTTTACCCCTAAATCATCACATTAACAGGCTGGCATGTTTCGCCTTTTTGTTATTAACTTGTTAACTACAAAAAAAATACAAACAAGGTTAAACATGCCTTCGTCCACGCATCCCGTAGAACGCTTTTCTTTCAGCACCGCGCTTTTCGGGATGCTGGTTCTGACCTTAGGTATGGGATTAGGTCGCTTCCTTTATACACCTATGTTGCCCGTCATGATGGCGGAAGGGGCGTTTTCATTTAGCCAGCTCTCGTGGATTGCCAGCGGCAACTATGCGGGGTATCTGGCTGGCAGTCTGCTATTTTCGTTTGGCGCATTTCACCAGCCGTCGCGCCTGCGCCCATTTCTGTTGGCTTCTGCCCTGGCGAGCGGATTGTTGATCCTCGCAATGGCATGGTTGCCGCCATTTATTCTGGCGTTATTGATTCGCTTCCTGGCGGGTGTCGCCAGCGCCGGAATGCTGATTTTTGGTTCGACGCTGATTATGCAGCACACGCGCCATCCTTTTGTGCTGGCAGCTTTGTTTTCTGGCGTTGGCATTGGTATCGCGCTGGGCAATGAATATGTTCTGGCTGGCCTGCATTTTGCCCTCTCCTCGCAAACGTTATGGCAAGGCGCCGGGGCGCTTTCTGGCACGATGCTGATTGCACTTACGCTTTTAATGCCCTCGAAAAAACACGCCATCGCACCAACGCCATTGGCAAAAACGGAGCAACAGATAATGAGCTGGTGGTTACTGGCTATTCTGTACGGCCTGGCGGGATTTGGTTATATCATCGTCGCGACTTACCTGCCGCTCATGGCGAAAGATGCAGGTTCGCCATTGTTAACCGCCCATCTCTGGACGTTAGTCGGCTTATCAATTGTGCCTGGTTGCTTTGGCTGGCTATGGGCAGCAAAACGTTGGGGGGCTTTGCCCTGCCTGACGGCGAATTTACTGGTGCAGGCTATCTGTGTGCTGCTTACTCTCGCCAGCGACTCGCCTCTCTTGCTTATCATCAGTAGTATCGGTTTTGGCGGTACCTTTATGGGCACGACATCTCTGGTGATGACTATCGCCCGCCAACTGGGCGTACCGGGAAATCTCAATCTTTTAGGCTTTGTGACGCTCATTTACGGCATTGGGCAAATCCTCGGCCCGGCGCTGACCAGTATGCTCGGCAATGGAACATCGGCGCTTGCCAGCGCCACTCTCTGCGGCGCGGCGGCGTTGTTTATTGCTGCGCTTATCAGCACAGTGCAATTATTTAAGCTACAAGTGGTCGCTTCATAAGGGCTGTTTCCCTTACCACTCAAGAAACTCAACCGCAACCGTTGATGTCAGCCAGACCCCGTTTTCTGCTTGCCAGAAAGGGATCCCTCGTTTCGCCATTTCCTGTGCTTTGACGGTTAAGATAACCGGCGAACCGTGTCTTGCCCCGACTTTGCGGGCCGTTGCTTCATCAGCAGAGAGATGCACATGATGACGCTCCCCTGCAATCAGCCCCTGTTTTTTTATCGCCTCAAGAAAACGGCTTGCCGTACCGTGGTAGAGAAATTGTGGCGGTGTTTTTTCGATGAAGGCAATGGCGACCTGCGAAGTCGAATGCCCCTGAACGGCGCGAATACACGTACCATCACTGGAATAACTAAAGCGCTTCTTATCGCTGGTTGCGACCACAGTCTCCAGTAATGCGCGGGTTAACCGCTTGCCCGCTTTTTGTGCACAGAGTATGAGCTTATCGATATCCGCCCATCCTTCACGGTCCAGCACGATGCCAATCGCCTCCGGTTTATGTCGGAGGACAAAACTTAAAAACTTGCTCGTCTCTGCCAGCTCTTTGTCGTTGTATTTTGCCATTTTGCATTCGTCCTTGTATTCGCCGCCTTTACTCACCAACCGTTATTGTCACTGTGTTTATGAATTTTCTGCAACTCAATCCTTACAGGAAGGTTCTCCGCGCAGCGTAATTTTTCCACGTAGCCGCCACAAGCATACATAATGGGGATTGTTATGGCACAACAAGGGGATGCTGTAGCTGGCGTGTTAACCGACCATGATGTCACCGTTTTACTGCCCGCGATGTATTTAATGGGCAACCCGGTGCAAAATGTCGGTCGCTGCCTGGGGACAGCCGAAGTAAATGCCAAATATTACCCGCATATCATTACGGTCTGCGTGATTAACGCGTTGCTGTCAAACCTGGTTATGCAGCTTATTATTTAACAAGGAGTTACCATGATTGATTATTCCGCAGCCGGTTTTACCCTGCTGCAGGGAGCGCATTTATATGCGCCGGAAGATCGAGGAATTTGCGATGTCCTCGTCGCTAACGGCAAGATTATCGCCGTTGCCAGCAACATCCCTTCTGACATCGTACCGGACTGCACGGCTGTCGATCTCAGCGGGCAGATCCTCTGCCCCGGTTTTATTGATCAACACGTCCATTTGATTGGCGGCGGCGGCGAAGCTGGCCCCACTACACGCACGCCGGAAGTCGCGCTTAGTCGTCTGACAGAAGCGGGCGTCACGTCAGTGGTTGGTCTGCTCGGCACCGACTCTATCTCTCGCCACCCGGAATCCTTACTCGCCAAGACTCGTGCGCTCAATGAAGAAGGCATCAGCGCCTGGATGCTGACCGGTGCTTATCATGTTCCTTCCCGTACCATTACAGGCTCGGTGGAAAAAGATGTGGCGATTATCGATCGCGTGATTGGCGTGAAATGTGCCATCTCAGACCACCGCTCGGCCGCGCCGGATGTTTATCATCTGGCCAATATGGCGGCGGAATCCCGCGTTGGAGGTTTGCTCGGCGGTAAACCTGGCGTCACCGTGTTCCACATGGGCGACAGCAAAAAGGCGTTACAGCCCATCTATGACCTTCTTGAGAACTGCGACGTCCCCATCAGCAAGTTGCTGCCGACCCACGTTAACCGCAACGTTCCGTTGTTTGAGCAGGCGCTGGAGTTCGCGCGCAAAGGCGGCACCATCGATATCACCAGCAGCATTGACGAACCGGTCGCCCCTGCCGAAGGTATTGCCCGCGCCGTTCAGGCGGGTATTCCGCTGGCCCGCGTTACCCTTAGCTCCGACGGCAACGGCAGTCAGCCGTTCTTTGACGATGAAGGGAATTTAACGCATATCGGTGTTGCGGGTTTTGAGACGTTGCTGGAAACCGTGCAAGTGTTAGTCAAAGACTATGGCTTTAGTATCAGCGATGCCCTGCGTCCACTCACCAGCAGCGTCGCTGGTTTCCTCAACCTGACCGGTAAAGGCGAAATTCTGCCGGGCAATGACGCAGATCTGTTAGTGATGACACCGCAGTTGCGTATTGAGCAGGTATACGCTCGCGGCAAACTGATGGTCAAAGACGGCAAAGCGTGTGTGAAAGGAACGTTTGAAACTGCATAAGCAGTTGTCAGCCGCCCGAATGGACGTAGAATGCCCGCAAGGGCGGCTGACAGAGTAAAACGCAATGGATGACAATGGTTCAGTCTTGCATAATATTGAAACCAAATGGCTTTACGATTTTTTAACGCTGGAAAAATGCCGTAACTTTTCCCAGGCGGCAGTCAGTCGCAACGTCTCACAACCGGCATTCAGCCGCCGGATACGCGCGCTGGAACAGGCGATTGGCGTTGAGTTATTTAATCGCCAGGTAACGCCGCTACAACTCTCGGAACAAGGGAAAATATTCCATTCGCAGATCCGTCATCTGTTGCAACAGTTAGAGAGCAACCTTGCAGAACTCCGTGGTGGCAGCGATTACGCGCAACGCAAAATTAAAATAGCCGCTGCACACTCTCTTTCCCTCGGGCTGTTACCGTCCATTATCAGCCAGATGCCACCGCTCTTTACCTGGGCGATTGAAGCTATTGATGTCGATGAAGCAGTCGATAAACTGCGCGAAGGGCAAAGTGATTGTATTTTTTCGTTTCACGACGAAGACTTACTGGAAGCGCCGTTCGACCACATTCGGTTGTTTGAATCACGTCTGTTCCCCGTCTGCGCCGTTAACGAACAGGGGGAAGCGCTTTTTAGCCTCACGCAGCCGCACTTTCCTCTACTCAACTACAGCCGCAACTCCTACATGGGGCGATTGATTAATCGCACCCTGACGCGCCACAGTGAGTTAAGTTTCAGCACCTTTTTCGTGTCTTCGATGAGCGAGTTATTAAAGCAGGTTGCCCTCGACGGCTGTGGGATTGCCTGGCTACCGGAGTACGCCATACAACAAGAAATTCGCAGCGGGCAGCTCATTGTCCTGAATCGAGACGAATTAGTTATCCCGATTCAGGCCTACGCATACCGGATGAACACACGGATGAATCCCGTTGCAGAGCGTTTCTGGCGTGAACTGCGCGAGCTGGAGATTGAACCTGGCTGAAAGTTTTCTGCAGAAAATCTTCCGGCGCTGGGAATTATGATTGAGGTTCCTGCCGCAGTCATGATTGCAGACAAATTAGCCAGTGAAGTCGATTTCTTTTCCATCGGCACCAACGATCTGACGCAATATATTATGGCGGCAGACAGAGGAAATAGTACCGTCGCGGAACTGGTCGATTATCGTAATGACGCGGTGATTAACGCTATTGCTATGGTGTGTCAGGCCGGACGTAATAATGAAATTCCGGTCAGTATGTGCGGCGAAATGGCTGGAGATACCCAGCAAACAGCACGACTGCTCACCATGGGGATTGATAAGCTCAGTGCCAGTCCATCCCGGCTTCCGGCCTTGAAAGCAGCAATCAGAACCTCCCACTAATTGTGACCTAACGCGATACGTCTTGCGCGTATCGCGTTTCCCGTCATTTACTGCGGCATCGTGCGATGCCAGCTCCCCTTCTGCCAGACCAGGTCAAACGTTAGCGGCTCATCATCGTGGTACAGCATCATCTCCAGACTAATGACCAACTCGTGGCAATAGACTGCTTTCAGATTGACCTGCAATGCCGCAATACGTGGCTCATGAAATAAAAGCGCGGAACGTAACTGGCGGCAATACCAACTCTGGAGAAGCTTGTCGCTCTGATTATGCCCTTGCCACTCAGGCATGCCTGAAACAAGTAATATTGGTAGCGGTGAATGGGGAGAACTAAAAAGTTGAAAGAGATCCCGGCATACGGAATCACGCAGCGATAACGTATTGTTCCCTGTACTTTCAGGTAATACCGTCTGAACTGATTGGCGCATCATTTTGCGCACTCCTGACGTTTAGTGGCATCTGTATCCTGCCCTGGCTGCTGGACACCACTGGGTTGATGCTCATATTCCATAATCATTCCTTTATGCTCATTGCGTCCCTGGCACTTTCATAAGGGATTTATAAGATCCGCCAAAGATAAAACACTGTACAGAAAAGAATATCCACTGACTTTTTATTTAAAAAGGTATCATTTGACAAAAGTCATTAAACATAACGGAAATACGTTAACATATTCTGATTATTCCGAATAATTTCTCAGCGTTAAACTGATATATAATTATTCCAAAACAATATATCGTACGTAATGATTAAATTACGCATAATATATTCTGCAGAACATAATTAATTATTCAGGGAACATACATAGTGCAAAGCGGTTCAACTTTGCACCAGAAATGAGGGATCAGGCGTCCACTTTATCCAACGGCCACGAATCAAACAGATAACCATCGAAATAGATGTCATCAACATTAGAGAACTCCAGCAAGCGCTGCTTCACATTCTCCAAATGCTGCCACATCGCCAGTTTTGCCGCGCGGGCATCTTTCTTGATTAACGCAGCCAGGATCTGTTTGTGATCGTCTAACCACTCTTTGCGGTATAAGCTGTCATCGAGATGGCTATGTAACTGGATCCACATTGGATTATTTTCCCGCCACTCCCAGGACTGACGGAACAGTTCCACCAGCATGCTGTTATGCGTGGCTTCAGCAATAGCAAGGTGGAACTGCATGTCGCCGCTTTCGCTACTGCCCGGCGCGCTGGAAGCCAGTTCACGCTCTTCCAGTTGCAATGCCTGACGCATTTTAACGATGTCTTCGCGGGTAGCCTGCAAAGCGGCAAACTCGGCAATGTTACTTTCCAGCAACTGGCGCGCCTGTAACAGCTCAAAAGGACCGGCGTCATTGCAGACGTTGGCCTCTGCGCTCTCTGCATTATGGCTGGGTAAACTGTCGAGCACATAAATACCGGCACCACGTCGTACTTCTACCAGCCCTTTGATCTCCAGCATGATCAGCGCCTCACGCACCACCGTGCGGGTGACATCCAGCATTTCTGCTATTTCACGTTCCGGCGGTAGCCGTTCGCCAGGATTGTACGGCGTCTTAAGGATCAGATCGCGGATCATCGCCCCAACTTCCTGGTAAGGTCTTTGCGCAGAGGTGGCAGATTTCATGATGTTGTGTCCGTTAGATGCGATTAATCAAATTATTGCCGGATGCGGCGTGAACGCCTTATTCGGCCTACAAAGAGTGCGTATTCAATAAATTGCGATTGATCCGTAGGCCCGACAGGCTTGCTTACCGGGCAATTTTACGTTGACCGTTAATTTCAAACTATACCATTAGCACTGGAAGTTGGCACGTACAGATGGGCAAAAAACGAAAACTGGTCAACCAAATATGTTTTTGATTGACCAGTAAGTCTGTAGGGTAATCAGTCAGTTACAGTGCAGCCACACACTCACGCGCGCCGCGCTCGCACAGCTGCTGATATGCCGCAGTCACCGCGCCAACAAAGTCTGCATTTTGCGGCAGATCATCGGCAAAGATACCGCTCAGGCCCAGCAACGCTTTCACGCGGTCTGCGCCCTGATACTGCGCATTGATCTTCTGGAACTCGGCCAGCATCGGGTCTACCACGTCAATGGCATTACCCTGCTCATCCACGCCCTGGGTGTAACGCATCCAGCCCGCTACGCCAAGCGCCAGGTGACGCCAGCTACCGCCGTTTTGCAGGTGCAAACGCACCGGGTCCAGCAAACGCTGCGGTAACTTCTGGCTGCCGTCCATCGCAATCTGCCAGGTACGGTGACGCAGAGACGGGTTGCTGAAACGCTCGATCAGCAGCGTCGCATAGGCGTTCAGATCAGTCCCTTCCGGCATCGACAGCGTTGGTGCTTGTTCCTGCATCATCAGGGCAAAGGCCGCTTTGCGGTAATCCGGGTTAGTCATGGTGTCGGCAATGGTTTCATAACCGCCGAGGTAACCGAGGTATGCCAGGAAAGAGTGGCTGCCGTTAAGCATACGCAGTTTCATCATTTCGAACGGCACAACATCGGCAACAAACTGCGCGCCGACTTTATCCCAGTCCGGACGACCATTAACGAAGTTATCTTCAATGACCCACTGACGGAATGGTTCGCAGGCAATGGCACACGGGTCATAAACGCCCAGCTGGTCAGCAATTTCCTGCAACGTTTCAGGCGTCGCCGCCGGAACGATACGGTCAACCATGGTGCACGGGAAGGTGACGTTCTCTTCAATCCATTCCGCCAGTTGCGGGTCACGCGCCTGAGCCAGACCGAGAACCGCAACCTTCGCCACATGACCGTTTTCACGTACGTTGTCACAGGACATCACCGTAAACGCTTTCAGCCCTTTTTCACGACGCAGACGCAGGGCTTCTACGATATAACCAATCGCGGACTTCGGCGCAGTCGGATTTTCCAGATCGTGCTTGATCAGCGGGTTATTGAGATCCAGCTGACCGCTTGCCGCATCGGCACAGTAGCCTTTTTCCGTGACCGTCAGGGAGACAATCGCCGTCTGCGGACGCGCCATCGCGTTGAGAATACCTTCGCAACCGTCGATTTCCGGATGCAGGGCTTCTTTCATCGAACCGATAATTTTCAGTTCGGTGCTTTCCGCGCCTTTTTCCGCCACGGTGTACAGCAGTTGCTGTTTTTTCAGGTTTTCGATCAGCACGCGGTCGTTGCCTGGCATCAGGTTAACTTCGCAGATACCCCAGTCGCTGTCGGTACTTTCCAGCAGATGATGGGTGTACAGCGCCTGGTGCGCGCGGTGAAACGCCCCGCAACCGAGATGCACAATGCGTGATTCCAGACGAGAATGATCCCATGACGGGCGGGCAACCGGCAGATTGCTGTCAACAATAGTAGTCATCGTAAACTCCAGAATCCGTCTTCAGAGAGTGACGGCAAGGAAGAAGGAACCGGCACGGCGCGCAGCCATGCCGGTGGATATTAACGGCTAAAGAAAGCGCGCTGGATCGCCAGTTCGACACCGCGAACTTCGGCCAGGCCTTTCAGACGACCAATTGCGGAGTAACCAGGGTTGGTTTTCTTCTTCAGGTCGTCCAGCATCTGATGACCGTGGTCCGGACGCATCGGGATCAGGTCTTCTTTGCCTTCCGCTTTACGACGGTGCTCTTCTTCAACAATCGCTTTCACCACTTCGTACATATCAACGTCACCGTTCAGGTGCGCCGCTTCGTGGAAGGTTTTCGGGTTATCTTCACGCATGGTGGAGCGCAGATGGGTGAAGTAAATACGCGGACCGAACTGCTTGATCATATCAACCAGATCGTTGTCAGCACGCACGCCGTAGGAACCGGTGCACATGGTGAAACCGTTCGCCATGCTGTTTACGGTATCAACCATCCACTGCATATCTTCAATGGTGGAAACAATACGCGGCAGGCCGAGGATCGGGCGCGGCGGATCGTCCGGGTGAACAGCCATACGCACGCCAACTTCTTCGGCAACTGGAATGATCGCTTTCAGGAAGACGGCAAAGTTTTCGCGCAGCTTCGCTTTGTCGATATCTTTGTACAGCTCCAGGTGCTTACGGAACTGGTCGAGGGTATACCCTTCTTCCGCGCCCGGCAGACCGGCGATGATGTTACGGGTCAGACGCGCTTTGTCTTCGTCGCTCATGGTGGCGAAGCGTTCAGCGGCCTGAGCAATTTCTTCTTCGGTGTAATCCGCTTCCGCGCCTGGACGCTTCAGGATGTGCATTTCGAATGCAGCGAATTCGATCTGGTCGAAGCGCAGAGCTTTGGAGCCGTCTGGCAGCACGTATTCGAGGTCAGTACGGGTCCAGTCGAGCACCGGCATGAAGTTATAGCACACGGTGCGGATACCGCACTGCGCCAGGTTGCGCAGGGTCTGCTGATAGTTAGCGATCCACTGCTCATAGTTGCCAGTGTGGGTTTTGATATCTTCGTGAATTGGCACGCTTTCCACGACAGACCACACCAGACCTGCGTCTTCAACGATAGCCTTGCGTTTGAGGATCTCTTCAACGGACCATACTTCGCCGTTCGGGATATGGTGCAGCGCGGTAACCACGCCAGTTGCGCCCGCCTGACGGACATCAGCTAAAGAAACCGGATCGTTAGGGCCGTACCAGCGCCAGGTCTGTTCCATGTTTATTCCTCTTTCACGTAGTGGGTTCAACAGCGAAGAGACGCGGAACCCCGGAGTTGTTTAGGTATCCGAATGAACGACCAGACCGCAGCCGTGTCGTTGCATCGGATGAGATGGCGTATAAGTTCTACCTTTTGGTAATACATGTCAACCTGAAATCTAAAATTGGTTAACCACATCACAAGAAATCTACTCTCCTGCCGGTTACTGCAAATGACAACACAGGGGGATCAGCGGTTAGTGATCGGGGGATGTGACATTCATCGCAATAATGGTTGACCAATTTACATAACGTGTCGTCCAACATAACAATGGATTAACCTGGAGAGGTAAAACGTTATTGGTTTCTCGGCAATTGTAGTGGTGATTGCGCTCGTGCTGTTCTGCACCGCGCGGTCTCGATTGGTTAGCTCGTGACCGAAACACCGCAAGAAGATTTTTACACACCAGTGTCTGATTATTTAACGACAGCCGCCCGGCGGGGTTATACGCAAGTAGTGGTGAAACCCTACTCCACCACGGCGTCTACCTGACCAGCGTCCTGAAGCTGCCCAAAACACAATCCCCCTGCAGAGACTATCCTCTGGTCGCCTATTTAAAAATAAATGTTGAACAATTACGAAAAAGAAATGTGATTTATTACCATAACAACGGTGACTACTCTAATAATATGGCTTGTGAATGGAACTGAATAATTAATGGCAATTTACTACAGATAAAATGTCTGACGAGATTCAATCATTACATGTTTAACTTGCCAGACATTTATTTTATCATAAAGAATATTGCAGATTCGTCGATTAATATTCAACGTGTAGACGTCATATCAGATATGTTATTTCAAAGGGATTAACTCCAATGGCACACAGTATAAAGCAATGTTTCCATGCAGTAGGTAAAGGTACTCTTTATACCGGACAGATAAAAAACATGTCTGGTAACAGCACATTCAATATAGTGTATGATTGTGGTTCCACCAGCAGAACGACAATCATAAATAAGATCCATAGCTTACCCAAATGGTTTAAAAATACTCCCGGCTCAAGGGTGATTGATATGTTAGTCATTTCTCATTTTGATGATGACCACGTAAATGGGCTAGAGGAGCTTTTAAGGCTTTATCGGGTTAAAAAACTCGTTCTCCCTTATACGGAATGGACACAAAGTGTACGTGAAATCGCAGTATTAGGAAAAAAAGGCGTCTCTCCCAGTGTTGCACTTTTTCAGTTGAACCCACTCAGGTGGCTACAGATGAATAATCTAAATGGCAGTGTGGAGCAATTAACTCTGGTGCAGGGAGATGCCCCTCCAGATGATAATCATGAGGAGCCAAACAGCCCTCCGCGTTATCCACTCAATGCAGACTTTAACAATCTTAACTTTCAAAATAATGAAAGAGAGGCAATACAGCAGATTGATCTCTTTGGGGAGGAAGGGGCTTTTTTAAAATTTAAAAGTTCAGGAAATCAAACGGGTCCGGTTATCAGAACAATAGACCACGCAGTTCCATTATACAGTACAGACAGCGCTTACGAATTTATGTTCTATAACGTTGTGAAATCTTTTAAAGGATTAGGGCTGGTCCGTGTTCAATCAGGTGAAATTTGCGCATTAAAATCAGAAGTCCCGTTAAAAGATGTAAAAGCGGAGATTGAGCTTCTTATTGATTCCTTAGGACTTACAAATGACATTAGTTCTCTTCCACCTGATTGGAGAAAAAAACTTAAAGCCTGTTATCAAAAACATTTTGGTCACACAGCTAAAGCAAAAAATAATATTTCGTTATGTATGTATGTTGGACGAACAATTAACTCTATTATTGATTCGATGGCTCAACACGCTACTCTTCTTACCGGTGATATTAACCTGACCAGGGATGTCGCTTGCGATATGCTTGACCATTTTGGCCCCAGACGCAAGAAATCAATAAGCGTCATACAAGTTCCTCATCATGGTTCCAGAGACTATTGGTCAGCAGAAAATGCCAACCTTTTCGTGCCAGCTATATTTGTCCAGTGTGTCACCCCATCCAAAAACCATCCACATCCTGATGTTACGTTAGATATAGAGAAAACAGGTTGTACTGTGCAATATGCAAACCGCATAAGCGAATATAATTTCTAAGCTAATATTGTCTGGCTGTTGGGAGCTAAAAAATATAAATATCGCCAGTTGCCAGAACGGTTATACAGACCAGGAGCGTTTCGGCTCCTGGTCTGTTTCGGACATATTATCAGTCAGCCACTAATAGCGGACTAGGGACACCAGATGATGAAACAAACAGCCCTTTTACGGCACGGGTTGCAGCCACATGCAGTAACGCGCGCTCATTAAATAATGCATCACGCTGTTCAACGGGATCATCGGATGCTAATGCTTTTATTTCCGGCACAACGCCTTCGTTAATCCCCACCAGGAACACATACTGGAACTCAAGCCCTTTAATACGGTGCATCGTTGCAACCCGCACGCCAGGGCGTGCATCGCTGTCACCGCTATCATTGCCTAAATTAAATGTCTCAATTCCGGCGTCATTCAGTGCTGATGCGTAGCGGTCACAAGCATGTTTAGTACGCGCAGTAATGCAGATATCCTGAGAACGAACCTGATTCGCCAGCAATGCCTGAATTTGCTTGACGAGCGTTGCAGCCTCTTCTTTGAAATCTGCCGCATGCGTAATCATGGGCTTTTCCCCGTGCAGTAATGACAAATAATCATTACTGGTATCCGCTTCGCCATCGAGGTTATCAACCTTGACACCAGTTAACAGCCCAACAGCAAATTGACGCGTCTCTTCTGTGGTCCGATAGTTAATCTTCAATTTTTTACTGCGACGACCACGGACGTTAATACCACACTGACCAAGAACGACCTTATTGCGATAAATACGCTGATGCCCATCCCCGACAATAAACAGATCGTTGGGCGACTCGGGAACCAGGCTGCGAATAAGAGTAAATGCCGGGGCACCGATATCTTGAGCTTCATCGACCACAATACTGCTATAAGGTAGTTGAACCTGTTTTTCTTTAAACAGAACAATAGCCTCATGCATGGCATCGCCCATTTCGCGCAGTTTGGCACGCGCCATTTGTGCTCTGAATTCTTCAAAGACTGGCCAGATTTTCGCCCGTTGAATACGGGATAACGCTGTACCACGTCCAACCCGGCTGACTTTGAGATATTCCTCCCGGGTGTAAACCGCATTTGGCTGGACAACGCGTTGCCACTCTTCAGCATAGAAATTATCAGGTAGCCCCAGTTCGGCAGGTGCCTGCTGCAAGGCATAGTTCCAGCATTTGCGTCGCCCTTCATCGCTGTCGTATACCACGCGGAAATCATAACCGTGGCGTTTTAGTTGGTCGCTCATCCAGGCATCAATGTTAACGACGTCAATACGCGCCATCTCTTCTCGCGTACACAACCGCTGGAGATTAGCGCGAATATCTGCCGCCAGGTTACGCGTAAAGGTCGTGAAAAGTACCTTCTTACCGGGTTTATCTGCCAGACGCTGAGATAACCACCGCGCACGGTGCATCGCAACAACCGTTTTCCCTGTACCTGCACCGCCCAGTACTCGTACCGGACCATTAGCGGGCGACTCCACCAGTTTTCGCTGGCTCGGGTGCAGAAATACACGCCATTTTTCTAAAGGCGCATTAAGCATCTGCAATAGTTCCTGTTCATTTTCAACGACATGGAAGCGACGTTTACTTCGTTCAATCGCCTCCATAAAGTCGTTGGTATCAACAGGCTCATCACGATGATCGTTAAACTCTTCCAGCACTTCCTGGTAATCCAGCCCTTCTGCCAGCCAGTGCAGAGGTTCCCAGGCTTCTGCTGGCATTATGCTTTCAAGTTGATTAAGCCCGGCTTCATCGGTAAGCGCCATCACCTGATCAATAAAGACAGGCGGCACACCCAGGGCCAGAATCTGTTCCGCGCTGTAAGCCGCGAAGAGTTTCGGTTTATCAACCACCGCTTCCGGTGCCGGTTTGATATAGCTAATATCAATGACCTGAATCGCGCCGGTAACCGGGTGAATCGAACAATCATGCCGCCGCGCCCAGTCGTATGCTTCGTCGTGTTTATCCACCCACATCAGCATATACAGGGCACCCTGTTCAGGTTTCAGAACAATGCCGCGATAAGTTTGATCGATTCGCACCGAATGGACATTTTTACTGCGCGCATCGTGGATCTTTTCATAGTTAAGTCCATTACTGGTCGGGTCCTGACGGAATTTGGAGATGAATTCCTGCACCTTTTTTTGCTGTGCTTTTGGGATCCGCGCGAATGCGCCCAGAAAACCATCAGAAAGTGCCACCTTGGGCGTTTGCACCGTCATTTGTCACCTCCGGACAGATGTTGCAATGTATTTTCGTCAATTGGCCCGAATGCAACGTGCCAACCTCTGGTTGTGAATAATGGAATAAATTCTTGATTATCAATAATCAATGCCCATTTTTGTGATGGCCAGGCGAGATCGGCTTCCGCAATAATTTCACCCTCATCATTTTGCAATTCGTAGCCGAGAGTCGGCGCAGAGAGAGAATGAGACTGAAGCAACGCGATCTCTTCAGCGCTTAATAAGCCAAACTCAATAATCTCAGCCCAACTTTCATCCGTCTCTGGTACTGCCTCTGGCGTTGCCGTAACTTTAGGGTCAACGCTTTCCTGCGGTAAATGCACGGCTTTACGGCTGGTAAAGGTCATATCCGGCAGGAACTGTAACAGGTTTACCAGTCGCCAGAAGCCATTGAGTCCCGCTTCATAACCGTCATCCTGCGTATAGCGATCGTCAAAACAGATATGCAAACGCAGCCAGCTGCGCATTTGTGCGACGCTGGTCGTCGGTTTAATGGCTTGTTGTGGTAACACCGAAGCCAGCTCAATAAATTGCTGCGATGAGTTACAGCTATCGAGTAAACCACCAAAGACAAACGGTTCGTCTGGCAAAAGCTCTGCTAGCCGCCAGGCTGGCGCGTTTTCCTGCATTTCATAGGCATACTTTTGTTTCGTGCCCGCGTCCTGTGACTTCTTCACATCCAACCACACCCAGGCATGTGCAGCAGCCATTTTCTGCCATAACTGCGTTCTTCCTCCCGGATCGGCGAGATAATCCAGCAGCAGTGCAAAACTGTTACGTTCCCGGAACGACGCTTCAAGGGCCGCAAAGTTGGTATCGTGAAACAGGTTATAAAACTTAGGCTGTTTCATATCCGGGTTATGCCCAAGCCCCAGGACATCCTGAACATGTTTAAGCCCAGGCTCTTTGAGATCGGCCCACGTGACTGTCCACACCCAGAAATTACCGCTATCCCGAATCGCCTGGCGTTTTTGCACATCCTCTGCGACGCTATTTTTGTGGAACGCAAAGCCATCAAGGAAAATAGCCACCGGTTTAATGGCATCAGACTGCATAAGCGGAGATAGCACGTAATCCGGGCGACAAGGGATCCCCACCGCCTCTTTAGCGCCTAAATCCACCTGAGCTTTAAGATGCCAGCTCATCATCGGTTCGCTGCGGGTGTTAATAATCCACCCAGCGCCCTGATGCGCGTAACTGCGACTGACAATCAGGTTTTTATTTTCTTGCAGGCAGCTAATAAACCGTTTTTCCAGCTCACTGCCCATCATGGCTTCGAGGGAAATGTTTTTGATGGAATCAATTACCCGTATCGAATCTCTTGCCTGCAAAATTTTCGCCAGCAAGAGACGCGCCTGATCGCGGGAGACATACTTCATGCGCCCACGGTCACGGTAAGCGTAAACGCAACGATAACAACCATCTTTATGCGTATCATTGTTGCAACTGCATTCCACTATTGCCTGATAGGCCAGTTCAAGTAATTTCAGCAAATTGTCGGGAGTGCGCATCAGCTCTTTAAGAGAACCAGTCCCCCCCGGGACGGTATCGTAAATCACCAGATACTGCCGCCAGGATTCGCCTTCATTTTCCGGCTCGCGGTACACAACGCCTTTCAGGTGATCGACATTCCCCTTGAAGTAATGTTTAAGGCCGAGCTGGATCGCCGCCCCAAGAGAAGCCTCCACGACACGGTCATTACTGTAACTGCTTACCGGGAGCAGAATACGCAACGCTTCTGACTCCAGCTGGCGATAGAGATAGAGATAATCTTCGAACTTCGCCTTTTCCGGTTCCGTGCGATATTTGCAGCTCAAATCATGACGTGGTTCATGATCGCGAGGACGCTGCACCATGCCGCACCCGAGGCAAACTTTAAACCCGGTTCGCTTCTTCGCTTCTCCGGCAATCATCAACTCATTGGCATCATCCGCCATTTTGCCGAAGTTGATATCCCGCAGGGTGACTTTGCTTAAAAATTCAAAACCAAACGGAACTTCGCCTTCCTCAATCGCGTATGCCGCCGATACATCTTCTTTTTCGAAACTAACCAATAGCTGACGCTGGAAGAAAGCAGGTTCACGGCTGTCGCTCTCGTCGCTGATCTGGCTATCACGTGCGCTGGCGCGGGCATAAACCTGGCGAAGTTTCAGCAGCGTGGTTTTTTGTCCGGCATCGGCCCACCCCGGTGTGCCACATTTCGGGCAATATTTATGCTGGTCGCCCGTCTGGTCGATATTTTCGCTGTAGTTACAGTGGCTACAGATACGCCAGTTCTCCGGCTCAGAGACCTTCAGGTCTATCTGCTCAATTTCAACTTTATGCCCACCGGCATAGAAATTATTCAGCGGAGCCAGCTCAGCCAGCGCCGTTGATGCCGGGCGTTCATATTCGAAAGTGGTGTTTTGATATTCACGTGCTTCCCCGCCTTCTTTACGCCGCCAGAGCACAGAACGTAACGTAATACCGGCTTCCGGGAAGGCGTAGTTAGGCAGCAGACCTTCATCCGTGAGGAAATTCAGCGTTTGCTTATTGTTGATTTGATTGACCAGCGCCATCAGCGCCTGCCGTTCCGAAGTTAACTCGCGCATATCGCTGTCAAAGTTTTGATCGCGCGGCGCATTCTCCAGTTTATCGATACTGCGCTTGAGTTTATCGATGCGTGAACGCAGAGATTTGCGATCTTCCACCAGCAGTTTTAACGCCTCTTCGATACGCTGCACCAGAGAGCGTTGTCCTGGCGCGCCCTGAAGATAAGACAACAACTGTTGGCGAGTTTCTGCGGCAAGATCGGGGAAGATCGCCGTAAATTGTGCAGCAATCTCCGCATGATGCCGTTCGATATATCGCAGTAAGTTATACGGAAAACCCGATTTACGCCCGAACTCCAGCTCATCCAGCATCTGTTTGACGTTTTTACAGATAGCGGATTCTGGTACACCGGTTTTCACCCAGTTATCCATACAAAAAGCTGCCAGCTGGCGTTCGAGAATAGCCGTTGCATTGAGGAAGACACCAGGAGCCTGCACCTGGCCCTGCATCATCTCCAGCGGTTCTTCAAAGAAAAACTGATCGTGCGGGTTCCCTTCTGCCACGGTAATGTTTAACGCGTTACCATCTTTACGACCGGCGCGACCAATACGCTGCAAGTAGTTGGCCTGAGCAGGTGGGACAGAACAGAGTAAAACGGTGGAAAGATCGCCAACGTCAATACCCATCTCCAGCGTCGGTGTTGCCGACAACAGGTTGATATTCCACGGTTGGTTGCCCCGGTAGAACGATTTTTCGGTGGCTTCGCGATCTTCACGGCTAAGCAGCCCCGTGTGTTCTGCGCCCTGCACGCGCGCGATGTCCATGTTCTCCCAACGCCAGGTCGCCGTATTGTCGACTTCCTGGTAACGACCTTCACAACGTAAAGAGAGACAAGGCGCATTACGCCACTGCCAGCCTTGATCGGCCGGAGCCCGGACAACCTCACGGCAACATGAGCAATTAAGCTGAACGACGTCACGGCTCACCACCAGCGCCGAAGGCACCAGTCCCCAGGCTTCACGCCCTTTGGTGTCAAAATCTTTTACTACTCCGGCTATTTTCAACGCCGTAAACAGGCGTCGTAACACTGTTTCCGCAACGCTACTGATAAACAGATTATTGCCGTTACTCAGCGTGCGATTGATCCAATGCTGATACCAGCTGGGGTTAGACTTCGCGCCAATCAGGCGATGGAAACCATTAATTTTTTCAAACGACGCATAAGCCGGTTTACGCGTTTTCGGACCGATAGAAGGCATATAGCGCGATGTACGCTCTTTTTGCGTCATCATAAAGGTCGTGCCATCACGGCGATAACTTTCGAACGCCGGATGCATAACGGCCCCGGCCTGGCGTTGATACCAGATAACCCCCAGCGCCAGGTGCGCTACCTGCTCGACGCTCACACCGGACATCTCATCCCCCAGCTCTTCACAAAGCTGTTGATGCAGGGCGGTAATTGCCGGATTGAAGCGATCTTTATCCACTCCGGCAACGGCATAACCGGTGGCTTCCAGCGTACGTCCGATACGCGCGCGCAGAGTAAATTCGCTGTACACCTCCCAGTCGAGGCGCAGGGAAACCAGCTCCGGCAGATCGGAGTTCTCCGCCAGTTTGCCTTCATTTTTCAGCGTCTGATAATCATTCAGCCACTGCATATTTGGTGCGATGAAGTTCGCTGCAAAATGAGCATCGTCCGGTGAACGTTCACGCGTTTGTTGGCAAACACGCGCCGCGAACGCATCCAGCGGTAATGTCTCTTTTTCGCCAAGAACACTGGCGATTTGCCCGCGAATCATCAGCGGCCAGGTACGGGCAGTAAAGAAGCTGGCACGATGCGCGGCGTCTTGTACCGAGTCAGAAAACGTAATCAGCTTTTTATGTTCGTTGAACTGGCTGCCATAAAGCTGGTGAATCATCACCGCCGACAAACTGGCAGCCCGTGACCCCAGGATCGAAATCCCCTGTTTGCTGTTGCAGTACGGGCATTCATTAGCAAACTCCAGCTCGTCCTTACGCTCTTTGAGCATATCCGGGATCAGTACCTGCAACAGTTCCGTATGACCGCAATGTCCACACTGGACGCTGGACTGCCGGTTCAGTTTCAGACAGGTAGGACACAGTTTCTGGTGTGCGCCACTGACCGCTTTTTCGTTGTTATCCGGGAAAGCAAGGACGATGGAGCGCCCTTTTTCAAAGAACTGGCGATAAATGCCGTCGAGGTCTGTTTCCAGCTGAACGCTTTGCCCATGACGCAGGCTGGCCCAGCCGGTTGCATGGCAGTCACGGCAGTGGATAACCGGCAAATAGTGTTCGCGGTCTTCCACCGCCACATCATCGGCAAACACCAGTCTCGGCGTTTTCGCCACGCTGGCGACCAGACGACGCATCTCACGAAGCCACAACTGGGAACGCAGTTGCACAAACGGCAACACCGGACGCGCTTTCTTCGCCTGGAGACGTTTTTGCCGATCGTATTCCGTTTCCGGTACTTCGAGACGTGCCTGCGCGATCAGCGCCAGAATGCTTTGCAGCACGCGTCGGGCATGGTCGGCGCTTTCTGCCAGCATGACCTGGAGATTTTCCAGACACTCTCGTTCAGAGAGGATCCCGCCTTGCAGATCATGGAGTAAGACATGCATCACGCTGTGGCGGCGTAACAGTGACCCCAGCGCAATACGCTTTTCACGCCCGTCGTCGCTCTCCAGATCGTCCGGGAGTTGCAAGTCGCTGTCGGGGAACCACAAAGGGATTTGCCCGTTAAGATACGCTACCGGGGTAGCGTAACTCTGCGGGTCCAGGGCCGAAGCGACCTCCGGCCCCGGATACTGACTGTACGCAATGGCGTAATCCTGCAAGTACTCCGCTGCCGTGTAGCGATCTTCGCGAATAACGGCGTCATCGGTAAACGGCTGGTCAAAGATTGTTTTTGCGTAATCGAGCAGTTGCCCCAGTTCGTCGCCGACGGTAGCTGATGTCCCGACGCAGGCGAATCGTTGGTTATCTACACCTATGTGATGCTTCAGACGTCGCACCAGACAGGCCAGATCCGACCCTTGCGCGCCATCAAACGTATGCAATTCATCCACGACCAGGTAACGCAATGAACCGGGCTGGTTGTAACGCCAGAGCGGCTGATCGCCAGGGCGCATCAGCAGGTAGTCGAGCATTTTGTAGTTGGTCAACAGGATGTCCGGCGGGCTTTCGCGCAGCGTGTGCTTGCAGGTAATGACCTTTTCTGCCGACATTTTTTTGCTGGGTTCGATTTCGCTGTCGCCGACAAACAGGCCGACGGTCACCTTGCCATGCAGTTGTGGATCGCTGGCGATGGTTTTGGCGAAACGGCTGGCCTGATCGGTTGCCAGGGCATTCATCGGGTAGATGATAATCGCTTTAACCCCGGCTTGTGACGCGCCCGCGCAGTGGTTGAGCAGCGGGAACATAAAGCATTCTGTTTTACCGGAGCTGGTACCGGTAGCGACCAGTGTCGGCTGTGGCGCGTCGCTTCCCAGACGCTGAAATGCCCGGGCCTGATGTGCGTGCGGCGGGAACGGCAGCGTCAGATTAGGGAAAAAATTCAGCGGTAAGTCACTTTTACGAAACGGCAACTGGGCGGAAAGGTATGGTCCTTTCAGCAACGTTTCGGGCTGGGCCAGAAATTGCTCCAGCATTGAGACATTATCGTTATTCTCACCGTTAAACAGCGGGCTGTTTAGCGGGAACGCCGCCCGTAAAAAGGCGGCTACGCTGTCGGCGACCTGCCGACTGACAACGGATGGCAGCATCAGGCGCTCTCCTTATCTTGTGCAAAGAACGCCCAGGCCACTTTGTAGTCGTCTTCACGATCTGGCTTGATAAACGGAGCCTGCCAGGTGACGGTACGGCGCTCGCCTTCGTCGCTGCGGGTATAGTCATCAAAGGTAACGCTGACGGTACCGGTTTGCAGATGTTTGACATCATCCCAGCCGATGGCTTGATCGGTGCAGTCACCGCCGGTCCAGTCCGGGCTGTCGACGTTAAAGACAAAGCCGTTTTTCAGGTCAGCTTTACGCGCGGTACGAGGCAAGCCAACGCCCACCAGCCCTTTGCTTGGGGTAAAGATAATGCGACCGTTTTGATCGTACCAGGTGTCCGCTTCGTACTGGCGCATCACCGGGAACTGTACACGGTAAATGGTAAGCAGCTCTTCGAGAGTTAACCCCAGCGCCTGCGCCACCAGTACGTCGATTTCTACCAGCGCCTGACGGCGGCTGTAGTCGGAGCGTAAAGCGCAGTTACGCTGCCACTCTGGGGTCAGATTGGCGAAGAAATTTTGGGGGAGTTGTGGGAGATCGCGGCTCCAACTTTGATTTTGGAAATCATCGTTGTAACAGATGTTCCATAACTCTGAAAAATTTATAGTCAAAGAGGAAAGGGATAATGCCCTGACTCTAGCTGCATTCTTTATATAACTTGCTAAGTTTATAATTGGAAATTTCGAAATTACACTTTTATTTGCATGACCCGCACCAGTGCTCTTCACTTGAAAGTCTACCGGTAGTGATAATGAGCCGACATAAAAATCAAGCAGCTTATTGTAATCGTCAAAAACTTGTTGAATACATGTGTGTATATTTGCAACACCTTTTGGAATTAGTGTCCCTACTAGAGTTCTCTCACCCGACTGACTTAACATTTCTCGACTAATAAAACGATAATAATCTGTTACCTTTCTCGGTTCATCTTCCCCCGGTTCCGTCCACGACACCCGAGGGGTGCGCTTTGCATATTCCTGTGCATCACATGCCGGAATGTAGTTAGTGCGCGGCAGATAGTCGTCAGGCAGAGTTAGCAGATCGAGGTTATCGTATGCTTTATGCGTATCGCAAATCACTTTCGGCGTGTTATAGAAAGGATTTCCAACATAAAAATGCGGGCCAGACAATACCCATTGTGACGCATCTTTTGGAAACTGCGTATTACGTTCAATAGTGCCATCACGCTGCGCATAAGTTTCATCGAACATCACGGTAGAAAAATACTCTTTTTGCAAATCCCCCAGGCGTATAGGTTGGGCCGCAAATTTCTCTAAAACAGCGATCAGTTGTCTTGCATGTATAGCAGGTAGACGGGCCTCGAGACTTGGCGTTCCTTCCTCATCATAAAGCTGCGAAAAAAGCTTTAATAATTGTTCATCAATGTGCAATAACCGATCCGGATGCCCCTCCAGGTTCCATTCATCCTGATCATTCTTAATACCCCCTACGATCTTATCTGAAGGCATAAAACAGCCATCGATCGTTTGTGGCATAAAGAGGTTCGCTATATTACTAAACCCTATCTTCGCGGATGTCGTTGCATACAGATTAATACTAAATTTGTTACGGTTACCGATCGGGAACAGTGCTCTTTCATTCTGAAATTGAAAATGCGCCCTCAGCCTCGGATATACCGCCGCACGCAACTGCCCGCCTTTCGGGTCATCATAAATCCCTTCCGGGTGCAGGAAACCTGACACGCCTTTCTCTGCCCCTAATCGCCAGGCCTGCGGCAGGAAGCATTTATACAAGTTGGTCTGCACCCCGCGCAGTACCGGGTAGTTCTGCTGCGCATTCAGGAAGTTTTGCATCCCTTCACAGCCTTCATACTCGCTGCGCCAGGCCGCTTCCAGTGCCGGGATCTGGTTAAAGGTATCAACACGCAACGTTGCCAGCTTCGAGGCGCTCAGCTTACGCAGCACAAATTCCGGCTCGTAATCACCCAGCACGCCCGCTTCCTGCCATTCCACTTTCAGCCACGGCGGGTTTCCGAGCATCAGGTCAAAACCGCCGCGCTCGGCAAACAGGTCGCAGAACTCCAGATCCCAGTGGAAGAAACGGTGCTGCTTTCTCAGGGCATCGACAATCGCCAGACGCGGCAAATGACGGAACAACACCTCGGTTTTCAGACGACCTGCAACGGAAAACAGCGAAGACTCTTCTCGCAGTAGGCCTTCTTCGGCAAACAGATCGCCAGTGGTGTGCTCCGCAACTTCAGTGACTTTTTCCGTGATTACAATCCCGTCGAGCAGGGTTTCAATCTCAAACAACCAGGTGCCGCGATCCGGTAACTCATCGGCTTTGTCGATCGGCCAGAACCACAGCGCGCACCAGTAGTCCATCACCCAACGCAGCTTCTGGTAGGCACTGTTATCTTCAAGACGACCACTGAAGGTTTCATCTTTACTGCTCAGCGAAGAACGCGTCTGCTCGCTGTTTTCTGCCGGCCACACCGGGTAGCTGTCGGCGGTTTTCAGACGTTCTGCTTTAAGTTGCTGGCGATAGGTGTTCCACAGTGCTTCCACCTTTTCGCTGATACGCTGCACATCAGCAATCTCATGCCCGGCAAAGCTTTTAATAAACTCTTTGCGCCAGCTGTCCAGCGCTTTGAAGTCATCCGGATAACGCTGCTTAACAGTTTTATCGCTGTAGTTAGCCATACCACCGTCGGGCAGCAGGAAGTGGAAAATCTGCGTCTCTTCACGCGGCGTGTTCATCGCCAGTTCGACCGGCTCGCTGTTAAGCCAGCTCGGATCTTTGGCTTTTTTGTAGGTCAGTTCGCTCTTGTTAAATACCTGACGGCGCGCGCCCACCAGCGAGTTACCGCAGTGCAGCTGGTAACCAAACCACGGTACAAAGGCATCGCCACTGATGGCGTTCAGCCACAGCGACACTTCCGCCAGCTCCACCGCCACCGGGTTTAAGTCCACGCCGAAAACATTGTTATCGGCAATGTACATTTTCACCCGCTGTAACTCCTGGGTGTAACGATCCTGCGGAATACGGCGACCTTCCGCCTGCTGCTTGTGGAACAGATACGCTTCCGCCAGCTGGTTGATGGCTTCGTTAAGGAACGCCGCGCTGCCCATCGCCGGTTCGCACACAGTGAGGTTTAAGATGGCGTCGGCTTTGGCGTGCAGATCGCTAATGGGATCAATCTGCTCCTTAAACAGTTCTTTCAGGGCATATTTAACCAGTGAGCGGGTCAGCACTTCCGGGGTGTAATAAGAGGCAGATTTCTCACGGTCGCGCCCGGCCATACGGTAGATAAAACTGCCTTTGCGGTGAATGCGCAGACTGCCGTCTTTCTCGTAGACCTTCTCGTCTTCGTGGTATTTGCCAATCTCATCCTTACTGACGAAGTAACCTGTCTCCAGCTCGTTAAACTCTTCCCCGGCTTTCTTCACCTCGTAGAGATCTTCGCTGGCGAAGAATCCGCGATAGGAGAGCAGCGCCTCATACACCGCACCCAACTGGTTGATACCCAACTGGCGATAAGATATACGTCCACGGCGGTTAAAGCGCCCTTTGCCCGGGCGGCTTAACGACATCGCCTGGATAATCTGTTGCAGGGTTTCGTTACGGAATACCACGCGGTTAAGAATGCGCGTGTTGTTGGCATCAAACAGATGACTTTCCAGACGCGGGACGCTGAACTGATGACTATGGATGGTGATCCGGTCGCCGCTCTCCAGGTCACTCTGCATTTTCACGCCGCCGTTGTAGCCTTCGCGCACCAGTTTAAACAGCATATTCAGGCTGTCGTGGAAGTAGCGCCCGTTGCGATCTTCTTCGCTGGTCAGCGGGATCATCTCCAGATCGCGCAACGTTTCCAGGCTGTAACCTTGCAGATAGGTTTTGGCGGTCATTGGCGCATAACCCAGCTCCGGGCGCGCTTCAATGTAGAACAGGAACAGCAGGCGGTACATGTAACGCAGACATTCGCGGCTCAGTTCATCCGGGTCCACCGCACGGTTACCAGTATAGTTTGCCAGGCCACGGTCGATCAGATAATGCATCGCTTCGTTGCCCAGCAACTCAATGCTTTCGCGCAGGGCATATTTCAGATCTTCCGAAACACCAAACGCATGTTTGTGCGAATTGTCATCCAGCGAGTCAAGATATGGTGCCCCACTGCCCGGCAGCAGCGAATCTTTATGTAGCAACACTGCCGTCGCTTTCAGCGTATCCGTTTCACGACGACTTAAAATCTCTTCAAAATCAAAACGTAGCAGACGGTTTTGCGCCCACTTAGTACGGTCCAACAACAATAGCTGACGGTTACCGAGCAGCAGCACAAAACGCGGCGGTTCATTTTGGGTGAAGACCGCCGTAGAGAGCAGATCCTGCCAGCTGCGATATTCACCGTTGGCTTTTTTGCGCAGGCTGTCGCGCTTATGTTTGTCGGTATCCGCCGGGAATTGCGCGGTCAGTAAAGAGAGCGCCAGCGGATCCAGCGTTCCCTCTTCCTGATCGTGTGCTTCAACAATCCACAGCCACGGGCTACCGTCAGTGCTGTTGTAACGCGCCAGTACCGGCAGTGGTGTATCGTCATCCAGCATTTGGATCTGCGGCGTAATTTCGTAGCCCAGCGCCTTTAACAATGGCTGCCAGCGATTACGTTGATCGGCCAGACGCTGCGGGATCTGACGCTGTTTTTCGTGCTCGGCAAGTTTGCGGAAAAACTCAGTCGCCAAACTGTTAAACTGGTTCCACGGAGCGCGGTATCCCGGCTCAACGTCTTTACCCTGTTCACGAGCGGCACGCTCCGCTTCACGCGCTGCATTTTCCTGGGCTATCCAGGGTTCCAGCACATCGCGGATATCACTGGTAAAAACCTCACCCAAATAATGGTTAGAGTAAAATTCGTTTTCGTTATTAATACCGACCAGCGCCATGATTAACCCTCCGCTCCGGTGATAACAGCAATTACCTGAATGTAGGGTTCTTTTTCAGTCGTCATGGTGTCCTCAATCCATTCAATATAGCTGTCAAAATTGTGTTCGATTTCGCGTTGTCTCTGCTCTTTACGGCTCTGCTTAACTGACAATTGCTGTTTATTATCGGCAAAATCCAGCTCAAGTTGGCTCAACTGCCGCCCACGCAAAACGTCCAGCTTTTGCAGATGCTCATTCAGTTGCTGGTTAATGTGCGTTTCAAACGCATTCCGATCATGGATGAATACCTCCCGGGCATGAGCAATAGCCGCTTCCAGTAAATCCTGCTGACGCTGGTGATTACGGTCTTTACCGCCGCTGTTAGTCAGCTTGTTACTCAACTGCGGATGACGTTGTAAAAACTCAGCGAATGGCTGACTGCCGATTAGCGATTCACGGTTAAAGCTCACCACTATCCACGGGTTCACCATCGGATGTGATTTACGGTTCGGGAATAACCCGGAAAGAATGAAGTGATCTTCATCGGGTTCAAGCAGGTATGGCAGACGGATAACCGGTGCCTGATGACGACCAAAAGCCGAAGAGATTTTATCGTCCAGCCACTGCACTACCGGGTTGATTTGCCAGAGATACTGCACATCGGGCCAGGCATGTTGCTCACCGCGAGCGCGCGCAATCGCGTCGGTGATGACGGTTTTATCCTGACTTAAATAGAGCTGCCAGTTATCCGGGGCGATTTCAGGCGGTAGCTGGTTGAAGCGGCGGCGTAACTCCTCCGGTGCCACCAGCGACAAGGTATTATCAGGCAAGGTTTCATACTGGATAGTTTGACCACTGGCTTTCAGGTAACCCAATGCTCTTTCGCAGTACGCCTGTTCGCTGGCAAACAAGCTGGTGTCTGTTTCGGTGACCATTGAGGCATCGCTGGAAACCGCACTGCATATTTCGCCAAACAGATCGTGTTCGGCACTTTCCGAGACGTTGCTGTTCAGCAGTTGATCAAACAGGCTGGCACCATCATCCTGCATCATGAACTCTGCAACCTGCTCTTCTTCCTCTTCCTGGGTAAATTTGCCGGTAAACTCCGAACTGTCGCCAATGTTCTTCTGCGCCTGTTCGTCTTTGTTGATCAACACTTCCAGTACGCGCATATCGCCATTGATCTGTGGTTCGCTGGCCTCGGTAAGCAGATAGCGGATTTGAGGCTGATGTTTTTGCCCATAGCGGTCAATACGCCCGTTACGTTGCTGGAATACCATCAACGACCACGGAATATCAAAGTGAATCATTTTGTGGCTAAGGTGATGCAGGTTGATCCCTTCAGATGCCACATCCGAACAAACCAGAAGACGCAACGGCGACTGCGTTTTACCAAAGGCTTCTACGGTTTCCATCAACACCGTATCGCCCTGATCGCCGCGCAGCGTGGCGATCTGGTCATCTTTCAATTTCAGATCCGCTCGCAGTTGCTGTTCGAGGAACTCCAGCGTTTTAATGCTTTCGGTGAAGATCACCAGGCGATCTTCCGTGTTATTAGCTTTCCAGGCGAGGTCTTTTCGGATGGTGTCGAGCAGCAACTGGTATTTGCTAAACTGGCTGGCATCAATGTTATTCAGCGCCAACAGCAATGACTCCAGTTCGTTGATCTGGCTCTGGCTATTATGATCTTTACGGCTCTCAAGACGCTTCAGACGATTAGCCACTACGCTGGCACACGCCATCGGGCTGGAAAATAGCGCTTTTTCGAGAGTTATCTTGAACAGACGACCTTTGTTAGACTGGGCCTGCTCATCGTCATCATCCCGGAACTGACTCTCAACCAGGCGACGGTATGCTTCTTCTTCGGCACCGGATGCCAGGCGAGTCAGTTTAACGATATTGCGCTCGGGGAACTCGCCGGACATCTGATCTTTCACGTCTTTTTTGAAGCGACGGACAACCAGATTTTTATCGGCAAAGTCGGCGTATTCATACTCTTTCGGGTTGGCGATCGCCGTCGGGTCAAGCATGTTCATCAGGCTGGCAAAACTTTCAGCTTTACCATCATGCGGCGTTGCTGAAAGCATAATCAGCGTATCGCTGCGCCCGGCGAGCAGCTTTGCCAGTTTACTGCGTAACGAACTGGTTCCACGTTCTGCGACGTTATGGGCCTCATCAATGACAATAATATCCCACCAAGCATTTTCCAGATGGTGACGATATTCAATGTCTTGTTTCAGCGTATCGATGGAGATAATGGTCTTGTCAAAATAGTGGAATGGGTTGTGGTTGGTAGGGATGCGGTTACGCACCTTTTGTAAACCAGCAGAATCCAGGCGGGTCAATGGGATCGCAAAACGGCTCCAGAACTCCTTCTGGAATTGTGTCAGCATCGATTTAACCGCCAGAACCAGAATACGTTTTCCGCGCCCACGACGGATCAGTTCCGAAACCAGAATACCGGCTTCCAGCGTTTTACCCAGACCTACAGCGTCGGCAATGAGTATCCGCTGGCGCGGCTGTGCCAGCGCCATCCGCGTAGGATCGAGCTGAAACGGCATGGAATCCATCGCCGCCAGATGTCCAAAATGGACTTTACTGTCTGTCGGTACGCGTTGGCGTAACTGACTTTCAATATACAACTGCGCCGCCTGATAATTGGCGGATTCATCTTCCACCAAATGCGTTTTTGCGGGATCAAGGATCTCTACTTTTTGTTCCAGTTTGGTCAGAAATAACCCTTCTTTACCGCGCACCAGCTCTGAAATACCATCGCAGGTCAGCAAATACCCACCATCACCACTGTCATCCGCCCGGCGAATACGCCATTCGGCATCACGAATAACCACCCGCATACCAGGTGCATAATTTTGCTTATTCATCGGTTTTTCTGTCTATTTGGGGCAGTGGCGGTAACGTCATCCTGAAAAATGTGGCGCGGCACACTGCGATAAAAAAGAGGGCCTTAAAGATATCATGAAGGCCCCCGGCAAAGTGACAAAATGGGAGGGAATGCGCATAAATTGCGCATGATTTTCAAACAAAAATTATTAAAAAGTGAGCTGGGTCAACTCCCCTGGAAGATATCCCCAGGGGAGCAGTTATTTATCCAGCGATAATATAACTCCTAAGGTCATTACCCGGGGCAACCGCTCGCGCTCGCGTGTTTGCCAGCCGTTCAACTTGCTGCGGTACTCGCAGGGCAAAATCAAAGAAGGTGTCTTCAATACAGCGCCAGTAGCTAAGCCCCATGTCGAGCAGGACATAATGCTGACTGCCATCGCTGAAGGTGACTGTCAGTTCTCGTCCATGCTCCGTACTCTGGTTATCCCCCGTTAACCAGCTAATTGCTCCCGGCCACGCAGGCCCCAGATATCCTTCTTCAAGTAAAGTGGTCACAACCTGCTGACGATCTTCCTCATTAAGCCACGCGTTATAGAGAGCGTCGTGTTGGCGAGAGTTGTAATCCAATTTTTTGACGCAAACAGTGAGGCTGGCGCGTTCCGCCATTCCCTGTTCAACCAGCTCGGTTAAGATTTCACCTAACAAACGCGCCGTGAATGGGCTATTAAGATAACGATCGCTGTACTCAACATGCGTTATCTCTTTGTGGCGGGTAAATGCCTGCTTCCAGCCAGCGTGCTGTTGCGTGACTAACGACCAGAAACGCGAACCAAAACCTTCCAGCGGCCCGTCCAGTTGTTCGCAGAGGTTGATGCGCACCGCCCCGGTGGGTAAGGCGGGCAGTAAATCTTCTGCACTTAAGGTCTGACCCGAGAAGGTTTTTCCGGACGTTCCTTTAAGTGTCACTACTGGTGAGGACGCACTTTGTCCCCATAATTCACCAGGTGCAACGGTAGCGCTGTCGTCTGCGGCCCACTGTTGGCTTTGCCCTTCGCGAGTCACCTGCGCAAGCCAGCGCCCCTTTCCTTGCATGAGTTGCGCAGTGGCAATGGATTTCACTTGTAAGCCCCCTCCCGGCATCGCCGCCAACGCGGAAAGCTGATGTCTGGAGCTATCAGTTAAGTTTGCCAACGGCGTGGCCACCAGCAACTCAACATGCCCACCGGAGGAGGCAAACTGGAGCAACTCTTTAAATAATGGCCATTGGGCAAAATCCCACTGTTCCTGCGGCCCCGCAAGAACCAGCGAGCAGGAGTCATAAATCTCGCTGTTCAGGCATTGCGCAATACGTAAACTCAGAGGGTTAGTTTCAACCCGGCTACCATCGCCGAAGTACTGATATTCTGGCGCGAGGTTAAGTCGCTGCAACCGTACATTGGTAAGCAGGGTTAATGCATGGTGACGATCTAATCTGTTGACATAATGCTGACTGTCGTAGCTGAGCAAGCAGTGGTGACAGAATTTATCGCAACTGCAATCGAGCAATTTTCTGGCGTAATTAAAGACATCAGCCCAATGGTCGATCAATTGCACTGCATAACCTGCACCCCCCGCATTATTGTCGTAAATGAAGATGGAATATCCGGTATAGCCATTGATATCGCGCGCTTGCTGCGTCGTCACGCCCAGCTCAGTATTTTCGATACCCAATTTATGCGCTAACCCTTCACGCAAAGCGACCGCAAGGGAACGCGCGGCAACCTCATCACGGATCAACAGGCCATTATCATCCTTGAGTTGCAGCTCAACCATATCTGTACGACTGCTATACCCCAACCACAGATCTTTATGCACATGACCGTGGCACAATTTATTGCTCCCCTGGCGATCGTTACTGCCCCCTCGCAACAGGTAATGCGTATTTTCCCTCTCTGGGTTCTTTAGATTTTCAGGGGTACGCTGGGGTTGAGTTTGAGATTCTGCCCGACCACATGAGAGGCAAATTGCGTAGCCGTGGCCAAATTCCCCTTCACTGAAGTGGAACAATTCCCCACTATGGCTAAAACGGTAACGTCCGAGCACAGCATCGGGTAAAGAAACCCACACCGAAGACGGTACAAGAACACGTGGATCTTTCCAGGGAAGTTGTGCAGGCATGGATACATCATTATGTGCCTGATAACGAATATCTGTCGCAAAACCAACAGGCTGTAAATAACGCTTCACATCAAGTTGCTGTATATCCGCTTTGCAGTGACTACATTCGACAGGACGGGTAGTACTGGTTGCCCCCGCACCACATTTACGACAATGCCAGAACCACGGAATATGATGATCGCCTGACAGCTCCTGCCCGCTGGCAAGCACCTTGCCAAGCATAATGCCCGAGGAACGATATACTTTTCCGCCCAATACCACATCTGCACCAGGCGCATACTCGCGTAATGCTGTAGGCAAATCACGGCTGGGCAATTTTTCAATACGACGAGAAAAGCTTTCTCCCCCTTCATTAGGGTCAGCCTGAGTAGCTTTTATTGCGCGACGTTTTTCCAGCTCATCTGCCGTCAGATAATTGAAATTGACGACGCCAACCGGGAAACCATGCCCCGGCAGGAACGCTTCACTAATGAGTTTAGAAAACAGATATGCACCGCGATAATCACGAAGCTGATAAGCGATGGCTTTACCTGCTGGCGTTTCTTCCCACGCGCTGTTATCTGCTTTCAACGCTTCGATATTTTCTAACAGTATCGCAAGTTGGCTTCTCCAGCGGATATCAACCTGCTGCATCATTGCTTGTGTGCGGGTCAAGAGCTGGGTTGCCGTCAATGACATCAGGACGGTTCCCTGAGTAAGGCGTTTAAGTTTATCCGCCAGCTGATCGGGCTGGTGATTTAACCAATGAAGAAAACGAAGACACTGGCTCTCATCACCTTCAAAGAACCATTTGCAACTCAGTTTTGTCGCATCAGGAACTTCAGCTCGTAAAAACAGACCTAAAACCAGGGCATTAACATGTCGTTGAACAATGCTACTGCTCCCAAAACGAACCCGTGGCGCACTGGCAGTAGTGTTGAACGCCCAGAGGGGGTCTTTGAATACCTCCATTCCATGCGCCGTGTTTTTACATAACGTAATGGCAGCAGATGCACTCTCTCCACGACGCCCCGCGCGACCTGCACGTTGCAAATAATTTGCCGGAGCTGGAGGAACGTTGTTCATTGCCACCAAACTCATACCACCAATATCCACCCCCATCTCCATGGTCGTGGAACAGTTCAGCACATTAACTTTGCCTGACTTAAATTGTTTTTCATTAAACTGGTTCTGCTCAGGCGTTCTCTGCGCAGAGTGTTCCTCCAGACGATACCAGCTATCTTTCAGGGCCAGTCGGTCGCTGCGAGTAGACCATAATCCTTCCTCGCGGGCATGTTGAATCAGCGCATTACTTTCCAGCCACTCCAGACGTTCTTCTCGGGCGATTTCTCCACCACCAGACAAACGCCAGTGACGTACAGGAAGCTCAGGCATTTCAATCAACACTGCTTTTTCAGGTGCAATTTCTTTGCTACCCGGCAAATACGGAGAGTATCCCAGTAACGTGACGTCTAACGCACGTCGAGTATAGGGGCAACGCCACACTTGCTTTGGACTGTAAAATTCAGCTTGTTGTTTAATATCCAGCTGATAACCCGACTCAAACTGACGTAAGCAGGGTCGAATTGCATCCCAGACCTCAATCATTAAGTGGTTAACTAACGATTTCCAGTGAGCCTGCTCAGGTTGTATTGCCGGAAAGACTGCGATTAATAGCTTAATGACCCGGTTATAATGGCGATCGCGTATTTGTGGCCAAAGTTGATCACGTTTCTGCCCTTTGTTTTTTTTATCTGGCCCCTGGAGCATTTTTACCGGGAAACGTGCCCCCATCCAGCGAGGGTATTGCTCGTTTTCGTAAAAAACGGCACTGTTTTCACGGATAAAGAAATCAAGAGTAATCTTCAATAAATTACGCCATTCCGCTAATTGCTTATCGGGATCGGGTAATAATGTCTTCCAGTCCTGCGGGCAGGTTGTAACTTTATCAATGAATGGATAGTGAATGGCTACCAGACCCAGACTTTCGAGGGTCCAGGCATTTTTAGGGCGGCGACCAAACTCGCTGTATAAACAAAAATCTGCAAACTGTTGTTTAGTAAGATCAAGCCCAGACAATTCTTTAAAACTGCCTCTCATTCTATCGGCAAGGTCCACACTGCCAACCAGCTGTTCAGACAGCGTTTGCCATGACATGGTTTTCTTCTGCTGATTGCCAGAGTTAGCCTGAAGTATTTGCATCGCTTCAGCATGCTCCGGGCTTAAGGAACTCACCATCGGCTCAATAATTTTAAGTGCCTGAATGTCCGCCGGGCTAAGCTCCTCATTCGCAGCCATCGCTTTTTTCAGCGCGTCGATGGAATTTTTTAAAGGGAGGACAGAAAACTGGCTAATAACTTTCTCTAACAGTGCACAGTGTGCCGGGCTGAGTTTTGCTGAAGGCTCTGTAATATTTGCCAGCTCCTGGTAACAAAGAGCTCGCAACGTCGCTTTATCGGCATCCTGCTGTAAGCGGGCTGAAATGCGAGCGGTACCCTGACGCGAATCCGTAAAGGTGAGCAAGCGTCGACCATTAAACGGTCCTAACTGCTCTTCTCTTGTTTGCGGTAATGGAGAAAACTCCAGCAGAGTAGGAATAATTTCATTTAAAAAAAAGGGCGCGCCGAGCCGAAGCGGACGGAATAAAGGATTATTTTTCCGTTGAGTGTCACCACAGCAAACACAAGCAAAGGAGTTATTGCGTCCCTCACCTCGAGATTCCGGTCTTAACAGGTTTATTTCATAGTGCTTTTGCGCTTCACTATCAATTTTCCCCGCCGTCGTTTCTTCCAGTGAAATGATATATTTTTCACCATCGCTCGCAATCAGACGATCAAATTGAGAGTTATTGTCTAATTCGTCGTTGTCTTCATCTTCAGAATAAACATCTACATCAAGAGCAAACTCATCCACTTCGGCAGCGGCGGGTTGCGCTACCAACCAGTTCGTTCCATCACCGCGCACCTCCTCTTTGGCAGACAAATAAGCTGAACCACACCCGGAGCAACGTAAAACTTCAAATACCGGCGCACCACAGTCACAATATTGGCGCTGCTCAAACCATACCTGACCAAATGGCCAGTCACTCTGATTTAATTCATGCGCTTTATGTGAGCATTGTTTGTTTGAACATGCCCATAGACCCGCCAGTGTTCTGATAAACCCATGCATACGTAATGGCGTAAAAGCCAGTTCACCTTCTCGCGATCTTGCCATTAGATCGAGGAGTTGCAGTAGCTCACGGTGATTAATATCTGGCCAGGTTCTTCTGGCAACATTGAGCAACTCACTCAAACGTACTGCCTGCCGTCCGGGATGAGTTAACGCCTGACGCAATTGCTGGGCCACACGGTAATGACAAAGCTGTTGGTAAAGATGCTGAGGGCTCAGAGATTTAAGAGAAGTTAAAGATGTGGGGTATTCATGACGAATCAGCGACTCCGATACCCGCGGTATTTGTCGATAACCGCGAACCACTTTGACATCACGTTCTGTAACGCCCGCGAGATCAGCGACAAATTTAGCAAGCTCCTTATTACCTTCAGGAGAGTCTTCACCAATAGTGGCAGAGGTCGCGATAATCTGCACAGGTTTATCTGTGCCAGGTCCAACATTGAAAGCCTGCATAACACGACGTAAAAGCAGCGCTAACTCAGCAGCCTGAGAACCAATATAACTATGGGCTTCATCCAGGACGATATACTTTAACATCCCCTGAGACTTTTCGATGATTGGGGCATCTTTACGACGAATCAGCATATATTCCAGCATGGTGGTATTCGTCACCATGATGGAAGGTGGTGCTTCATAAATGGCTTCCCGACTCAAAGCTTGTTCAGGTACTTTCAACTGATCTTCCTGAACTTCGTATTTGGTATGCCGGGTTTCGCCATTATATAGCGCGAAGCGTATTTTCCCCTTAAATCCGCGCGTCCATTCGCGAAGTCGCTCCTGTTGGCTGTTAATTAATGCATTTAACGGATACAAGAAAATAGCTTGTGTCCCTGTTAGTGACTGGCGGGTCGATTTTTGCTGACGAATAAGATCTTCCAGAACCGGTACCATAAAGCATTCTGTTTTCCCGGATCCCGTACCGCTGCTCACTAACAAGGATTTTTTGTCTTCCAGAATCGTTCGCCACGCAGTAAGTTGATGACGAAATGGCACTGGCGCTTTGCTCAATGCATCAACCAGCGGGCTGGAGATCAGCTTGTCCCGCAAATCCTCCATTGTTTCATCCGCAGGCATCCAGCCGAATGTACTTTCGAATACCGGGTCTGCAAGCAGTGACCCCTCCTGACCGGGAGGCTGAAAATATTGTGATTCCAGATAATGAGTCAACGACTTGCTCCGCAATGCCAACTGACTTACCACCGACCTCACCGCACGCTGATGAAGCTGATTTAGAAGTGGCGCATAATGCAGTTGCTGAACGTCCATCAATGACATACTCCTGCTTGTTCAAAATAATATTGATAGATTACCCCTAATTGCTGCGGGGCTTGCTGATAGTGGAATTCAAAAAGCGCAGACAGTTGATGTATCAGGTTATTATCTTTTTGGGTTAACAGCGCTGCGACTAACATCAAATTAAAACGTTTTTCAAGCCGTGAGTGATATTTATCTTCAATCCAAAGCTTATTAAAAACAGATTTTAACTCTGGAGTTATAGCACTAGCCCAAAGTTCTTTAGGGAAGATACTGATACGCCCAAAGCTGTCGGGGTTCCTTAATAGCATCTGTTTAGCTTCATTAAACTGCTCACGACTAACAGTTGGCAAGACATTACAACCGACTGGTAGGCTCTCGCTATATGTAAGTAACATATTCGCAATGGGAGCCAGCCGACGATCGATATGTGCACGATGGTTCATAAAAGCAATAAAGGGTTGCAATATATGTAATGCTAATGTTTTATCGTTAATCTGTTTTTCCAGATAAGTCCAACACTTTTGAAAAACACCTTTCCAGATTGAAACAGGAGTCCATCCCCATGAAAAGGGTAATTCTTCCTGTATATCATAAATCGTATCGCTATCACCAGAAAGACATGATGATATTAACAACTGAACAACCACGCGGTAATTACTCGAAATACCTCTGAACAAATCCAGATCCAGCAAGGATAAGCCATTATTCATTTTGTATTTCTTAATATACTCTGTTAATAAACAGCAATAATTTTGCAAAGGGTTGTTGTCTATTTCAAAAATTAGCTCATTAAAATTTTTTTTGCGCTGTTCTGGGTCTGCTTCGCATAGAGCATTTAGTAATAAATCATTTGTCTGCAATACAGGTAACATCCATTCAATTACTGGTGCAATGCGAACTGTACCATCAAGTTTTCCCACAATTAACCATGGGCTATCATGAACATTTAGACCTGAAAGATCATAAGCAAATTCATCTTTTTTTAGCAGAGAGATGTGTAAACCTGGATCCTTAATAGAAATAGCCTCAACAACCAGCTCATCTATTCTATTGGGAGGAAAAACAATAGAGCTTTTTATATCTACCAGTAATTCTTTATCGTGTTCAATAAAACTACCATCGTAGCGTTTAATATTGAGTGTTGCTTTATCCTTTCCAAATCTGTCAGAGTAAAAATCAACACATAATGTACTATTACTGTTCCATGCACATGCCAGCATAGCATTTAGCAAATTATAGTTCTCATAAAGTGAAATTTGTTGTAATTGGTCATTGCGGCCTGATAAAAGAGGAAGGTCGGCATGTAAATAATGGAATTTTTCAGCTACTGGATTGTCATCCAACAACTCGATATTCAGGTATCCTTTTCCGGCACAAGATATGGTTAACAACTCAGCATCTATTCCATGCAAATGTGTTATAGATGCCACACCATCAAAATAAACAGAACCATCATTAGTTACAAATCGGCCACCACTAACCGGCTTAGGTAATAATAATTTAAGATTAGAACCATCTTTCCAGGAAACCCGTAAATTAATGGTACTTTCCAGCATCTGCGATGAATTACAATAAATAGCACACTCGTTTTGTGAATAATCGGACTTAAGTGTTACCTTTTCATTGTTTGAATATTTATCAATTCTAGTATCCGTTATACCAGAAAGCATTATAATGCCTTGCTGAGCACTCTCAGGTATAATTTTAATATCGAAGTCTGCTGGTAAAACTACAACTTTACCGCTAAATAAAACCTCACCGTTAACTATTCGCCGGACTTCTATCTGCCCTTTTGGCATTTCTGATGCGACAGAATACCAGGCATTGTTACCTGAACGAATGGATCGCCAAAAAAGTTCTTTCTCCGGTACAATGCCATATTGCAGCTCCTTTTTCCAACCGATCTTCGGCCAGGCTCGATGGACAGGATAATCCGATTTAACCAGTTCAACTTCTGTCGATTTAATATAATATTCAATCGCAGAATCATAAAGTTGCTGGGTGCGAATTGTACAAACTGCACCATCATGTAAAACAACGCTAAATACTCCACTTATTTTAGTTAAGCTGCGTTCACTGTTTTTCAGCAACCTTGGGATATCAAACTCACCTTCTCCACTAATATCTAAATGGCTATTTTTCGGTAGCGAAATAAACAGAGCATTTAGCCTGGAACTCACAGACCCCATACCAACAAGTTTTAGCTGCGATTCACTCTCATTCATCGCTTCAAAAACCCAGGGAAGTTCTTCAGTAAGTTCATAACCGCCTTTTGGAATTGTGTGGCCTAACAGAATTGGACCTTCATGAAGCGACAATGAGATTTCGGCCATTGCATCTGCACCAGAGAGTTTTTGCATTGCAATAGGTAATAACTCGACCCGCCAATCTTGCTGCTCATAACGGCTTAGCATTGCCAACCTTGCCCCGCCATTTTTCCATTTTCCTGAAATGATGAGTCGGGTCTGCTCCGGCTGAATATGGCATTCAAACAAAGAGGTTAACTGTTCTGTACGCATTGTGGCCGGGAATCGGAACCGGGCATCGCAATACCAACTGTCATCAACATCGACCCAGATTCTTTCAACCTGAAGACTACTTGCACTGCGTATTTCAGAAGATTGAGAAAGTAATCGCCTTACAATCTCTGCAGCATTCGCTTCGGGGAGAACGAGTGGAAGTTGAAGATGCCAGTCTGGAGAGAGCTTACGTAATGCAGAAACGGGATCACTGCTTTGAGGAGGATGCTCACTAAGTAATCGGCAGAGAGTCTCGCAGAATTCACCGGCTATTTCATAGACCAGTTCGTTTTGCATTGTGACAGGAATCGTATCGCCTAATTCTTGTGCAATTTTAGCGGCAGGATATTGAGATGATTGCCCACGAAGCGCCTGATATATCCTTCTGAAATAGGTAATCAAATAACCGCTCTCATTTTCAATCATGCGGATAGGTAAACCACCTTCACAAGCCAGTGTATGAAGATAACCCGAAGCTTGCCCCAGGTTTCTTATCTTTCTTTTCCAGTAGCGAATGCCATCATTAACCAGCTTCTGTCGATGAACATACGGAACTTTCCAGTCAATAGAATCTAAAATTGTGTCCCATTTAGGGTGTCCGACCGTATGAGTCCGGCGGATAAACTCTGCGGCATATATGCTAAATAGAACATCGCTATAGGAAATGAATATCGTTCTGGGATAACTACGGGGGGCATAAGTACGCAGTAGTTCTGCCAAACTTTCGTACTCTGTATCAGTACAACGGTAAGCATATAACGCCCTTCCATCAGCTCCGGATAATGAACGGCGACTAAAAAACATGTTAAGCCATTGCAAAAGTGGGTTAACTGGAGTTTTCACAAGCAACCTGCCTTCCTTTGATACAATTCGTAACAGATTACTATCATCCTAAAAAAGCTCAACCCGATGAACTCGCTAAAAATGAGACAAATCATTTATATCTCGAAAAAACTTGTTACAATCATGAGCGCTACACCGGACTTAACCATATAAATTATGTGCGTTTTGTTTGTTTTTTAAGCAATTACAACTATCCATTATTTGCACAGGTATCAAAATGTTAGCGCAGCTTTTTGAGCAGTTGTTTCAATCGATAGACTCTACACTGATCACCAATATTTTCATCTGGGCTGTTATATTCGTATTTTTATCAGCGTGGTGGTGTGACAAAAAAAATATACATAGTAAGTTTAGAGAATATGCTCCAACCTTAATGGGAGCATTAGGTATTCTGGGTACTTTCATTGGTATTATCATTGGGTTACTCAATTTTAATACCGAAAGTATTGATACCAGCATTCCCGTATTATTAGGTGGTCTAAAAACAGCGTTCATTACAAGCATTGTAGGTATGTTTTTTGCCATTTTATTTAATGGAATGGATGCTTTCTTTTTTGCAAATAAACGAAGTGCGTTAGCAGAAAATAACCCTGAATCTGTTACACCTGAACATATCTATCATGAATTAAAAGAGCAGAATCAGACTCTGACTAAATTAGTCTCGGGTATTAACGGTGATAGTGAAGGTTCTCTTATTGCTCAAATAAAATTACTACGTACTGAGATTAGCGATTCCTCGCAAGCACAATTAACTAATCACACTCATTTCAGTAATAAGCTTTGGGAACAACTGGAAAAATTTGCAGATCTAATGGCAAAAGGTGCTACAGAACAAATTATTGATGCTTTGCGACAAGTTATTATTGATTTTAATGAAAATTTAACTGAACAGTTTGGTGAAAATTTTAAAGCACTTGATACCTCTGTAAAAAAACTTGTTGAGTGGCAGGAAAATTATAAAACGCAAGTTGAGCAGATGTCAGAACAATATCAACAAAGTGTCGAGTCCCTGGTTGAAACAAAAACTGCGGTTGCCGGGATTTGGGAAGAATGTAAAGAAATTCCTCTGGCTATGTCTGAACTGCGTGAAGTGCTTCAGGTGAACCAACATCAAATCAGCGAACTCTCCCGCCATTTAGAAACCTTTGTCGCCATCCGCGATAAAGCTACAACCGTATTACCTGAAATACAAAACAAAATGGCTGAAGTGGGTGAACTGCTGAAATCTGGAGCTGCAAATGTTAGTGCATCTCTTGAGCAAACCAGCCAGCAAATACTTCTTAATGCAGATTCAATGCGCGTGGCCCTGGATGAAGGTACCGAAGGATTCAGACAATCGGTTACCCAAACACAACAAGCATTTGCCTCGATGGCTCATGATGTCAGCAATTCCTCCGAAACCCTAACCAGCACGTTAGGTGAAACAATTACTGAAATGAAACAAAGTGGTGAAGAATTCCTGAAATCACTAGAGTCGCACTCGAAAGAATTGCATAGAAATATGGAACAAAATACGACGAATGTGATTGATATGTTCAGTAAGACTGGTGAAAAGATTAACCATCAACTATCCAGTAATGCCGATAATATGTTTGATTCAATCCAGACATCATTTGATAAGGCAAGTGCAGGGCTGACGTCTCAAGTCAGAGAATCAATTGAAAAATTTGCTCTATCCATCAACGAGCAGTTACATGCTTTTGAGCAAGCAACTGAACGTGAAATGAACCGTGAAATGCAATCATTAGGTAATGCTCTGCTTTCAATCAGCAATGGTTTTGTCGGTAACTATGAAAAACTTATTAAAGATTACCAAATAGTTATGGGGCAGTTACAAGCATTAATTTCTGCTAATAAACATCGCGGGTAATCGATCATGGATAAGATTATAGGGAAACAATTACCTAAAAAAGATCAAGATAATGAACACTGGGTATCCATGTCAGACTTAATGGCAGGGCTGATGATGGTTTTCATGTTCATATCTATTGCTTATATGCACTACGTACGTATTGAAAAAGAAAAAATTAAAGAAGTTGCCGTAGCCTACGAGAATGCTCAGTTACAGCTTTATAATGCTCTGGATATTGAGTTTGCAAAGGATTTACAAGACTGGGATGCAGAGATCGATAAACAGACTCTGGAGGTTCGATTTAAATCACCGGATGTTTTATTTGGCTTAGGAAGCACAGAGCTTAAACCAAAGTTTAAACTCATTCTTGACGACTTCTTTCCTCGCTACCTAAAAGTTCTTGATAATTATCAGGAACATATTACTGAAGTCCGCATTGAAGGTCACACAAGTACTGACTGGACAGGAACAACGAATCCTGATATTGCTTATTTTAATAATATGGCACTATCACAAGGTCGTACACGAGCAGTATTACAATACGTTTATGATATAAAAAATATCGCGACACACCAACAATGGGTTAAAAATAAATTTGCCGCAGTAGGTTATTCATCTGCACATCCCATTCTTGATAAAACCGGCAAGGAGGATCCTAATCGCTCTCGTCGTGTCACCTTCAAAGTTGTAACAAATGCTGAGTTGCAGATTAGAAAGATTATTCAGGAGTAAGAGATGAAATTATCTATCGACATTTCAGAACTTATTCAATTAGGGAAGAAAATGTTACCAGAAGGAGTCGATTTTTTTCTGGATGAATCCCCTATTGACTTTGATCCTATAGATATTGAGTTATCCACGGGTAAAGAAGTTAGTATCGAAGATCTTGACCCTGGTAGCGGGCTTATCTCTTATCATGGCCGCCAGGTTCTTTTATATATTCGGGACCATTCAGGGCGTTATGATGCGGCTATCGTAGATGGCGAAAAAGGAAAACGTTTTCATATTGCCTGGTGCAGAACTCTTGATGAAATGCGCCATAAAAATCGATTTGAAAGGTATCATGCAACTAACCGCATAGATGGTTTATTCGAAATTGATGATGGCTCAGGTCGGAGCCAGGATGTTGATTTACGGGTATGTATGAATTGCCTCGAACGACTTAATTATAAAGGAAGTATTGATAAACAACGAAAAAGAGAGATTTTTAAATCATTCTCATTAAATGAGTTTTTTTCAGATTATAGTACCTGTTTTCGTCATATGCCTAAGGGTATCTATGACAAAACAAATAGTGGGTATGTCGAAAACTGGAAAGATATATCTAAATCAATACGAGAAAAGGCCAAGTATACCTGTAATGATTGTGGTGTCAATTTATCAACCGCCAAAAACTTGTGCCATGTCCATCATAAAAATGGCATCAAATATGATAATCACCATGAAAATCTGCTTGTCCTGTGTAAGGATTGCCATCGTAAACAGCCCCTCCACGAAGGTATATTCGTTACCCAAGCTGAGATGGCTACCATTCAACGTTTACGTTCCCAACAAGGTTTATTAAAAGCAGAATCCTGGAATGAAATATATGACCTGACTGATCCGTCAGTGCATGGTGATATTAATATGATGCAACATAAAGGCTTTCAACCTCCTGTTCCTGGGTTAGATCTTCAAAACTCAGAACATGAAATTATTGCAACCGTAGAAGCAGCATGGCCAGGCCTTAAAATTGCAGTTAACCTTACTCCCGCCGAAGTCGAAGGATGGAGAATATATACCGTGGGTGAGCTGGTTAAAGAAATACAAACCGGAGCCTTTACGCCAGCAACTTTGTAAATTCTAACACTCCGTGAAAGTTAAGACTTTCGCGGAGGATAAATAAAATTTTCCTGATTTGTGACTCAAATTACAAAAGTAGTTTATGGCATAACTTGTCTGGTTTTTATGGTGTAATAGGTATAAAGGCATATGCTATGGTTAGCCTCATACTTAAAACTTCCCTCATACGGGTGAAGGTTAAAGCTTGGTAGACAGGAGACAGTCACAATGAATAAAACAATAACGGCGCTTGCTATCATGATGGCATCATTTGCCGCAAACGCGTCTGTATTGCCGGAAATTCCAGTACCATTTAAAAGTGGTACTGGTGCAATTGATAACGACACTGTCTACATTGGTTTAGGTAGCGCTGGTACGGCATGGTACAAGCTGGATACGCAAGCCAAAGATAAAAAATGGACAGCTCTGGTTGAATTCCCCGGTGGCGCAAGAGATCAAGCAACGTCCGCATTTATTGATGGTGATTTGTATGTATTTGGCGGTGTTGGCAAAAACCAACAAGGTTTAACCAGGGTGTTCAACGATGTGTACAAATATAGCCCAGCAACTAATACCTGGATTAAATTGATGTCACACGCACCGATGGGCATGGCGGGTCATGTGACTTTTGTTCACAACGGCAAAGCTTATGTTACTGGCGGTGTTAACCAAAATATCTTCAATGGCTATTTTGAAGATCTCAACGAGGCTGGAAAAGATTCAGCAACTATAGATAAAATCAACGCCCACTATTTTGACAAAAAAGCAGAAGATTATTTCTTCAATAAGTTTTTGTTGTCTTTTGATCCCTCAACACAGCAATGGAGTTACGCTAGCGAATCGCCCTGGTACGGTACGGCTGGTGCGACGGTTGTGAATAAAGGTGATAAAACCTGGCTTATTAATGGTGAAATAAAGCCTGGACTGCGGACAGATGCCGTATTTGAACTTGATCTTACCGGCAATAACGTAAAATGGAATAAGCTTCCTCCCGTCTCATCATCAGATGGCGTCGCTGGCGGTTTTGCGGGGATAAGCAATGATTTTCTTATATTTGCCGGAGGTGCCGGATTTAAAGGCTCGCGGGCAAATTACCAGAACGGTAAGAACTATGCGCATGAAGGCCTGAAAAAATCATATAGCGCTGATATTTATCTGTGGCATAACGGGAAATGGGAGAAATCTGGCGAACTGACGCAAGGTCGGGCCTACGGAGTATCATTGCCCTGGAATAATAGTCTATTGATTATTGGCGGTGAAACTGCGGGTGGTAAAGCGGTGGCGGATTCAGTGTTGCTCTCAGTGAAAGATAATAAAGTTACTGTGCAAAACTAACTTTTCAGGGTTTCCATTGCCTGAAAATAAAGATGTTGTTCATCCCGGAATAAAATAACTGGCGCGGTTTGCGCAGATACATCCTGCGCCCGCCATATCACTTTAAAAGAGAACTGACAAACGCGCCTGATGAAAATCCAAATAATTTGAGCAAGGGATATAACGGTTCAGCGTACCGAATTCCTGAGAACAAGACGACGGCGCTACGAAGCCGTCATTTCAGTCGGGGGATGATTGTAGACAAATTTGTTGACGCTATTTTGCAGTTTTGGCGCGAAAGATGAGCGTTCATTAATTTGATTTATTTGCATCCATCAACGCTTTTAACTCCTCCGGCGTAAACGGTGGTTTGCGTCGGTGCAGCATCGCATGACAATTAGGGCACACAGGAAATAAAAAAACAAATGAGATCAAGGTAATATATCTTCGCTTGCAGGCTTGAACAGCAGAAAATTTGCGAGCATGATCGCAATTATTTCACTGCCAGGGATATCAATGGCTTCCAGTAAATCGCTACAGCAGGCAATTGCCAACATAAAAATCTGGCACAAGGGTGAACAGCGCGCACCGCATAAGCCGTTGTTATTGCTATACGTATTAGCGGGATACCTGAATGGACATCCGCGCCTTTTCGATTATGGCTCGGAAATCTACGAACCTCTGCACAGTTTACTGGAACGTTTTGGGCCACAGCGTTCACAGTACCGACCTGATATGCCGTTCTGGCGATTACAAGGCGACGGATTCTGGCAATTACACAATGCCGGGCTTTGCTCAACAGCAGGGAGCAGCCGACAACCGCCAGTGAAGGAACTGACCGAATACCACGTTGCAGGCGGTTTCGATGAACAGCATTACGCCCTGGTAACCGGCAATAAAAAACTCATCAACACTCTGGCACAACAGATACTCGAAGCGCACTTCACCGAGAGTATTCAGGAAGAAATCGCTGACGAGCTGGGTTTTGATCTCCAGCAAATCCGTAAACAGCGCGACCCGTTATTTCGCAAAAATGTATTACGTGCTTATAACTACCAGTGCGCGATATGTGGCTTTAATATGCGCCACGATGACACCACCGTCGCGCTGGAAGCAGCGCATATAAAATGGAAACAGCACGGCGGTCCTTGTGAAATCCCTAATGGCCTGGCGCTTTGCGCAATTCACCATAAAGCCTTTGATAAAGGATCGATTGGCCTTGATGAAAATATGCGGGTACTGGTATCGAATGCGGTAAATGGCGGAGGGATCGTTGAGAAACTATTCTGGGATTTTGACGGGAAAACTATTGCGTTGCCGCAGGTGCGTAAAAATTACCCTTATGAGGGGTTTGTGGAGTGGCATCGGAAAGAGGTTTTTAGGGGGTGAGGTAATACTTATTTTGCTGATTTAACGTCGCTATCTGATTCAATTCGGCATCATGAACAGCCATGATATGCTTAATACGGGGCGAAGAAATTAGACCGTTATGATCGGTTTAGATTTCCGTTATTACTTGCATTCGCTTTCATTCCTAAAAGCCCCTGCCGTTAATGCCAGACGCATTACGCAAAGGAGAATGATTAGTAAACAATAAGATTGAAAATCAGGAAGGCGACTCGCAATAAATCTGAAAGTCGCTTTCACATTGTTAAAATATATCCCTTACCACTCCTGTGTTGTGAACTGTTCATCACACTTATAGCTGACGTTGATCCAGACTGCTATATATCGCCTTTATTTCATTTTTTACGCCTTCGCCACGGTACACCAAAGACGTATCGTATCGTTGATATTTATCTTCTCGCGCAGCACTGAACCAGTTAAAAGATCCAACGCACAGCAACTCCTCATCTCTAATCACAATTTTGCTGTGAACGCGATTCACCAATTTTGTAGCAATGCCCATATTATTGAGCTTTTCGACTGCATCATTTAGAAGATGCAGTTTCTCCTGGCGCTTATCATCATCGATATGCGCAATATTGCAGTTTTTATCCGTTACCACGGTAATATCAATACCTCGGGAGCGGGCCAGAGCCATTGACGTCAGAAACCCCGTTTGCTCCACTTTTTGCCAGGATAACCAGGGGGAAATAATCGTGATCTTCTGTTGAGCTGCGGCCAGAGCATTATTCAAGAATTCATCATGCTGCTCCACACCATGCAACGTTGAAATTTGTGTCCGTGCGGAAATTAAATCCTGTCGTTTCTGAAACTCAAATTGCAACGCATTATTATCTGAAGCAAACAGAAATTTTGCCAATAACCCTCGCGGCGAAGATGCGGGCTGCATCTCAATAAGGTCCATATCGCCAAAGACCAGAAAACTATCCTTAGCGCGTGAGACAGCAACATTGAGGATACTGCTGTTGCTATCAAGAAACCTGCCATCTTCATGTTTTGAGTAGACTGGGGAAAAGAGAACAATCGCCCTTTCCGCACCCTGCAAGGAGTGCACAGTCCCCACTGTCAGTGAGCCCTCTTCGTCTTTGTCATTAATCTCCAGCTTACGCAATGACGTTTTGATGGCATTAACCTGCGCCGAAAATGGCGTCACAACACCAACAACTTTGTACAGAGGTTCCCCGTAATGGCGCTCTATATCATCCTTATGTGTCGCCAGCCATGCTGCTATTGTTTCAGCTTCAAGAGGGTTATAACGGCTCCCCCCATTTGGCTTCATGCCTCGGCCATCAATATGCAGATATCCCATTGCGGGAAAAATCGTCCCTTTTTCCATCCCTCTTTTAGGCTGCAACTTACCGTGATAGCAAAGTGAGTTACAGTAGCCGATGATGTTATTGAAACAGCGACGATGCTCATACAGATACATTCCGCGCTCGAACTTGAGATCATACTGGTAGCGGGAGTTGAACTGGGCAACCTGCATTACGCTACCAGATGCTGCACTTTTTCCAGACCCACATACATGGGAATATGTATTTATTAACTCTTCCTGAGTGCCACCAGAAAGAATATTCTCCTCAAGCATATTGCCCATATCAGTAACGGGTAGACAATTCCAGATTGGAGCTATTTGCTCCGTATCGCCAATCACCAGTGCTTTCTTCGCCAATGCAAAAGAGGCCGCAGCAACCTCCGGGAGTACCTGCCCTGCTTCATCGACAATCAGTAAATCGGCAAAGTTATATAAATAATTATTATCCGATGTTCTGTCCCCACCAAAAGATTTTCTCCTGTTCATATGGTAAGGCAGCATGTAGCAGGTCATTACCACACAAGGAGTAAGTTTCATTCTTCTTAGCCAACGAGCCTCGGCGATAGTTGTCCCGGTAATTCCTTTTTCTTTTTGCAGGTTATCAATTGCCGCCATATCCATCAGCCAGCGACCTTCCCAATAATGAGTCGCTAACAAGAACGCTGGAAAACGAATCTGAGTATCGGCAAGCTCGTCCGCTCCGGCGAGGTTCAGCTCATCGTCTCCCCTGTAGCCCAGAGCATAAGTCAACCCGCGCCATTGTTTTGCTGCTTCCATTTCGCTTCGGGCTATGTCCTGCGCAAAGTTGATATTCTGTTGGCACGCCGCCTGCTCTTGTTGCGCTTTAGCGATCAAACTATCGATAAATTTATCAATATCTTCGGGACAATTTCCCTGGAACGCTGTCATTCTTGCGCCGAACGTAGAGTCCAGGAAGAGGTTAATCTGGTAATGGCGTTTAGCACGAACAGCAGGGAGCCATGACAAAAATGCATACATAAGCGACTCATCGGCACGGTATTGCTGCCACTGCTTTTTACCTCTGGCTAAAAGTGAAATTTCATTGCCAATATTGAGAAGAAGTGTGTTTTTGTCCTGAAGATACTGGTCGAGATTCTCACTGATGACTCGCTGTTCATGGCGGATATCATTGAGTCTGCGCCATGCGGGTTCGATTTGCTGAAGTTGCATAAACTGTGAAGTTAAACGTTCATGCAAAAGCGTCACTACATGCTCTGGCGAATTGCACTCTCCAGCTCCAAACGCCGCCTCCGCTTTTTCAAGGTAAAAGGCCCAGGCTTTTTCCAGATATTCCAGGGATTCAACGCGGTTAAAAAAATCTTCAGTCTGGTATTTCTTCGCTGCCTCAACCTGACGGCTTTTAGACGGAAAATAAGCGCCATAGCTTATTACCTCCGGCAACCAACGCCCAGACATTACGCCAAAACCAGTAGAGAAATCTTTTCCAAAGGCTTCAATAATATTGGTGACGGCCTGATTGTTAGTCGATGTGGCAATAATTACAGGAGGTTCAGTTTGATTAAGTGCGGCTCTTGTCCACTCGGTGGCAATAATAGAAAGCACCAGCGTAGTTTTACCCGTTCCCGGAGGACCGTTGACAGCGAGCATATCACCCTGCTGTTGAGTCAGATAATGGCTCAGGGCATCGCGCTGCGCCACTGCCAGCGGAAACTTATCGCCGGAATGCCCCAGACGTTCGCAGAACATCGCATTCTTAGCGAGAAGTGGCTCCACTGGAGCCACTTCGTTTGAGGCAAAACGCGTTAATAGCGGAACCTTAACCTGGCTCATCAGAAGATGGTCATACATAGGCAGGATATGAACGCTGGCCCCTACATGCTGGCTAGCTTTAACAATATAACCATATCCAGCCCGTTCGTATGGCTCAGATGTAGCGACCCAATTTCCCGCGACGTTTCTTAAAAGGTTATCTGACTGTTGAAGATAATTTTGCCAATGCTGAAGATACCTGGCATGGCGTTCCGCTTTCTCTTCGTCAGTTTCTTCGTAATGTTCTGGTTCATCTTCATTAATGGTGGCTGTGTTATGCGTGGTTTTGTATTTGTCATATTGCGCCAACTCACCAATAGAAAAATGACCGGAAGGGAGAGGTTCAAGCAGATCGCGGGGAATAGTGGCTGAAGCGGCAGGAAACAAAAAACCTTCCCTATTCAGAAGAGCGGAGGTAACCAGTGGCGTGATAATTGCGGGTGCACCTGCCATTTGCTCTTTGCCATGCTTTACTATGCGGTTCCACACTTGGGGCCGTAACACGACTTCAACGGTTTTTACCGACTCCCCTTCACCGTCAAAAAATGCCCGAATAGTCTCGTCATCCAACTGCCCTGCGGTGATATTTATCCATCGAATGAATGAATCTGTATCTTTACGTGAAAACGTTCCTTTACCAGATTCGGCGTCAGCTAAGGAGTTGCGCCAGTATGAAGTGAATCCCAATGTATTGCTGTCCATTTTCCATTCCGTGACATAATAGAAATCATTGATTTCATTGATGTAAATATTACTTATGATTAAACATTGTCCACGATGCGAGCACGATCGCAATAAATATTGTGCCTGGAGGATGGATTAGATTTTCTGAAAGAGCCGAATCCTTAATAGATAAGCGCAAACATACTTGGTTCGGTATTCTTAAAGGAATTAATATGGATTGAACCAAGTTGACGTTAGTTGAAAAAAACAGCGGAAAAGATTTGCGTGGCGCGGATTTCAGGCATAAAAAAAGACCTCAGTTGAGGTCTATTTACATACTTTTGGTGCCGAAGGCCGGACTCGAACCGGCACGTATTTCTACGGTTGATTTTGAATCAACTGCGTCTACCGATTTCGCCACTTCGGCACTGAAGAGGTATGCGGAAAACGTTGTGAATTATACCTGTCACGCGCCACCATGCAAGCGCCAGCTTGTGCCATCCTCGCTAAGTGCTGAAAATTTCAGCGTTGTCTTCAGCGATATGTAACCTTTGTCACACTCCAGGCCCCGCCCTACCATGCTCTACACTTCCCGGGCAACACCAGAGAACGACAAAAGCATGTCGATAATCAATAACGAATAGGGATTGTCGCAATATCCGCTAATTGCCGAACATAAGGTGATTCGCCGCGTGGTTGCCCAGGGTAGCGCCACGCAGCAGTGGTCACTGCGGCGCCTGTATTCGCGATAATCAGATCAACTTCTGGCAAGGTGCAGTGCCTACAATTATGAATTGCGGAGGCTTTGTTGGGTCGCTTCTGCCAGGACTTTAAGATATCTCGCAATCGGCTGAATTTAGTGGTGAAAACTTTTTAACCGTGCCTATACTCCAGACAGGGAACTGGAGGAAATCTCATGAGCGAATCACGTTTAATTGCCCGCACGCCGGACACAGAACTGTTTTTACTACCCGCTATGGCTAACCGTCACGGACTGATTACTGGCGCAACGGGGACAGGTAAAACTGTCACGCTGCAAAAACTGGCGGAATCTCTGTCAGAAATCGGCGTTCCGGTGTTTATGGCCGATGTAAAAGGTGATTTGACCGGGGTTGCGGCAGAAGGTACTACCTCGGAAAAACTGCTCGCTCGGTTGAAAAATATCGGCGTCAACGACTGGCAACCACATGCGAATCCAGTGGTGGTATGGGATATTTTTGGTGAGAAAGGTCATCCAGTGCGGGCAACGGTATCGGATCTCGGGCCGTTGTTGCTGGCGCGTTTGTTGAATCTCAACGATGTGCAATCTGGCGTCCTGAATATCATTTTCCGTATTGCTGACGATCAGGGATTGTTGCTTCTCGACTTTAAAGATTTGCGGGCGATTACCCAATACATCGGTGATAACGCCAAATCATTCCAGAATCAGTACGGTAATATCAGTAGCGCATCGGTTGGTGCCATCCAGCGCGGATTACTGACGCTGGAACAGCAAGGGGCAACGCATTTCTTTGGTGAGCCGATGCTGGATATCAAAGACTGGATGCGTACTGATGCCAACGGTAAGGGTGTTATCAATATCCTTAGCGCCGAAAAACTCTACCAGATGCCTAAACTGTACGCCGCCAGCCTGTTGTGGATGCTTTCAGAGTTGTATGAACAATTGCCGGAAGCAGGCGATCTGGATAAACCGAAACTGGTGTTTTTCTTCGACGAAGCGCATCTGTTGTTTAACGATGCGCCTCAGGTGCTGCTGGATAAGATTGAACAGGTAATAAGGCTTATCCGTTCAAAAGGCGTGGGCGTCTGGTTTGTTTCGCAAAACCCTTCTGATATTCCGGACAACGTGCTTGGGCAGTTGGGAAATCGCGTTCAGCACGCTCTGCGCGCCTTTACACCGAAAGACCAGAAAGCAGTGAAGACGGCAGCGCAAACCATGCGCCCCAACCCTGCATTTGATACGGAAAAGGCGATTCAGGAACTAGGAACCGGCGAAGCGTTGATCTCTTTTCTGGATGCGAAAGGAAGCCCTTCTGTGGTAGAGCGTGCGATGGTGATCGCGCCTTGTTCACGGATGGGGCCAGTGACAGAAGATGAGCGTAATGGCTTGATTAATCACTCCCCGGTGTATGGCAAGTATGAAGATGACGTGGACCGGGAATCCGCCTATGAGATGTTGCAAAAAGGCGTACAGGCAAGCACCGAGCAGCAAAATACCCCTCCGGCCAAAGGGAAAGAGATAAGTGAAGATGACGGTATTCTGGGTGGGTTGAAGGATATTTTGTTTGGCACTACCGGACCACGCGGCGGGAAGAAAGATGGCGTGGTGCAAACAATGGCGAAAAGCGCCGCCCGCCAGGTGACGAATCAGATTGTACGCGGTGTGCTGGGGAGTTTGCTTGGGGGGAGAAAAAGGTAAGTCAGGCGCTGTTTGTGTTCTCTCACACCAGCTTGCCTTTGCCTGATGCACTACGCTTATCAGGCCTACGCCACTTTGCTAACAATAATAAAGGGAGCTTTAGCTCCCTTTATTCATTCATCAAGTTACGATTTTCTCATTAACAGCCACAGACTGATTAAGAAGAAGCTGGCGCTTGGCAACAGTGCGCCGATAATCGGCGGGATGCCGTAAACCAACGTCAGCGGGCCGAAGATCTGGTCCAGTACGTAGAACACAAAACCGAAGCTAATACCGGTGACCACACGAACGCCCATCGGCACGCTGCGCAGTGGACCGAAGATAAATGACAGCGCCATCAGCATCATTACCGCCACGGATAGCGGCTGGAAGATTTTGCTCCACATATTAAGCTGGTAGCGCCCGGCGTCCTGACCGCTCGACTTCAGATACTTCACGTAGTTGTGCAAACCACTGATGGAGAGCGCATCAGGATCCAGCGCTACCACGCCCAGTTTGTCCGGCGTGAGGTTGGTTTTCCAGGTGCCGCTCACCGTCTGCGAACCGGTTATCTGTTTTGGATTGGTCAGGTCAGATTCATCAACCTGCGACAGACGCCAGACTTTATGTTCAGGGTCAAACTTCGCGGAAGCGGCATAGCGAACGGATTGCAGACGACGATTCTCGTTAAAGGCATAAATACTGATACCACCTAACTCTTCGTCACCTTTTACTCGCTCAATATAGACAAAGTTGTCACCATCTTTGGCCCATAAACCTTGTTGAGTAGAGAGCAACGAACCACCGTACATCGCCTGCGCGCGGTAGTTACGCGCCATCTGTTCGCCCTGCGGCGCGACCCATTCGCCAATCGCCATCGTCAGCAAAACCAGTGGAATGGCGGTTTTCATTACTGATAACGCGACTTGCATGCGGGTAAAACCAGAAGCCTGCATCACCACCAGTTCGCTGCGCTGTGCCAGCATCCCCAGTCCGAGCAACGCGCCCAGCAGGGCCGCCATCGGGAAGAAGATTTGCACATCTTTCGGCACGCTCAGCAGGGTATACATCCCCGCGCCTACCGCGTCGTAACTCCCCTGCCCGGCTTTTTTCAGCTGATCGACAAACTTGATAATGCCGGAAAGCGACACCAGCATGAACAGCGTCATCATGATGGTGGTGAAAATGGTTTTACCGATATAGCGGTCAAGAACACCAAAAGGTTGCATCACACCGCTCCTTTACGCGAAAAACTGGCGCGCAGGCGGCGGACCGGCACGGTGTCCCAAAGGTTGAGAACAATCGCCAAAGCCAGATAAATCAGGTTAACGGTCCACATCCACAGCGTCGGGTCCAGCTTACCTTTACCGCCGTTCGATTTAAGGGAGGTCTGGATCAGGAAGAAAAGCAGATATAGCAGCATGGCTGGCAGCATCGACAGGACACGTCCCTGACGCGGGTTAACCACGCTCAGAGGCACAACCATGAGCGCCATCATAAACACGGTGAATACCAGCGTGATACGCCAGTTCAGTTCTGCGCGGGCACGATCGGTGTCGGTGTTCCACAATGTGCGCATGTCCATCTGGTCGGTATCGTTCGGGTCGAGCGCCACCGCCTGGTGACCAATGATCGCCTGATAATCCTGGAAGTCCGTAATGCGGAAATCACGTAACAGTGCAGTGCCTTCGAAGCGCGTTCCCTGGTTGAGGCTGACGACCTGGGATCCGTCGCGCAGTTGCGTTAAATGTCCGGAATCGGCCACCACCACAGAAGGACGCGCGTTACCTTTTGGTCGAATTTGCGCGAGGAATACATCTTTGAAATCGCTGCCGTCAACGCTTTCGATGAACAGCACTGAGCTGCCATTAGTCGCTTGCTGGAATTGCCCTTGCGCCAGCGCCGCCATGCCTGGGTTAGCTTTCGCTTCTGCCAGCACTTCATCCTGATGGCGCGATGACCACGGCCCCGCCCACATAACGTTAACCGCCGCGACAATCGCCGTGAACACCGCAAGAACCATCGCCGCTTTCACCAGCACCGCTTTGCTCAGGCCGCAGGCATGCATTACCGTAATTTCACTTTCGGTATACAGTTTGCCCAGCGTCATCAGCAGCCCGAGGAACAGGCTTAATGGCAGGATAAGCTGCGCCATTTCCGGCACGCCCAGCCCCAACAGGGAGAGCACCAGATTCGCCGGAATATCGCCGTCAACCGCTGCGCCGAGGATCCTCACTAACTTTTGACAGAAGAAGATCAAAAGCAAGATGAAGAGTATCGCCAGCTGGCTTTTGAGCGTCTCCCGCACCAGATATCTTATGATTATCACTTTAAATACGCCCGTAAAAACTCGTCTTTTGCAGGATTTTAGCTTGTTTCATGGCTTAAACGTCATTTATTCTCTTGAGTCGTCGAAATCGTCGCTAAGATAATTATACTCAACGGATTCACCTCTCAGATTTTGTTCTGACGTGCCAATGCCGTAATAACGTTAAGATTAACACGAAGTCATCGCAACAGCGGACATGAGTTACGAAAGCTTGCAATTCTATCTGTAGCCACCGCTGTTGTCTTTAAGATTCAGGAGCGTAGTGCATGGAGTTTAGTGTAAAAAGCGGTAGCCCGGAGAAACAGCGGAGTGCCTGCATCGTCGTGGGCGTCTTCGAACCACGTCGCCTTTCTCCGATTGCAGAACAGCTCGATAAAATCAGCGATGGGTACATCAGCGCCCTGCTGCGCCGGGGCGAACTGGAAGGAAAACCGGGGCAGACACTGTTGCTGCACCATGTGCCTAACGTGCTTTCTGAGCGCATCCTTCTTATTGGTTGCGGTAAAGAACGTGAGCTGGATGAGCGCCAGTACAAACAGGTTATTCAGAAAACCATTAATACGCTGAATGATACTGGCTCGATGGAAGCGGTCTGCTTCCTGACCGAGCTGCACGTTAAAGGCCGTAACAACTACTGGAAAGTGCGCCAGGCTGTCGAGACGGCAAAAGAGACGCTCTACAGTTTCGATCAGCTGAAAACGAACAAGAGCGAACCGCGTCGTCCGCTGCGTAAAATGGTGTTCAACGTGCCGACCCGCCGTGAACTGACCAGCGGTGAGCGCGCGATCCAGCACGGTCTGGCGATTGCCGCCGGGATTAAAGCCGCGAAAGATCTCGGCAATATGCCGCCGAATATCTGTAACGCCGCTTACCTCGCTTCACAAGCGCGCCAGCTGGCTGACAGCTACAGCAAGAATGTTATCACCCGCGTTATCGGCGAACAGCAGATGAAAGAGCTGGGGATGCATTCCTATCTGGCGGTCGGTCAGGGTTCGCAAAACGAATCGCTGATGTCGGTGATTGAGTACAAAGGCAACGCGTCGGAAGATGCACGCCCAATCGTGCTGGTGGGTAAAGGTTTAACCTTCGACTCCGGCGGTATCTCCATCAAGCCTTCCGAAGGCATGGATGAGATGAAGTACGATATGTGCGGCGCGGCAGCGGTTTACGGCGTGATGCGGATGGTCGCGGAACTGCAACTGCCGATTAACGTTATCGGCGTGCTGGCAGGCTGCGAAAACATGCCTGGCGGACGTGCCTATCGTCCGGGCGATGTGTTAACCACCATGTCCGGTCAAACCGTAGAAGTGCTGAATACCGACGCCGAAGGCCGCCTGGTACTGTGCGACGTGTTAACTTACGTTGAGCGTTTTGAGCCGGAAGCGGTGATTGACGTGGCGACGCTGACCGGTGCCTGCGTGATCGCGCTGGGTCATCATATTACTGGTCTGATGGCGAACCACAATCCGCTGGCCCATGAACTGATTGCCGCGTCTGAACAATCCGGTGACCGCGCATGGCGTTTACCGCTGGGTGACGAGTATCAGGAACAGCTGGAGTCCAATTTTGCCGATATGGCGAACATTGGCGGTCGTCCTGGTGGGGCAATTACCGCAGGTTGCTTCCTGTCGCGCTTTACCCGCAAGTACAACTGGGCGCACCTGGATATTGCAGGAACCGCCTGGCGTTCTGGTAAAGCAAAAGGCGCAACCGGTCGTCCGGTGGCGTTGCTGGCACAGTTCCTGTTGAATCGCGCCGGGTTTAACGGCGAAGAGTAATTGCATCAGGCAATGCTGTTATTGTCGGATGCGGCGTGACGCCTTATCCGACCTACACAGCCCGAACTCGTAGGCCAGATAAGACGTGGCAGCGTCGCATCAGGCAAAGTTGTTATTGTCGGATGCGGCGTGAACGCCTTATCCGACCTACACAGCACTGAACTCGTAGGCCTGATAAGACGCGGCAGCGTCGCATCAGGCAATGCTGTTATTGTCGGATGCGGCATGAACGCCTTATCCGACCTACACAGCATCGAACTCGTAGGCCTGATAAGACGCGGCAGCGTCGCATCAGGCAATGCTGTTATTGTCGGATGCGGCATGAACGCCTTATCCGACCTACACACAGCACTGAACTTGTAGGCCTGATAAGACGCGCAAGCGTCGCATCAGGCAATGCTGTGTATTACCAGATGCATATTTAAATCCACCACAAGAAGCCCCATATATGAAAAACGCAACGTTCTACCTTCTGGACAATGACACCACCGTCGATGGCTTAAGCGCCGTTGAGCAGCTGGTGTGTGAAATTGCCGCAGAACGTTGGCGCAGCGGTAAGCGCGTGCTCATCGCCTGTGAAGATGAAAAGCAGGCTTACCGGCTGGATGAAGCCCTGTGGGCGCGTCCGGGAGAAAGCTTTGTTCCGCATAATTTAGCGGGAGAAGGACCGCGCGGCGGTGCGCCGGTGGAGATCGCCTGGCCGCAAAAACGTAGCAGCAGCCCGCGCGATATATTGATTAGTCTGCGAACAAGCTTTGCAGATTTTGCCACCGCTTTCACAGAAGTGGTAGACTTCGTCCCTTATGAAGATTCTCTGAAACAACTGGCGCGCGAACGCTATAAAGCCTACCGCGTGGCTGGTTTCAACCTGAATACGGCAACCTGGAAATAATGGAAAAGACATATAACCCACAAGATATCGAACAGCCGCTTTACGAGCACTGGGAAAAGCAGGGCTACTTTAAGCCTAATGGCGATGAAAGCCAGGAAAGTTTCTGCATCATGATCCCGCCGCCGAACGTCACCGGCAGTTTGCATATGGGTCACGCCTTCCAGCAAACCATCATGGATACCATGATCCGCTATCAGCGCATGCAGGGCAAAAACACCCTGTGGCAGGTCGGTACTGACCACGCCGGGATCGCTACCCAGATGGTCGTTGAGCGCAAGATTGCCGCAGAAGAAGGTAAAACCCGTCACGATTACGGCCGCGAAGCTTTCATCGACAAAATCTGGGAATGGAAAGCGGAATCCGGTGGCACCATTACCCGTCAGATGCGCCGTCTCGGCAACTCCGTCGACTGGGAGCGTGAACGCTTCACCATGGACGAAGGCCTGTCCAATGCGGTGAAAGAAGTTTTCGTTCGTCTGTATAAAGAAGACCTGATTTACCGTGGCAAGCGCCTGGTAAACTGGGACCCGAAACTGCGTACCGCTATTTCTGACCTGGAAGTGGAAAACCGCGAATCGAAAGGTTCGATGTGGCACATCCGCTATCCGCTGGCTGACGGCGCGAAAACCGCAGACGGTAAAGATTATCTGGTGGTTGCGACTACCCGTCCGGAAACCCTGCTGGGCGATACCGGCGTAGCCGTTAACCCGGAAGATCCGCGTTACAAAGATCTGATTGGCAAATATGTCATTCTGCCGCTGGTTAACCGTCGTATTCCGATCGTTGGCGACGAACACGCCGACATGGAAAAAGGCACCGGCTGCGTGAAGATCACCCCGGCACACGATTTTAACGACTATGAAGTCGGTAAACGTCACGCCCTGCCGATGATCAACATCCTGACCTTTGACGGCGATATCCGTGAAAGCGCCCAGGTATTCGATACCAAAGGTAACGAATCTGATGTTTATTCCAGCGAGATCCCGGCAGAGTTCCAGAAACTAGAGCGTTTTGCTGCACGTAAAGCCGTCGTTGCTGCGGTTGACGCGCTCGGCCTGCTGGAAGAAATTAAACCGCACGACCTGACCGTTCCTTATGGCGACCGTGGTGGCGTGGTTATCGAACCGATGCTGACCGACCAGTGGTACGTGCGTGCCGATGTACTGGCGAAACCGGCAGTTGAAGCGGTTGAGAATGGCGACATTCAGTTCGTACCGAAGCAGTACGAAAACATGTACTTCTCCTGGATGCGCGATATTCAGGACTGGTGTATCTCTCGTCAGCTGTGGTGGGGTCACCGTATCCCGGCATGGTACGACGAAGCAGGTAACGTTTATGTTGGCCGCAACGAAGAAGAAGTGCGCAAGGAAAATAACCTCGGTGCCGACGTTGCTCTGCGTCAGGACGAAGACGTTCTCGACACCTGGTTCTCTTCTGCGCTGTGGACATTCTCTACCCTTGGCTGGCCGGAAAACACCGACGCCCTGCGTCAGTTCCACCCAACCAGCGTGATGGTATCTGGTTTCGACATCATCTTCTTCTGGATTGCCCGCATGATCATGATGACCATGCACTTCATCAAAGATGAAAATGGCAAACCGCAGGTGCCGTTCCACACCGTTTACATGACCGGTCTGATTCGTGATGACGAAGGCCAGAAGATGTCTAAATCCAAGGGTAACGTTATCGACCCGCTGGATATGGTTGACGGTATTTCGCTGCCAGAACTGCTGGAAAAACGTACCGGCAATATGATGCAGCCGCAGTTGGCGGACAAAATCCGTAAGCGCACCGAGAAGCAGTTCCCGAACGGCATTGAGCCGCACGGTACTGACGCGCTGCGCTTCACCCTGGCGGCGCTGGCTTCTACCGGTCGTGACATCAACTGGGATATGAAGCGTCTGGAAGGTTACCGTAACTTCTGTAACAAGCTGTGGAACGCCAGCCGCTTTGTGCTGATGAACACAGAAGGTCAGGATTGCGGCTTTAACGGCGGTGAAATGACGCTGTCGCTGGCGGATCGCTGGATTCTGGCGGAGTTCAACCAGACCATCAAAGCGTACCGCGAAGCGCTGGACAGCTTCCGCTTCGATATCGCCGCAGGCATTCTGTATGAATTCACCTGGAACCAGTTCTGCGACTGGTATCTGGAGCTGACCAAGCCGGTAATGAACGGTGGCACCGAAGCCGAACTGCGTGGTACTCGCCATACGCTGGTGACCGTGCTGGAAGGTCTGCTGCGCCTCGCGCATCCGATCATTCCGTTCATCACCGAAACCATCTGGCAGCGTGTGAAAGTACTTTGCGGCATCACTGCCGACACCATCATGCTGCAGCCGTTCCCGCAGTACGATGCGTCTCAGGTCGATGAAGCCGCACTGGCCGACACCGAGTGGCTGAAGCAGGCGATCGTTGCGGTACGTAACATCCGTGCAGAAATGAACATCGCGCCGGGCAAACCGCTGGAGCTGCTGCTGCGTGGTTGCAGCGCGGATGCAGAACGTCGCGTAAATGAAAACCGTGGCTTCCTGCAAACGCTGGCGCGTCTGGAAAGTATCACCGTGCTGCCTGCCGATGACAAAGGTCCGGTGTCCGTTACTAAGATCGTCGACGGTGCAGAGCTGCTGATCCCGATGGCTGGCCTCATTAACAAAGAAGATGAGCTGGCGCGTCTGGCGAAAGAAGTGGCGAAGATTGAAGGTGAAATCAGCCGCATCGAGAATAAGCTGGCGAACGAAGGCTTTGTAGCGCGCGCACCGGAAGCGGTCATCGCGAAAGAGCGTGAGAAGCTGGAAGGTTATGCGGAAGCGAAAGCGAAGCTGATTGAACAGCAGGCAGTTATCGCCGCGCTGTAATCAACACAGTGAAGAAAACGAAGGCCGGAGCATGCTCCGGCCTTTTTATTTAGATAAACGGAACATACGGCATAATACCGCGAGATATCCACATTAACGGACCGCTATCCTGCGGTTTGTCATCATTGGTTAACTCCAGCGAATCAAGGTCGCCCTGGACATGGGTATTGTTAGCAATCCAGCTAACCATCCACATTTTCAGCCAGGGATAAGCCAGACCACAGGTAATTGAGGACCCTATTAATACCGCCAACATGCGCAAAAGCATACCGATCGCGGTAACAGATGAATGAAAACGAATAGTGCCATTTGCCAGCGTCAGGTTATTCAAAAACAGATTGCGTAACGTGACATAGAGATAACTGGCAAAAACAAGAATCGCGACAAAATACAGGAAATAAGAAGCCGTAATCTGCGGGTAATATTGCAATACTAGCTCACTGCCCGCATCAGACCTACCCAACATGGTCATCATCATTAACTGCTGAAATACTGGCGCAATCATAATACCAATCACAATGATGAAAGGAACCATGGTTAATATTGCGAGCATACAACCTTTAATGCATTCTTTTACGTTGACCTTAATGGAAAATTGATGGACACCAAAAGTCGCGTTATTACCCAGTAATGGCATCCACTTGCTATAGGTAATACCGTTGATAACACCCAGTCCGATGACGGAAAGCAAACTTAAGACCACTAAGTTAAAGAATAACCCACCTATCGATGTCGTCACTTGCGCAATAAGGTACAGTACGAGCCAAAAAGCTAATGCCAACAGAACAGGCAGACCTAACATAACCCACCATGCACGGAGCATTGAGCAGTTAAAGCCAAAGCGAATACCATTCAGCGAGGTCATGTTCGCCTGATACTGCAGACTCTTCACTGCCATGCAAGGAATACCGCAGATCAAGAGAGCAAACAGGAGAAAAGCAAGAACAAAGTGTTGGCCTGCAAAACAAGAAATACTGAAAAAATAAACGATCATAATAAGCAACATGCTAACAAAAATGGCACCACCTGTTCCCTTATAACTAAATGGTTGCCCCTTGAGTGTAACATGCTGATAAATATAACGACGGCATTTCACTAATGCCCACGGCCCATATATTCCCAGAGTAATAATTGTCAGTAAAAAATTCACAAGACAAATAAGAAAATACTCACCACCCTTGCCTGTAAAAACAAATGCGTGACGAGGATTATCTTTCCCGACGTTTACACCATTCATGAACTATATCCCTAAAATAAATTCCATTCATATAGATAATAATTCCAGTCAATTGATACTGGACCATCTAGAATACGCTTTATCTAAACGATATATGCTTAATATTTTCTGATTTATCTTCTTCTTGCACCACCAAAGCGAGGGTGGTATTAAAGGGAGCTATAAATCATACATTTGAAATTGAGCTATGCTATGAATGTTGTCGTTTCCCCCGCGCTCCGTTTGCGCAAACTTACCGCCGCCGATAATCCCGCCATCGCCAGCGTCATCCGCCAGGTGTCCGCAGAGTACGGTCTTACCGCTGATAAAGGCTATACCGTCGCCGATCCCAATCTCGACGAATTGTATCAAGTGTATAGTCAGCCCGGTCATGCCTATTGGGTAGTTGAGCACAATGGCGAAGTGGTGGGCGGCGGCGGGATTGCGCCATTAGCAGGTAGTGAATCGGACATTTGCGAACTGCAGAAAATGTATTTTCTTCCTGCTATTCGCGGCAAAGGGCTGGCGAAAAAACTGGCCTTAATGGCGATGGAGCAGGCACGAGAAATGGGCTTCAAACGCTGCTATCTGGAAACGACTGCTTTTTTGAAAGAAGCGATTGGTTTGTATGAACATTTAGGTTTTCAACATATCGACTATGCACTTGGCTGCACGGGCCATGTTGATTGTGAAGTGCGGATGTTGCGCGAACTCTAAAAAAATGCCCGCTAGTGTGTGCTATCGGGCATTTTAATCAATTAATTAATGGCGAACACCGTCATCGTCTTCGTCGACATAATCTTCATCGTCGCCATCTTCGCCGTTAGGATCTTCAAAATAAGTCCCCCAACCGTCGTATTCAACGTCGAATTTCTCTGCCAGGTTCATCAATTGCTCAACCTGGGCATCGATCAGATCGGCATTCAACGCGCATTCGCTGACGATGTCACAGCAAATTACGATATCCCCATCTTCCACTTCCAGCTCTTCCGGATCGGTCACTTCGTAACCGAGTTTAAACGCTTCAACCGCTGCTTTTTCCAGGGTTTCCAGATCGTCTGCGGAAAGGTGATGTTCGATGGTGTACAGCGCGTCCGGATCGCTGCCATCTTCCAGTAATTCTTCAATAATCAAACGTGTTTCTTCACGCTGTTCTTCGAGTTGTTCCGGGTTTGCCATGACTTATTCCTCTTAATGTCCTGCTGATACTCTTATTGTCACACACCACTGACATTGCCTCCACCTTTGTGACAAAGTTTTATGCTTTAGGCTTGCAAATGAATATTCATACATATAAATTGAATTTTAATTCATTATGGCGTAAGCCACAGGAGGGATCTATGTCCGGGTTTTATCATAAGCATTTCCTGAAATTACTTGATTTCACGCCAGCTGAACTCAACACCTTGCTCCAGCTAGCCGCTAAACTAAAAGCAGATAAAAAAAGCGGTAAAGAAGAAGCCAGACTTACTGGTAAAAACATCGCGCTCATCTTCGAAAAAGACTCAACCCGTACCCGATGCTCTTTCGAAGTTGCCGCATATGACCAGGGCGCTCGCGTCACTTATCTCGGCCCAAGCGGCAGCCAGATTGGTCATAAAGAGTCAATTAAAGATACCGCCCGCGTGCTTGGCCGCATGTATGACGGTATTCAGTATCGCGGCTATGGTCAGGAGATTGTCGAAACACTGGCGGAATACGCTGGCGTCCCGGTATGGAATGGGCTGACCAATGAGTTCCACCCCACGCAACTGCTGGCAGATCTACTGACCATGCAAGAACATTTACCGGGTAAAGCGTTTAATGAGATGACGCTGGTCTACGCCGGAGATGCCCGCAATAACATGGGCAATTCGATGCTCGAAGCTGCGGCGCTTACTGGTCTGGATTTGCGTCTGGTCGCGCCACAGGCATGCTGGCCGGAAGCTGCGCTGGTTACGGAATGCCGCGCCCTGGCACAACAAAATGGCGGGAATATTACCCTGACAGAAGATGTCGCGACTGGCGTTAAAGGTGCTGACTTTATCTATACCGATGTATGGGTGTCGATGGGTGAAGCAAAAGAGAAATGGGCTGAACGGATTGCATTGCTGCGTGATTATCAGGTGAATAGCAAGATGATGCAGTTAACTGATAATCCAGAGGTCAAATTCCTCCACTGCCTGCCCGCGTTTCATGATGACCAAACAACGCTTGGCAAAAAGATGGCTGAAGAATTTGGCCTACATGGTGGGATGGAAGTAACGGACGAGGTTTTCGAATCTCCTGCCAGCATTGTTTTTGATCAGGCGGAAAACCGTATGCATACTATCAAAGCGGTAATGGTCGCTACGCTTGCCAAATAATTTCAGTACCGGAGGCGGCTTCACGTCGCCACCGGCAGGTACTCGCTTAAGCCATCAGCATCTTAACAACCGCTTTGCGAACCTGAGCAGGCTCACCCACTGCGCACAGCGGTTTGTGCACTTCACCCGGATAAAACACAACAAAATCGCCTTCATTAAGGATAACTGTTTTCTCTTCAATACCTTCAGGCAAAAAGGCGATGTCTTTATCAGCTAACCAGTCAGTATCCGGCGTACCCGCAGGCTGTGTGCTAAAAGTCATTCCTTCCTGCCCTTTTAACACAATCTGGATGTCGAGATAGCGGGCATGATACTCCGCGCGACGCGCTTCATACGGCTCAGTCATATCTTCAGAGATAAGATAAAACAGACGGTTGCCTTCGATATCATGCTTACCTTTTGGCGTTTCTGCCGTAACGTGCATTTTGATATGTTCAATGGCCTGGCGTAACTCTTCTGGCAACCACGGCTGGAGATTATGAATATTTCCGATGATCATCTTTTTCATTCCTCAATTAAAACAATGTTTCATTTCTCTCGTTATACGTAATTCCTTACTGCCATACCAGCATTTTTTGCTGTCCGATTGCGCCAAAGCATGTTTTTCTGCCCGTTTGCCACAAAAACAAATGTTGTTAAAAACTCAATTTTAAAGCATATAAATTCACTACAATCGTTTACCTGAGTAATTTTTTGCATTAATCGCTTGATCCCACTTTCTGGCTGAGTATAATGCCGGACAATTTGCCGGGAGGATGTATGGTTCAGTGTGTTCGACATTTTGTCTTACCGCGTCTGAAAAAAGACGCTGGCCTGCCGTTTTTCTTCCCGTTGTTCACCTATTCCCAGCCCCTCAATCGAGGGGCTTTTTTTTGCCCAGGCGTCAGGAGATAAAAGATGGCTAATCCGCTATATCAAAAACATATCATTTCCATAAACGACCTTAGTCGCGATGACCTTAATCTGGTGCTGGCGACAGCGGCGAAACTGAAAGCGAACCCGCAACCAGAGCTGTTGAAACATAAAGTGATTGCCAGTTGCTTCTTCGAAGCATCAACCCGCACCCGCCTCTCTTTCGAAACCTCGATGCACCGCCTGGGCGCTAGCGTGGTGGGATTCTCTGACAGCGCAAACACCTCACTGGGAAAAAAAGGGGAAACGCTGGCTGATACCATCTCGGTTATCAGCACTTACGTCGATGCGATTGTGATGCGCCATCCACAGGAAGGTGCAGCACGCCTGGCCACCGAATTTTCCGGCAATGTACCGGTACTGAATGCCGGGGATGGCTCCAACCAACATCCGACGCAAACCTTGCTGGATCTGTTCACCATTCAGGAAACTCAGGGACGTCTCGACAATCTTCGCGTCGCAATGGTCGGCGACCTGAAATATGGTCGCACCGTTCACTCCCTGACCCAGGCGCTGGCGAAGTTCGACGGCAACCGTTTTTACTTCATCGCCCCGGATGCGCTGGCAATGCCGCAGTACATTCTGGATATGCTCGATGAAAAAGGTATCGCCTGGAGTCTGCATAGTTCCATTGAAGAAGTGATGGCGGAAGTGGACATTCTGTATATGACTCGCGTGCAAAAAGAGCGTCTGGACCCGTCCGAATACGCCAACGTAAAAGCGCAGTTTGTCCTGCGCGCCAGCGATCTCCACAACGCCAAAGCCAATATGAAAGTGCTGCATCCGCTGCCGCGTATTGATGAAATTGCGACGGATGTCGATAAAACGCCGCACGCCTGGTACTTCCAGCAAGCAGGCAATGGGATTTTCGCTCGCCAGGCGTTACTGGCACTGGTTCTGAATCGCGATCTGGTACTGTAAGGGGAAATAGAGATGACACACGATAATAAATTGCAGGTTGAAGCTATTAAACGCGGCACGGTAATTGACCATATCCCCGCCCAGATCGGTTTTAAGCTATTGAGCTTGTTCAAGTTAACCGAAACCGATCAGCGCATCACCATCGGTCTGAACCTACCTTCCGGCGAGATGGGCCGCAAGGATCTGATCAAAATCGAAAATACCTTTTTAAATGAAGATCAAGTAGACCAACTGGCACTGTATGCGCCGCAGGCCACGGTAAACCGTATCGACAACTATGAAGTGGTCGGCAAATCACGCCCCAGCCTGCCGGAACGTATTGATAATGTGCTGGTCTGCCCGAACAGCAACTGTATCAGCCATGCAGAACCGGTTTCTTCCAGCTTTGCCGTGAGAAAACGCGCCAATGATATTGCGCTCAAATGCAAATATTGTGAAAAAGAGTTTTCGCATAATGTGGTGCTGGCCAATTAATTGCGGTTGGTAATAAATGTCAGGCTCCCTATAATGAGCCAGACTTTTTACCGCTGTAATAAAGGAGAAATCATGAGCAAAACTATCGCGACGGAAAATGCACCCGCAGCTATCGGTCCGTATGTTCAGGGCGTTGATCTGGGCAGTATGATCATCACTTCCGGTCAGATCCCGGTAAACCCGAAAACTGGCGAAGTACCGGCAGATGTCGCTGCACAGGCGCGTCAGTCGCTGGATAACGTAAAAGCGATCGTGGAAGCGGCAGGTCTGAAAGTGGGCGATATCGTTAAAACCACCGTGTTTGTGAAAGATTTGAACGATTTCGCAACCGTAAACGCCACTTACGAAGCGTTCTTCACCGAACACAACGCCACCTTCCCGGCACGTTCTTGCGTTGAAGTTGCCCGTCTGCCGAAAGACGTAAAGATTGAGATCGAAGCGATCGCTGTTCGTCGCTAATCTTGAGGGAAATCCGGGCTATCATGCCCGGATTAAGTCTGATGACAAAAGCAAAATCGCCTGATGCGCTACGCTTATCAGGCCTACGTGATTCCTGCAATTTATTGAATTTGTAGGCCGGATAAGGCGTTTACGCCGCATCCGGCATGAACAAAGCTCACTTTGTCTGCAATCTGAATCCGGGCCACCATGCCCAGTTAATTCTTTACTGCCAGCCGTAACGACGACTATAAATCCCTTTAACCAACTGCGTTAACACCATATACCCTGCCAGAATCGCAATCAGCCACGGGAAGTAACTTAACGGCAGTGCCTGCAGTTGCAGATAACCCGCCAGCGGCGAAAACGGCAACGCGATCCCCACGACTATCACGATCGCGGTCATCGCCATTAATGGCCACGACGCACAACTCTGAATAAACGGCACACGGCGGGTGCGGATCATATGCACAACCAGCGTTTGCGACAGTAATCCCACCACAAACCAGCCCGACTGGAACAGCGTTTGCGTTTCCGGCGTATTCGCATGGAATACCCACCACATCAGGCAAAACGTCAGAATATCGAAGATCGAGCTGATCGGTCCGAAGAAGATCATAAAGCGGCCAAGATCCGCCGGATTCCAACGCTGCGGCTTTTGAATTTGCTCGTCGTCAACGTTATCAAACGGGATCGCCACCTGTGACACATCGTACAGCAGGTTTTGAATAAGCAAGTGTAACGGCAACATCGGCAGGAAGGGCAAGAAAGCACTCGCCACCAGCACGCTGAACACATTACCGAAGTTAGAACTTGCCGTCATTTTGATGTATTTCAGCATGTTGGCAAAAGTTCGGCGTCCCTCAATAACCCCCTCTTCCAGTACCATCAGGCTTTTTTCCAGCAGAATGATATCAGCCGCTTCACGGGCAATATCTACCGCCCCGTCTACAGAAATGCCGATATCCGCAGCGCGTAAGGCGGGCGCATCATTAATACCATCGCCCATAAAGCCAACCACATGCCCTTCGCGCTTCAGCAACGTTACGATGCGTTCTTTATGCATCGGCGTCAGACGAGCAAACAGCGTGGTGCGCTGTGCGAGATTTGCCAGTTCGTCGTCAGATAGCGTTTCAATATCACTACCAATGACCACCTCTCCCGCGTCCAGCCCCACTTCATGGCACACTTTCGCTGCAACTAACTCACTGTCGCCAGTAAGGATTTTTACGGTAATTCCACTCGCTTTTAATGCCTTCAGTGCCGGAGCGGTTGTCTCTTTTGGCGGATCAAGGAAAGCAATATATCCTTCGAGGATCAGGTCGGATTCATCCGCCCGCTGGTAATCTCCTTCACGCGCTGGCAGGTATTTCGTCGCCACCGCAACCACGCGCAGCCCCTGACGATTCAGCGTATCAGTAACCCGCTTAATCTTACGCAGCATGGTGTCATCGAGCGGTACAATCTCGCCATTGTGACGCACTTGCGAACACACATTGAGGATTTCCTGCAATGCGCCTTTGCAAACCAACTGATGGTGTTCGGTATTTTCTGCCACAACCACCGACATCCGACGACGCTCGAAATCAAACGGAATCTCATCAATTTTTTGCCAACGGCTGGCCAGCGAGCGCGCTGACTCTTCATCCGTACCTTCGAGCACCGCTGTATCAAGCAGGTTTTTAAGCCCGGTCTGGTAATGACTGTTCAACCACGCGCTATGCAGCACGCGTTCGCTAGTTTTACCGGAGATATCGGTATGATTCTCCAGCACAATTTTATCCTGTGTCAGGGTGCCGGTTTTATCAGTGCACAGAATATCCATTGCGCCAAAGTTCTGAATGGCATCCAGATGTTTGACGATCACTTTCTGTTTCGACAACTTGACTGCGCCACGCGCCAGCGTCGAGGTAACAATCATCGGCAACATTTCTGGCGTTAAGCCTACCGCGACCGAAAGCGCAAACAGTGCAGCTTCCCACCAGTCGCCTTTAGTGTAACCATTGATAAGCAACACCACCGGAGCCATCACCAGCATAAAGCGAATCAGCAGCATACTGACGCGGCTAATCCCTTGCTGAAAGGCATTCGGCTCGCTTTCCTGCTCACTAACACGACCCGCCAGTTGACCAAACCAGGTATTGGCACCTGTGGCAATCACCATTGCTTGTGCCGTGCCGCTCACCACGGTGGTGCCCATAAAACACAGGGTGTCGCACTCCAGCGGATTGCTGTGCTCCGGCTGGCGAGTGGTAGCGGCTTTTTCCACGGGCAGAGACTCACCGGTTAACGACGCCTGAGCGACAAACAGATCCCGCGCCTGCAAGATACGTAAATCTGCCGGGATCATATCCCCCGCCGCCAGTTTAATAATATCGCCAGGCGCCAGCTGGTCGATCGGGATCTCCAGCCAGCCATTTTCGCCTTTGTCGTTAATTACGCGCAGCACCGTCGCAGTATTACTGACCATCGCTTTCAGGGCATCTGCTGCTTTGGTGGAGCGCGCTTCCTGAATAAAGTTCAGCAACGTAGAAATAGCGACCATTAACGCAATAACGCCCGCGGCAAATAAATCTTCCGTGGCGTAAGAAATGCCGCCGAGGATCGTGAGCAAAATATTAAAGGGGTTGCGATAACAGACCCACAAATGTACCCACCACGGCGACGGTTGTTGCGCGGGTAGTTTATTTTCACCGTGTTGTTCGCGGGCTAATTCCACTTCCGCCTGATTTAACCCTTCTGGATGCGTGCCGAAGGTTTTCCATAATTCCTTTTCTGGCATCACCGCCATTTTCAGGCAATGCGCGCTTAAGGAAGGCGGGATCGGAATATTCGTTGTCTGTTGCGCGCCAGGCAACGGATCGCGATGGACCAGACGAGAAGGTAAATGGCGAATGAGCCGGGTAAAAATTTCTTTAAACATAGGAAGTCCCTCCGCACCCTGTAAGCATGGTGCAGAAAATATCTTCAGGCGTCGCAAAGCCTTACCTGAAGGTAATAAACATGAGCTGGGACGTTAAAACGTCACGGCCTTACACATCCGGTAATGCCGTGAAAAGACAGGCTTACCGGAAAAGTTTTAATCTCCGTCGAGGGAGAGGCGTGGGATCAGGTTCCATAAAACCTCCGGTAAGTGAAAAAAGCGCCGCAAATAATAAGGAGAATCCAATAATATTCGTAGCATTTATGCCGATATAATATCTGCAAGCAACTAAACCAACGATAAACCAGACTTTACCCATTGCTGAATGCGTGGGTGAAGTTAGGCTCAAATAATTAAACGCAAATTACGGGACAACAGGATGCAAAATCGGCTGACCATCAAAGACATTGCTCGTTTAAGCGGCGTGGGAAAATCCACGGTTTCCCGAGTGCTGAATAACGAAAGTGGCGTGAGTCAGCACACGCGCGAGCGCGTGGAAGCAGTGATGAATCAGCATAGATTTTCCCCTTCCCGCTCCGCACGTGCTATGCGTGGGCAAAGCGATAAAGTAGTTGCTATTATCGTCACCCGTCTGGATTCGTTATCAGAAAATCTCGCCGTTCAGACGATGCTGCCGGCATTCTATGAACAGGGTTACGATCCGATCATGATGGAAAGCCAGTTTTCGCCACAGCTGGTTACTGAACATTTAGGCGTTCTGAAACGTCGCAATATTGACGGAGTGGTGCTGTTCGGTTTTACCGGCATAACGGAAGAAATGTTAGCTCACTGGCAATCATCTCTGGTACTGCTGGCGCATGACGCAAAAGGTTTTGCTTCGGTCTGTTATGACGACGAAGGGGCGATTAAGATTCTGATGCAATGCCTCTACGATCGGGGGCATCGCAATATTAGTTATCTTGGCGTACCGCACAGCGACATTACCACTGGTAAGCGGCGTCATGAGGCTTATCTGGCATTCTGCAAAGCACATAAACTACATCCCGTCGCCGCCCTGCCCGGCCTGGCCATGAAGCAAGGTTACGAGAACGTGGCAAAAGTGATTACGCCAGAAACCACTGCGTTGCTGTGCGCAACCGACACGCTGGCGCTCGGGGCATGTAAGTACCTGCAAGAGCAACACATCGACACCCTGCAACTGGCGAGCGTTGGTAATACGCCGTTAATGAAGTTTCTCCATCCGGAGATCGTCACCGTTGATCCAGGCTACGCCGAAGCCGGACGTCAGGCTGCCAGCCAGTTGATCGACCAGGTAACCGGACGCAGCGAACCTCAACAAATCGTCATCCCAGCAGCCCTTTCCTGAGAGTTACCTTCTACCAGATTTATCCAAAGAGTGTTCAGAACACTACTGGCAGCTTCTGATGTATAGCTTTGAAGAAACCTAACCACAACTCTGTGCCACGACATTACGGTCTTTTGAGGTTGTCTGGTGGTTTCAGAGATAATCCTTCTCCAGACCATGCTAAAGCGAGTATTTCCGGGGACTTACCGGGTAGTATATTGTTTTTGTTGATTTTATAACCAGAAAATCATCAAAAAATTTACACATCGCTCTAGCGCCCGCCATCCGTACTCTCTGCTTTTTACTTTGAGCTAAATCAAAAAAAACGCAAACATCCTTAATGCAAAGCACTATATATAGACTTTAAAATGCATCTCAACCCAATATGTTGTATCCATCGTCTAAACTTGCAACAAGATACACGTCAACGAAGCCGACACAATTGTGGATAAAGCGAATTGGGATTGCAGTAAATCCCCGTAACAAGAGCTGAATAAACCGGGGCGCACTTCCCAACTTTCTGTGGATAACCTGTTCTTAAAAATATGGAGCGATCATGACACCGCATGTGATGAAACGAGACGGCTGCAAAGTGCCGTTTAAATCAGAGCGCATCAAAGAAGCTATTCTGCGTGCAGCTAAAGCAGCGGAAGTCGATGATGCAGATTATTGTGCCACTGTTGCCGCTATCGTCAGCGAGCAAATGCAGGGGCGTAACCAGGTAGATATCAACGAAATCCAGACCGCTGTTGAAAACCAACTGATGTCTGGCCCGTACAAACAACTGGCCCGCGCATATATTGAGTACCGTCACGATCGCGACATTGAACGTGAAAAACGCGGTCGTCTGAACCAGGAGATCCGTGGCCTGGTCGAGCAGACTAATTCCTCGCTGCTCAATGAAAACGCGAATAAAGACAGTAAAGTCATTCCGACCCAGCGTGACCTGCTGGCCGGGATTGTTGCGAAACACTATGCACGTCAGCACCTGCTGCCGCGTGACGTGGTGCAGGCACATGAACGTGGTGATATCCACTACCACGATCTCGATTACTCGCCGTTCTTCCCAATGTTCAACTGCATGTTGATCGACCTGAAAGGCATGCTGACGCAAGGCTTTAAGATGGGGAATGCCGAGATTGAACCGCCGAAGTCGATCTCTACAGCTACCGCAGTAACTGCGCAAATTATTGCTCAGGTCGCCAGCCATATTTATGGTGGCACCACCATTAACCGTATCGACGAAGTTCTGGCGCCGTTTGTCACCGCCAGCTACAACAAGCACCGTAAAACTGCGGAAGAGTGGAGCATTCCTGACGTCGACGGTTACGCTAACTCTCGTACCATCAAAGAGTGCTACGACGCATTCCAGTCGCTGGAATATGAAGTAAATACCCTGCACACCGCCAACGGTCAGACGCCGTTTGTGACCTTTGGCTTTGGTCTGGGTACCAGCTGGGAATCGCGCCTGATTCAGGAATCTATCCTGCGTAACCGTATCGCGGGCCTGGGTAAAAACCGTAAAACCGCCGTGTTCCCGAAACTGGTGTTCGCAATTCGCGATGGCCTGAACCATAAAGTGGGCGATCCGAACTACGACATCAAACAACTGGCGCTGGAGTGCGCGAGCAAGCGCATGTATCCGGATATCCTGAACTACGATCAGGTAGTGAAAGTCACCGGTTCGTTTAAAACCCCGATGGGCTGCCGCAGCTTCCTCGGCGTGTGGGAAGACGAAAACGGTGAGCAGATCCACGATGGTCGTAACAACCTCGGCGTGATCAGCCTGAACCTGCCGCGCATTGCTCTGGAAGCGAAAGGCGATGAAGCCACCTTCTGGAAGCTGCTGGATGAACGTCTGGTGCTGGCGCGTAAGGCACTGATGACCCGTATCGCCCGCCTGGAAGGCGTGAAAGCGCGCGTAGCGCCGATCCTCTATATGGAAGGTGCCTGCGGCGTACGTCTGAATGCAGACGATGACGTGTCTGAAATCTTCAAAAATGGTCGAGCGTCTATCTCGCTGGGTTACATCGGTATCCACGAAACCATTAACGCGCTGTTCGGCGGCGAGCATGTTTACGACAACGAGCAGCTGCGTGCGAAAGGTATTGCGATTGTTGAACGTCTGCGTCAGGCGGTGGATCAGTGGAAAGAAGAAACCGGCTACGGTTTCAGCCTCTACAGTACGCCGAGTGAGAACCTGTGCGACCGCTTCTGCCGTCTCGATACCGCCGAGTTTGGCGTGGTGCCGGGCGTGACCGATAAAGGTTACTACACCAACAGTTTCCACCTTGATGTGGAGAAGAAGGTGAACCCGTACGACAAGATCGACTTTGAAGCGCCTTACCCGCCGCTGGCGAACGGTGGTTTCATTTGCTACGGCGAGTATCCAAACATTCAGCACAACCTGAAGGCGCTGGAAGATGTCTGGGATTACAGCTATCAGCATGTGCCGTATTACGGCACCAACACGCCGATCGATGAATGCTACGAATGTGGCTTTACCGGCGAGTTTGAGTGCACCAGCAAAGGCTTCACTTGTCCGAAATGTGGTAACCATGACACCTCCCGTGTGTCGGTAACTCGCCGCGTGTGCGGATATTTAGGTAGTCCGGATGCGCGTCCGTTTAACGCCGGCAAGCAGGAAGAAGTTAAGCGCCGCGTTAAACATTTAGGAAATGGGCAGATCGGTTGATCTCCACGCTGCGTTAAGCAAATGCCGGATGTGATGTGAAAGCGCCGCATCCGGCCTACAAATTCCAGACTGTAGCAACGGCTGTAGGCCCGATAAGACGCGACAGCGTCGCATCAGGCATTGATTGCCGGATGCGGTGTAAACGCCTTATCCGGCCTACAAATCCTACAAATTCCAGACTGTAGCAACGGCTGTAGGCCTGATAAGACGCGACAGCGTCGCATCAGTTATTGATTGCCGGATGTGGCGTAAACGCCTTATCCGGCCTACACGCGGACTGATAAGCCAGGCGAAATATGAACTTCCATCAATACTATCCTGTCGACATCGTCAACGGCCCCGGCACTCGTTGCACCCTGTTTGTCTCCGGGTGTGTTCATGAATGCCCCGGTTGCTATAACAAAAGCACCTGGCGGGTAAATTCCGGTCTGCCATTTACCAAAGAAATGGAAGACCAGATCATCAACGATCTGAACGACACTCGCATCAAACGCCAGGGCATTTCCCTCTCCGGCGGCGATCCGCTGCATCCGCAAAACGTGCCGGATATTCTGAAACTGGTACAACGCATTCGTGCCGAATGTCCGGGTAAAGACATCTGGGTGTGGACAGGGTATAAACTCGACGAACTCAACGCTGCACAAATGCAGGTTGTTGATTTGATCAACGTGCTGGTTGATGGCAAATTTATGCAGGATTTAAAAGACCCTTCCCTGATCTGGCGCGGCAGCAGCAACCAGGTGGTACACTATTTGCGTTAATCACTCTTCCAGCCGTTTATCCGCATCTTCATAAACGGCTGAGTTCTCTCTCTTACCAATAGCTATCAACAACACGAGCAACTCTTTATCGTTAACCTGATAAACCAGGCGATATCCCAGAGTGCGAAGCTTAATTTTGTAGCAGTCCGGTAAATCCCGCAGTTTAGCCGATGGATTGCGCGGCCTTTTCAGCACATCCTCAAGCTTTTTTTTAAATTGTTCCCGGACTGTCACGCCCAGTTTTTGCCACTCTTTCAGCGCTCGCGGATCAAAGGCCAGCTCATAGTTCATCCAGTCGGACCTTAATGGCCTCTTGTGGGTTGGCCAGTCGTTCCCTGACAGTGCGTAACAAGGCTTCTTCACTATCACTGACAGTGAGCGTTTTTACCGGCATTCGCCCATTTTCCGCAACGTACTGAAACAGCAGCCGCACTGCTTCAGTAGGCGTAATATTTAATTTTTCCAGCACCGCATAAGCCTCATTTTTCAGTTTGTCATCCAGACGGACGTTAAGTGTGGCCATTATGCCTCCGGTAATTATGAAAAGTGTAATGCATTATAGCATTACATATGCATTACATTCATTTCTGGAAAACGCCTCGCAAAAATGGCGGCGACACGCAGAAATATGCCGTAGTGAAGAGAGATTTGGCGGTGATTTTACGAAGGGAGAAGAGATCATTGGGCAGCGACGTTTCACCGCCCAATGAGGAATTAACGATACTTCTTGTGATATGAATTGCGGGTCGTTTTCAGTTGCTCTGCGGCAGCCTGCGCTTCTTTGACTTTACCTTCGTTTGCCAGCTTCAGCGCGTCGTCAATCTGACCAACCAGAATGTCGAAACCGTGACGGAAGTCTTTCATTTCCGGGCTGTCTGCCGATTTGCCTTCCAGCTTCGGCGGCGTTGCTTTTTGCGCATCCAGCGCTGCGGCGCGCATCTTCGTTAACGCGTCTTTGACTTGCGCCGCGTTATCCGCTTTTTCGACCACTTTTAAATTGTCGTTGAGGGTTTCCATATTGTCTTCCAGCTCAGCGGCAAACGACACCGAACTGAATACCAACGAGGAGACTGCAAGAATAGCTAACAGGCTTTTACGCATTGCTCACTTCCTTTTTTATTTACACTTCATCCTTCACACTGCCTCATCGACGGCTACGCTCATTCGCCCGAGTCACGTACTACGAGTACACTCCCCGGCCCTCATTCACTTTCCGTCTCGATGCAGTGCGAATGATTTTGTGTAATTTTTTAGTTTATAGCGCGGCAGGTCGCGCCAGTTTTTTTACTGTCCGGCGATTTTCATCTCCGGCAACAGCACAGAACCACACTGTATATTACTGCGTGTTTCAATATCGTTACCGACGGTGACAATATTGCGCCACATATCTTTTAAATTACCTGCGATGGTGATTTCGCTAACCGGATACTGAATTTCGCCGTTTTCTACCCAGAAGCCCGCCGCACCACGGGAATAATCACCGGTAATTGCACTCACGCCCTGGCCCATCAATTCCGTCACCACCAGCCCAGTGCCCATCTCTTTGAGCATCTGCTCGAAGCTTAGACCTTGTCCGGCAATGCGCCAGTTGTGAATACCGCCCGCATGTCCGGTGCTTTTCAGCCCCAGTTTGCGCGCCGAGTAGCTGGTCAGCAGCCACTGAGTCAGGATGCCATCTTTAATAATGTCGCGACGTTCGGTACGAACACCTTCGCTGTCGAATGGCGTAGATGCCAGCCCTTTCAGCAGATGCGGATGCTCTTCAATGGTCAGCCAGTCTGGCAGAATTTGTTTACCCAGCGAGTCGAGCAGGAAGGTGGATTTACGGTAGACCGCACCACCCGCTATCGCCCCAACCAGATGCCCAAAAAGCCCGGTTGCCACTTCATTGGCAAAAATGACCGGCGCTTTCATGGTGGAGAGTTTACGCGGCGACAGACGCGATAAAGTACGGCGAGCGCAGTCGGCCCCGACCCACTCTGGCGTTTGTAGATCGCTCATCGCGCGGCCAATGGTGTAGGCATAATCACGCTCCATATCGCCATTTTCTTCGGCAATCACGCAACTGGAGAGCGAATGACGCGTTGAGCAGTAGCCTTGCAACATACCGTGGCTATTACCGAAAACTTTGACACCGTAGTGGCTGTTAAAACTGCCGCCTTCGGTATTGGTAATGCGTTTATCCGCCTGTAATGCCGCCTGTTCAGCACGGGCCGCCAGTTCAATGGCTTCGTCCGGAGAAACTTCTGCGGGGTGGAACAAGTCAAGATCCGGCGCGTCGAAAGCCAGCAGTTCTTTGTCTGCCACGCCTGCATACGGATCTGGCGAAGTGTAACGCGCAATATCCAGCGCCGCCTGTACGGTGCGGGCAATGGCCTGCGGGCTTAAATCGGTGGATGATGCGCTACCTTTGCGGTTCTGGTGATAAACGGTTATCCCCAGCGCGCCATCGCTATTGAATTCGACATTCTCCACTTCACCATAGCGCGTGCTAACGCTAATGCCGGTGGTCTTGCTGACGGCAACTTCCGCACCGTCCGATTTGCCTGAGGCCAACTCCAGCGCAGTCGAAACTGCTTCTTCCAGAATCTTGCGCTGCGCTTCAACTTGAGAGATTACTTTCATTGCAAGTGCCATAATGTAGAGAGTTTCTCTGAAGTCTAACAGAGAACCGTTTTTCAGTGCGCATCTTAACTGGTAACATTAGCCTCTTTTTTTTAAGGAGCCTGACATGACTAAGCAGCCCGAAGACTGGCTCGACGACGTTCCCGGTGATGACATCGAAGACGAAGACGATGAAATTATCTGGGTCAGTAAAAGTGAAATTAAACGTGACGCCGAGGAGCTAAAACGCCTGGGCGCAGAAATTGTTGATCTGGGGAAAAACGCGCTGGATAAGATCCCGTTAGATGCGGATCTGCGTGCGGCTATTGAGTTAGCCCAGCGTATTAAGATGGAAGGTCGCCGCCGCCAGTTGCAGCTCATTGGTAAAATGCTGCGCCAACGCGATGTAGAGCCTATCCGTCAGGCGCTGGATAAGCTGAAAAACCGCCACAACCAGCAGGTGGTGTTGTTCCATAAACTGGAAAACCTGCGCGATCGTCTGATCGATCAAGGGGATGATGCTATCGCTGAAGTATTGAATCTGTGGCCAGATGCCGATCGTCAGCAGCTGCGAACTCTGATCCGCAACGCGAAGAAAGAGAAAGAAGGGAATAAGCCGCCGAAATCCGCACGCCAGATTTTCCAGTATCTGCGCGAGCTGGCAGAGAACGAAGGGTAATTTTCGTTGTTGATGTGAGTATGGTTTGCCGGATGCAGAGCACCGCCAGATCTGTAGGCCTGATAAGACGCGTCAAGCGTCGCATCAGGCGCTATGCTCAAATGCCGGATGCGGCGTGAACGCCTTATCAGGCCTACAAAAGTAGGCCTGATAAAACGTCTCAGGATTGCTGCGCAACTTCCGCTTTCTTCGCCAGACCATCCAGCAGTTTCTGATGGATCCCACCAAAACCGCCGTTGCTCATCACCAGAATATGGTCGCCAGGCTGAGCGGTTTTCACCACCATTTCTGCCAGTGCATCAACATCTCCACTCCAGTGCGCAGGCTGAATACATGCTTCTGCCACTTCTGCTACCTGCCACGGAATATGTGACGGTTGCAGCAGGAAGACTTCATCGGCACGACCTAGTGACGGTGCCAAATCATCTTTGCAGACTCCCATCTTCATGGTGTTGGAACGCGGCTCAAGCACGGCAATAATACGCGCCGTACCGCCAACTTTGCCGCGCAGCGCCGCCAGCGTTGCCAGAATTGCCGTTGGGTGATGGGCAAAATCGTCATACACCGTCACGCCGTTAGCTTCGCCACGCAGTTCCAGGCGGCGACGGGCATTGATAAACAATCCCAGCGCGTTAGCAGCATCAGCCGGTGCGATGCCAACATGACGGGCCGCAGCAATCGCCATCAAACCATTGTGCATATTATGTTCGCCCACCAGCGACCATTTCACTTCGCCCACTTTTTCGCCATCCAGCAAGACTTCCCATTCGGAAGCGTCAGTGGTCAGCTTTTTCGCCTGCCAGTGACCTTGCTCGCCCACCAGCTCCTGCTCACTCCAGCAACCCATCGCCAGGGTTTGTTTCAGGTTGATGTCGTTTTCCGGCCAGATAATACGCCCCTGACCAGGAACAATACGCACCAGATGGTGGAATTGTTTCTGAATCGCTTTCAGGTCGTCGAAGATATCGGCGTGGTCGAACTCAAGGTTGTTGAGGATCAGCGTTCGCGGGCAGTAATGAACAAACTTAGAACGTTTGTCGAAGAAGGCGCAGTCATACTCGTCTGCTTCGATAACAAAGAAGTCGCTTTCGCCCAGGCGCGCAGAAACGTCAAAGTTCCCCGGTACTCCACCGATCACAAAACCTGGTTTATAGCCGCACTGTTCCAGAATCCAGGTCGCCATTCCCGCCGTGGTGGTTTTACCGTGTGTACCAGCAACGGCCAGCACCCAGCGGTCGCGCAGCACAAAATCGTGCAACCACTGCGGACCTGACATATATGGAATGTTTTTTTCCAGTACCGCTTCCACACACGGATTTCCACGGGTCATGGCGTTGCCAATAATCACCAGATCTGGCTGAGGATCGAGCTGGTTGGCATCATAACCCTGAATCAGTTCAATGCCTTGCTTCTCAAGTAAGGTGCTCATCGGCGGATACACATTGGCGTCCGACCCCGTTACTTCATGGCCCAACTGACGCGCCAGAATCGCCAGACCGCCCATAAACGTGCCACAAATTCCTAATATATGAATGCGCATACGTCACTATCCTTTTTTAATCTACCGTTCATTTTACGCATATGTCGGGCAACAGAGAAACGCATTTCAGGATAATCCGTAATTTGCTGGCGCGATTCACCTGAGCGCAACATTGAGATTATTTGTTAAGATTATTGCGGTCGCTTTACTCCATAAACATTGCAGGGAAAGTTTTATGAAAACGTTAGGTGAATTTATTGTCGAAAAGCAGCACGAGTTTTCTCATGCTACCGGTGAGCTCACTGCTTTGCTATCGGCAATAAAACTGGGCGCCAAGATTATTCATCGCGATATCAACAAAGCTGGACTGGTTGATATCCTGGGTGCCAGCGGTGCTGAGAACGTGCAGGGCGAGGTTCAACAAAAACTCGACTTGTTCGCTAATGAAAAACTGAAAGCCGCACTGAAAGCACGCGATATTGTTGCGGGCATTGCATCCGAAGAAGAAGATGAGATTGTCGTCTTTGAAGGTTGTGAACACGCAAAATACGTTGTGCTGATGGATCCGCTGGATGGCTCGTCCAACATCGATGTTAACGTCTCTGTCGGTACCATTTTCTCCATTTACCGTCGCGTTACACCGGTCGGCACGCCGGTAACTGAAGAAGATTTCCTCCAGCCTGGTAACAAACAGGTTGCTGCAGGTTACGTGGTATACGGCTCCTCTACCATGCTGGTTTACACCACCGGATGCGGTGTTCACGCCTTTACTTACGATCCTTCGCTCGGCGTTTTCTGCCTGTGCCAGGAACGGATGCGCTTCCCGGAGAAAGGAAAAACCTACTCTATCAACGAAGGGAACTACATTAAGTTTCCGAACGGGGTGAAGAAGTACATTAAATTCTGCCAGGAAGAAGATAAATCTACCAACCGTCCGTATACCTCACGTTATATCGGCTCGCTGGTCGCGGATTTCCACCGTAATCTGCTGAAAGGCGGTATTTATCTCTACCCAAGCACTGCCAGCCACCCGGACGGTAAACTGCGTTTGCTGTATGAGTGCAACCCGATGGCATTCCTGGCGGAACAAGCGGGCGGTAAAGCGAGCGATGGCAAAGAGCGTATTCTGGATATCATCCCGGAAACCCTGCACCAGCGTCGTTCGTTCTTCGTCGGCAACGACCATATGGTTGAAGATGTCGAACGCTTTATCCGTGAGTTCCCGGACGCGTAATGGTCTAAAAACGCCGGATGGTTCCGGCGTTTTTGCGTTTTAATTAACAAAAGTTAATTTGACTCGTTTAGAGACACGGAAATAGGGAATCCAGATCGCCATATGAATGATATTTTTCAGCACACCCCATGCGTCTAAAGGCTCAATTGTGGCATGAAGAAACTGTACTGCTCCCCAAATATCAGCAACATTAAATACGAAGAGAGACAGAAGAAGGGCAATATAGTAGTGCGGAAGCTGGCGTTTCTTTTTAAAAAACAAAAAAGTAGTATAACTTACCAACAGAAATACCATGGCAAATCCAACCACTTCCAGATACAGCAGAGTTCTGAGCGGTTCTTCCTGATTGCCCTGAACAAGCCCCCATGTTTGTATAAAAGAATAGATGCTCGAAATAATCACCAGCACTAAAGAAATAGCAGGTAAATACAACCAACCGCCAATTCCCGTAAGTTTTTTATCCGCACAACTTTTACAATAATCGTCCGGTGGTAAAACAGCCACACCACAGTTTTTGCATGTTGTACTTAAATCCTCGCCTTCCTTTGCCCACATAAAAATATCCTTATATATCAGTTAAATTTATTCTTTTAGTCTAATTTCCGGACTCACTCTTATTACTGGCGAACTCTGACGATTCTCCCACAACACCGTTAACCCACGCTGTAAGGCAATAAAAATGAATAACAAAATGCCGATGGCGATTTTCGTCCACCATGAGCTCAGCGTGCCGTCAAAGTTTATGTAAGTCTGGATCAGTCCCTGAATCGCCACACCAAAAAGCGTCCCTAATACCGTTCCAACGCCACCGCTCAAAAGTGTACCGCCAATCACCACCGACGCGATAGCGTCCAGTTCCACACCTACACCCGCCAGGGCGTATCCGGCCTGGGTATAAATCGAGAAGACAATTCCTGCCAGTGTCGCCAATCCGGTAGAGAGCATATAAATGCGAATAGTAGTGCTGCGAGTGGAAATTCCCATCAGGTTTGCCGACGTTGCGTTGCCGCCAATGGCGTATACCTGATTACCAAAACGCGTACGATGCGCGAGGAATATGCCGATAACCACCACCGCCAGCATCAGCAGCCCCATCGCGCTTAAGCGACCACCGCCGGGGATTTTCCACGCCAGGCTTGAAAGCGTGTCATAAATTGGATGGTTTATCGGGATCGACTCTTCCGAAACGAGATAGCTGACGCCGCGCAAAAAGAACATTCCCGCCAGGGTAATGATGAACGCCGGGATCTTCAGAGCGTCGATCAGAAGCCCCATAAATGCGCCGAAGGCACAGCCCATCACCAGCACCAGTGGAAACGCCAGCAGCGGCGAGAGGCCGAAATCGCCAATCACTTTTGCCAGAAACACGCCAGTAAAGGCGATCACCGAACCGACGGAGAGATCGATCCCGCCGGAGAGGATCACAAAGGTCATGCCGACGGCGATGATGCCAAGAAAGGCATTATCGGTCAGGATATTGCAGATCACGCGCGTGGAAGCAAAGCCGGGAAACTGCGTCAGGCAGTAGAGATAGCCCAGCACAAAGACGCCGATGGTGATCATCAGTGGCAAGTTACGTTTTATCACGGCTACGCACTCCTTTAATCAGACTGATAAAGCGTTGCGACTGGACAATCAGCACGCAAAGCACCACCACCGCTTTCACCACCTGGTTCATCTCTGGCGGGAAGCCCGAAAGTAAAATTCCGGTGTTCATTCCCTGAATAATCAGCGCCCCCACCACTGAGAGCAGCAGGTTAAAGCGCCCGCCCATCAGCGATCCGCCACCGATGACCACCGCAAGAATGGCATCCAGCTCCAGCCATAACCCGGCGTTATTGGCGTCGGCACCGCGAATATCCGCCGCCACGATAATGCCCGCAATCGCCGCACACAGCCCGCTCAATACGTAGGTGAGCATGACGATGATTCGTGTGTTGACTCCGGCATTTTTTGCCGCACGAATGTTGATGCCAACGGCTTCAATAAACATCCCCAGTGCCGTTTTGCGGGTCAACAGCCAGAACAGGAGAAGCGTCAACACAGCGATAATGACCGGCGTAGGCAGGAACAATAGCGATCCGCTGCCGAACCATGAGAGATCCGGCGAGTTGAACGTGACGATCTGCCCGGAGGTGATCAATTGAGCCACACCGCGCCCGGCAACCATCAGGATCAGGGTGGCAACAAACGGCTGAATTTTGAGGATCGCCACCAGTATGCCGTTCCACAATCCAGCCAGAATGCCGGTACCCAGGGCGCTTAACAAAACAATTGGCAGGCTGAACCCCGCGACCGTCATCGCAGCCGTTGTGGCTCCGGCGATGGCCATCACCGCCCCTACGGAGAGATCAATCCCACCCGTAGCGATCACCAGCGTCATGCCAATCGCCAGTAACGCAACCGGGGCGGCGCGATTAAGAATGTCGATAGGGCTACCGAACAAACGCCCATCCTGAAGCACCACCTGCCAGAAATGCGGGGCCACCAGGCTATCGACCACCAGCACCAACAATAGCGCCACCAACTGCGGCATCCCCGTCGGCCAGCGAAAGCGCTTTTTCGGCGGCGTAGTGTCCGGGAGAGATTGAGGCATCACACTGATCTCCTTACGCCGCAATGGCGTTCATGATCGCCGGAACGGAAAGCTCTGCCAGCGGGATCTCCGCCACCTGTTTGCGATCGCGCATGATAATCACCCGATCGGCATAGCCCACCAGTTCTTCCAGTTCGGAGGAGATCACCAGCAGCGCCAGACCGTCAGCGCACAGCGTTTCTATCAGGCGAATGATCTCGGCATGGGCGCCAACATCAATGCCACGCGTTGGCTCATCGAGGATCAGAAATTGCGGACGAGTCAGCAGCCAGCGTGAGAGCAACACTTTTTGCTGATTGCCGCCGGAGAGAAATTCAATCGGTTGTTCGCTGGAAGGAGTACGAATGCCCAGCTGACGGATAAAGCGTTCGGCAATCTCTTGCTGTTCTTTACGGGAAATCGGCCGTAGCCAGCCGCGCTGGGCCTGGAGAGCGAGGATGATATTTTCCCGCACCGAGGCGGCGGCGATGATGCCATCGGTTTTCCTGTCTTCCGGGCAAAAACCGATGCCCAGTACCGAAGCCTGATGTGGCGATCGCAGGGGTTGCGGTTTGCCTTTGATCAGCGCCGTGCCGCTATCGGCTGGTTTGATACCGAAGATCACTTCGGCGGTTTCTGTCCGCCCTGATCCCAGCAGACCTGCCAGCCCGACGATCTCGCCGGGGCGTACTTCCAGATCAAACGGCGCGATCGTTCCTTTCTTGCCGTAATCTTTAAACGCTGCAACAGGATTGTCACTAAGCAATGTTCTTCCGGCACGCTGTAGCGCATGAGTATCCAGCTCACGCCCCAGCATCATTTTCACCAGTTCGATTTGTGGCAGCTCGCGGGTTTCCCGACAGCCAACAAAGCTGCCGTTGCGTAAGACGGTGATCCGATCGCTGACCTGATAGACCTGATCGAGAAAGTGAGTAACGAAGATCAGGCTGACGCCGCGATCGCGCAGCTGGCGCATCAGGCCAAACAGCAACTCTACTTCCTGAGTGTCGAGACTGGCGGTGGGTTCATCGAGGATTAGCACTTTGGCGGAGAGATCGATGGCCCGACAAATGGCGACGATTTGCTGCATCGCGACTGAAAAGCGGTTGAGCGGTTCGCGCACGTCGAGGGAGAAACCGTAAGATGCCATCAGTTCGGTGGCGCGCTTTTCCATCTCTTTACGGCGTAGCAGGCCGAAACGCTTAGGTTCGCGGCCGATGAATAGATTATCAGCGACCGACATATTGGGTAGCAGGTTAACTTCCTGATAGACGGTGCCGATGCCGAGCTGCTGTGCGTGGGCGGTGTTTTTCGGTGAAATAACCTGACCTTCCAGCCAGATGGTGCCGCGATCGGCATGGTAAACGCCGGTAAGTGCTTTGATTAACGTTGATTTACCAGCTCCGTTTTCACCGAGTAGCGCCATGATTTCACCACGGCGCAGGCTGAAATCAACGTTATCTAACGCTTTGACGCCAGGGAAAAATTTGCTTAATCCTTCGGTGCGGAGGATTTCCTGGTGTTGGTCGGTCGTCATGGTTTCCCCCGAAGTAAAGCGTGCTCCAGCCAGGCATGATAAGACGCGCCAGCGTCGCATCAGCCACCAGTGCACAACTGCCGGATGCGGCGTAAACGCCTTATCCGGCCTACGAGTCGGTATCAGGCATTGATGCCTGATACGTCTCAATACCCCATGTTTTTCTTCTTCTCTAACTCTTCTTTTGCGGTATCAGGCAGGTAAAGGGTGGACTTGGTCAGCGTCAGCTTTTCAGGCATGGTGCCGTCTTTTTTATATTTCTCCAGCGCGTCAAAGGCGGGTCCCGCCATGTTTGGCGTCAGTTCAACGCTGGCGTTCGCTTCGCCATCAATCATCGCTTTGTAGATGTCCGGCACGCCGTCGATAGAGCCTGTCAGGATATCTTTGCCCGGTTTCAGGCCCGCTTCTTTAATTGCCTGAATTGCGCCAATCACCATGTCGTCGTTATGGGCGTAAACCATGCAGATGTTTTTGCCGTTGTTTTCCGCTTTGATAAAGCTCTCCATGACTTCTTTGCCTTTACTGCGGGTGAAGTCACCGGACTGCGAGCGGATTATTTTAATATTTGGCGCATTCTTAATGGCTTCGGCAAAGCCTTTCTTACGGTCAATGGCGACGCTGGCCCCAACGGTGCCCTGTAACTCAACCACGTTACACGGTTTGCCATTGACCTCTTTGACCAGCCAGTCACCGATCAACTTGCCTTCGAGGATGTTGTCGGCGGTGACGGTGGTCATATAGAGAGATTTGTCTTTCACGTCGATGGAACGGTCAAGCAAAAAGACCGGAATTTCGGCTTCCTTTGCTTCTTTCAAAACAGGTTCCCAACCCGTTGCAACCACCGGGGCGATAAAGATGGCATCTACCCCCTGCGCGACAAAGGAACGCACTGCTTTAATCTGGTTTTCCTGCTTTTGCTGACCATCGGCAATTTTCAGTGTGATACCGCGTTTTTCGGCCTCACTTTTCGCCACATTAGTTTCTGCTGCGCGCCAGCCGGATTCGGATCCGACCTGCGAAAATCCTACGGTTAAAGGAGCGGCCAACGCCATAGACGACATGGCTGCCGAGACTGCAGAGACTACAAGTAAGCGTTTCCACATAGGGTTGTCCTCGTCGGGGTGATTATTATTGGTGAAAAGATGTTCGCGAAAAAACTATAGACAATTGGTTCTGTAACAGATTGCGTTACATCACACTTCAAAAAAGTAAATACATCGTTAATCACAAGTTTGTAATCGCTTTCATATCATTATGAAAAATGCGGCTACGGTTATGGATTTTCCAGCTCTGCGAACCGTCTTAAAACTGGCGAAAAAGGAAAATGAGGACGAAAACAAGCGAAGACATTCGGCGCGAGTTGGCTATAATACTCGGCACTTGTTTGCCACATATTTTAAAGGAAACAGACATGAGCTTACTCAACGTCCCTGCGGGTAAAGATCTGCCGGAAGACATCTACGTTGTTATCGAAATCCCGGCTAACGCTGATCCGATCAAATACGAAATCGACAAAGAGAGCGGCGCACTGTTCGTTGACCGCTTCATGTCCACCGCGATGTTCTATCCGTGCAACTACGGCTATATCAACCACACTCTGTCTCTGGACGGTGACCCGGTTGACGTTCTGGTCCCGACTCCGTACCCGCTGCAGCCGGGTTCTGTGATCCGTTGCCGTCCGGTTGGCGTTCTGAAAATGACCGACGAAGCTGGTGAAGATGCGAAACTGGTTGCTGTTCCGCACACCAAACTGAGCAAAGAATACGATCACATCAAAGACGTTAACGATCTGCCGGAGCTGCTGAAAGCTCAGATCGCTCACTTCTTCGAGCACTACAAAGACCTCGAAAAAGGCAAGTGGGTGAAAGTTGAAGGTTGGGAAAACGCAGAAGCCGCTAAAGCTGAAATCGTTGCCTCCTTCGAGCGCGCAAAGAATAAATAAGTTCTTATAGCGCAATAACCCTGAACGCCGGGCTTCGGTTAGTAAGGGTTTTTTTATGCCCGCAATAAATAAACCTTTATTCCACCACCGCCTGCAAACGTAATAACGCTTCTTCCACCACCTCGTCCGCAGCCAGACCAATACGCTTTGCCTGGCGGGCGCGTAAATCCATCATTCGCACCTGATTCACCAATACCGCGCCATACACATCGCCTTCTTCGCAATGTAACGGAACGCTAAATCCGGCATAACGGGCAAAATTTCCGCCCTGAGTAATGGGTGCCACCAACGTCATCCCCAGTTGATTAAAGGCTTGAACGGAGAGTACAAGCGCAGGTCGGCCAGCACCTTGCTGTTCATGGCCGCTTGCTGGATCAAAGCCGACCAGCACAATGTCTCCCCGTTCAAATTCGCTTCGCTTTACCATATTTCGTCACCCGTAGGGGTGGATTTACCCCAGACATCCTGCTCGCTAAGCTCCGGTGCGTTCATGTCGCATTGCGCCAGCAGTTCTTCAAGCGAGTAGCGCTTCGAGACGGGGGTCAAAATCAGTTGGTTGTTGCTCACCTGCGCCTCCACGCTCTGCCCCGGCTGTAAGTTAAGTTCTTTCATTACGATATTGGGAATGATCATACCTGCACTGTTCCCCCATTTTTTTATGGTAATACGCATCTGCACCTCCTTAAGTTATACAAAGTATAACTCACGGTGCTACAGGAAACGTTTTACCCCTGCGCATTTGTGAACACCAGCAGAGATTTTTATGCGTTAACAGATCTGGAAAGCGACTCGGAGAGAAAAGAAACTGGTGGGAAAGTTACAAAACTGATTGCGAGGGGCATCGCAAAAAACAACGCCACCCGAAGGTGGCGTGTTTATATTATGACTGATCCCTGTCTAACCAGTCGCCGCTTTCAATCAGCGTTAATCCATCGACGGGTCGTTGATAAACGTACATCCATGCACTCCCGTACGGCGTCTGAATCAACTGGCGCGCGTATTCACCGCCCCTGGTGCGCAAGGCATCAAGTTCGGCCAGCGTGGCGTTGTCAATACGATAAACTTCACCATGTACCGTTCCGTTTCCCGGAACTGCGCCTGGATAGTGGCCCAGGCTATACAACTGGTAGTTATCGATACTGAAATCGCCCAGCAACTGGGCATTTGTCATCCAGTGGCTGTTGCCTTGTTTGTGACGTAAACTGCCGTAGACAAATATTCGCATAGCTAAAACTCGAACTGATAGAGCAAATCCAGTGCCTGATCTACACCAGACACGGCTTCCAGATATAGCTTCGGCATCAGGCGATAACGTAACGTGAGTGTTGCTATAGAGTCAAATATCCCCACGCCGTATTTCACTTGTAAGCCTGGTAATACATAGCCGCTGACCACCACCTGGGAAGAATCACCAACCCCCTCGGTGTCGAGCGCTAAATTACTTACACCAAATGTCTCGCCGATTTTACCCACAATCTGACCACTTTGCGCAACCCCCAGACCAATCAGCATCGAAGTCATCGCCGCGCTGTCGCTCTGATCGCTCTCCAGCCCTTGTCCACGCAACAAGTAAGACAATGCAGCCTGTTGTGACATCGCCGGGTCAGAGAAGATCTCCGCTTTCGGCTCATCCGCCAGCCCGGTGACACGAACACCAGCGATTACGTCATCTTCTGTAGCATCCGGGTTACGAATGGCTTCGATATTGAGATACGGTTGATCCGGTGGACCAGAGAACAGCAGCTCGCCTTTGCGCACAATCAGATCCTGGCCATATGCATGGAAGCGTCCTTCAGGGATGTTAATTTGCCCGTTCAGGCCCAGCCCTTGTTTGTCCTGTACGACGTTGAGATCGCCCGTCAGCCGCGCCTTCAGGCCAAAGGCATCAATGCGCACGTTATTGCCGACGTGGACAATCAGGTTGCTGTTGATCGGAATTGACGCGGTTTTCGTCTCCTCCGGTTGCAGGTTATCGTTGAGCATCACCACATCGCTTGAGACACCCACCGCACTTTCCGGCAGATCGTGCACCACAATGCGCGCCCACGGTACATCCACGCGACCATCAAGGGTAAACAGGCTTGGTGTCGCTTCGAATACGATGTCAGGCGACACATCCATTCGCACCATCGGTGGTACGGTGATCCGGACCTTACTGCCTTTCGCCGTTACCCGCGCCCGCCAGTTTTCAATCTGGCTCCAGTCAGCATCACCGTTCAGGTAGATGTCACCCTGCTGAGTCCTCACGGTCCCCGCAAGCGTCGAGCGCATACCGTTAAAATTGACCGCAAGCTGACTCGGCTGCATATCAAATGGCATAAAGTTGCCGTCGATATCCACGCCCGTGACCTGTAGCTGACCAAACAGCTGCGGGCTTTGCACATCACCGCCCAGACGTAGGTTAGCGCTCACCATCCCCGCGGCTTTTTCACCACGCGTAAAGATGGGGTTCACCATTGCGAGGTTAAAATTGCGGATGTTGACGTTGCCGCCAAGATTCCGGCGGCCTTGCGGATCGGTCACCTGCACCTGACCATCAAATTGGCCGTTATTGGTCAGACGAATGGTCCAGCCCAGCTCAGCGCGATTATTCCGCAGCTCTGCCGATAGGTTCAGCGTCTGAAACGCCACCGGTAGCGCCGCATCGTTGACGGTTTGCGTCACCTGCACGTTACGCCCCGAAAGAGTGATACTGCCCTGTGGCAGCCCCTCTTTGGTGGTGTCCCAGGCAACGTCCGCTTTACCCGTGAAGATACCGCTGGCCTGAGTAGTTTCCGGCATAAACGGTTTCAGCATGGCCAGGTCGAAGCGGTTGAGATTCACCACCGCACGCCCTTCAGCCCCGGCATCAATGGTTTGCGGCACGCACAGTTCCGCATTCGGGTTAAGCCAGCAGTGTGGCCCAATGCTGATTTTTTGCTCCTGATTGCGGTAGTCCAGCGCGATATCACGCGTCAGCGACCACGGGCCGACCGGCGTCTGGAAGCGGGTATTGCTAAGTGTTCCCTTCCAGCGTTCTTCTTTGCGATCAAAGCTACCCGCCAGGTTCAGTTGACCGGAAACCGGCTCGCCCTGAATCCGCAACTGTAACTCGTGCTGCTTTTCGCTGCCTTTCGCATTCAGAGTGACAAGGTTGATATTCACATCCGGTTGCGAGATTTGCTCAACGCGCACGTCGAGTTTACCCGCAATCTGATCGGTGGATTTGATGTCGCCTTCCACGCGAACCTGCGACACAGAAAGTTCCTGCCAGCGCAAGCCGCGCGCGGTGATATCCGCCAGCAACTGCGGCGCTTCCACCGTACCGCGAACTTTCACCAGCCCTTTCGCTGTACCGCCAAGTCCTGGCAGCGCGTTATCCAGACCAGGCGCGTTGATCGTGGCGTCAAGATTGAGATCTTTCACCCCAAGCTCGCCTTTCACTTCGGCACTGTTTGGCCCCAGTTCCAGATGCAGACCTGGGATCATCCACTGCATATAACTGTTGCCTTTCAGCGTTCCCTCAACGTTCACTTTGTTCTGTTTGACGTTGCCGGTCAGCTTCAACTCCGGCACGTCCATCTGCCAGGTGCCGCCGTACAGGCTACCGCGCGTTTTGATCAAACCATTGAGTTTCGATGGCCAATCCGGGAACTCTTTCACCGTATTAATGCCGTTGAACGTCAATTCGCCGCGCCAACTAATGGCCTGCTGCCAGTCGAGCAGCGCCTTCAGCTCGGTTTTTCCTTCCAGCGCCGCAACGGTGAGTTTATCGAGATTGACCTGCTGTTCATTCCCTTTCGCATCAAGGGTAATGGTCGCTGGCGGGATCTCCTGCCCTTTCACCGCCGTACGCATAGACAGCGTGTAATCGGTCATTTTGCCGGTGAGTTTCAGTTTCAGGTCATCCGCCTGATATTGCTTCTCACCAGTGAACGGCCAGTAAAGTTGTTTGCTGTTCACTTCCACGTTGAGCGGCAATCCAGCTTCCGCCAGCCGCGTCTGGGCGCGTAAATCCATATCCACCGGGCCGGAAAGGTTAACGCCTATCTCCAGCTGTTCGCGCAGCGCGCCGCCCACTTTCAGCTTCACCTTTTCACCTTTCAACGGCTCCACATTCAAAGTGCTGTTGAGGGTGATATCCACCGGCCAGTTGTTAGACAGTTGTGCCGTACCGCTGGCATTGACAATCCCCTGGTTAGAGTCAATATCCAGCGCATCCAGTTTGGTATTGCCGTCGATGCTGCTCACTTTCAGCAGCATGGTGCTCACGGTGATATCCGTGTCGCCTGTCACGCGCAGTTGCTCGCCTTTAAACTCTTCAATGTTCAGGTTGAGCGGCAAATGCACGTCGGTCATTTCCGGCAATACCGGGCGAGAAAAGAGATCTTTCAGCGTTTCGCCGAGCGGCTTTTCCTCCGGCTGCGGATTTTCAATCTTCGGTTCGACCACTTCTTCCTGCGCCACGTCCGCCACTTTCGGCAAGGCAATCAGCAAGCCTTTCAGCGACGTCGGTTTCAGGGTCAGGGTTTTCTCCTGCCAGTTCAGGCCGGAGGTGAAGTCCATCACCGACACCGTGGTGTCATCAATTTTGATGTTGACGTTATCCAGCGCCACACGCGTCAGAGTGATGGGATACGGCGTGGAGAGATCCAGCGGCCCGCTATCCTCCTCTTCTTCAACCTGCTCAGAAGGAGGCATTTTTTTGCTGTCGATGTTGACCTGAATATCTTTCAGCGCCAGATCGTTAACACAAACGCTGCTGTTCCACAGACAATCCAGCCCAACGGCCAGATGCAGATTGCCCGCTTTTACCGCCACGCCAGGCTGCTCATAACGAACGTCAGACAAGGTAAGGTCGCGCCAGCCGCCAGTGACCTTGCCAATGTCCAGCCCAGGCACCCAGCGGTCCGCCGCTTTAAATACCAGATGCAGGCCGCTGGTGGTGCCGACCAGAAATGCCACCGAGCCCAGCAGTAATAAGATGACGATAACCGCGCCGAGGCTGATTTTTTTCCATAAACTCATAATTCTGGCCCCAGACCGATGTAAAACTGTAACCCGTGCTCGTCTTTATCCGCGACCGGTACGGCAAAATCGAGCTTGATCGGCCCGACCGGCGATTCCCAGCGCACGCCGACCCCGGTGCCGGTTTTGAAGTCGCTGCGGCGGATATCACTCACCGCTTCACCGCTATCGACAAACACCGCGCCCCACCATTTTCCGGTCACGTTGTACTGGTACTCCAGTGATCCGGTAATTAGCTTTGATGCCCCTTTCAGGTCACCATTGTCATATTTCGGCGCAATAGATTTGTATTTATAGCCGCGAATGCTGCGGTCGCCCCCGGCGAAGAAACGCAGATCCGGCGGTACTTTGTCGAAGTCACCAGTTTCAATCCAGCCCAACGTGCCGCGCGTAACAAAGCGATGGCGATCGTACAGTGTGCGGATCCAGACGTTCTGTGCCTGGAAAACGGAGAAATCGACATCCGATCCCCAGGCTGTGTTGGAATAGTCGATAGAGTAGCGTTGCGAGTCGCCCCAGGTCGGCATCAGGCCGCCGCGTGATCGCGTCCGGCTAATCATCACTCCTGGATAAAACAGCATTGTGGTGTTAGTAATTTCACCCTGAGTAAAGTGGTCGAGACTCCAGCGTAGGTTAATGGCGCGCTGCCAGCCGCTGGAAAGATCCCAGTAGCGGGAAGCGACCAGGGTAGTGGAATCGGATTCGGTGTCATTCAGGTCAGTACGCTTAAAACCGCCCTGCACCAAATAATATTGTTCTAACGGATTCTTCAGCAGCGGCATTTTATAGCTGAAGTCGAGGGTCTGTTCCGGCGCGGAAATACTGGTACTGGTAGTCAGACTGTGACCGTATGAGTTCATCCACGGCTTTTTCCACGTCGCTTTCACGCGCGGTCCCACGTCCGTAGAGTAACCGACCCCGGTTTCGATGGTGTTTTCTGTTCGCGGCGAAACCACGCCCGTCAACGGTAATACTTTCGTTTCGCGCGCTTTATCAAATTGCGGTGCCACTACTACCGAATTAAACCAGCCAGTCGCGGAAAGGCGACGGTTCAGTTCCGCCAGATCTTTTGACTCGTATTCATCGCCTTCTTTGAACGGTACCAGGTTTTGCAGGTACTCGTCGCGAATTTGCGAACCTTCAAAAGTGACATGCCCAAAGCGGTAACGTTCGCCACTGTTGTAATCAATATCCCAGAAGGCTTTATGCAGGCCGAGCGCAATGCCCAGCTGCGCTTTGGTAAATTCGCTATCGAAATAACCTTTACGCAACGCAATGCTGGTTAAGGACTTTTTGAAATTTTCATAATCGCCCTGGTTTAGCACCGTACCTATAGCCGGGCGAGTATCCAGCAACTTCAAATAGTCTTTATCGGTTCGCGCACCGCCGCGCAAGACAACATCGGTGCCGCCAATCAACACGGGTACACCCGGTGTAACTTTAGCAACCAGCACCTGCCGTCCTTTCTTTGGCGGTGGCTGGAGATCAAATTCAATTGTTGGCTGGTAATAGCCCAGTGCTTTTAGACCTTCCCGAATGGCATCATCAACACGTGCGCGAAAGCGCCGGTCTGGCGTCACTTCATCACTTTGAATCGTAGAAAGCTGTGCACGAACGTTTTTTTCCAGCTGTCCCGATAACCCTTCCACCTGTAGACGGACATTCGCGGCGATGGCAGAACCACTAAAGCAGAGTAAGCTTACACAGCATAACTGTCGGATATAGCGCACATTTTCTCCTGAATATCCTTTATTCCTGCCCCTGGAACTCCGTTAAACGGCTTAACAATAATCCAGCAATATGGATTAAAAAGCAGACTAAACCCAAAATATTACTTATGTTTTACTTTAGACCCATTCACGGGGGTTATTGTGTGCAAATACGTCCCTTGTTACAACCTAAACCCCTATGACCGACTTTCGGGAGAACGACACCATGAGTTTATTTGATAAAAAGCATCTGGTTTCCCCCACCGATGCCCTTCCTGGACGGAATACCCCGATGCCCGTAGCTACGCTGCATGCGGTCAACGGTCACTCAATGACAAATGTGCCTGACGGAATGGAGATCGCCATTTTTGCGATGGGCTGTTTCTGGGGCGTTGAACGCCTTTTCTGGCAACTTCCCGGTGTTTACAGCACTGCCGCAGGCTACACTGGCGGTTACACGCCAAACCCGACTTATCGGGAAGTGTGTTCCGGTGAGACCGGCCACGCCGAAGCGGTGCGAGTGGTTTACGATCCGTCGGTAATCAGCTATGAACAACTGTTGCAGGTTTTCTGGGAAAACCACGATCCTGCACAAGGGATGCGTCAAGGTAATGATCACGGCACGCAGTACCGTTCCGCGATTTACCCGCTGACGCCAGAACAGGATGCCGCCGCCCGCGCAAGTCTGGAACGTTTTCAGGCCGCAATGCTCGCCGCCGATGACGATCGCCAGATAACCACCGAGATTGCTAACGCCACACCGTTCTATTATGCCGAAGATGACCACCAACAGTATCTACATAAAAACCCTTATGGCTATTGCGGAATTGGCGGAATAGGCGTTTGTCTGCCGCCTGAAGTGTAGTATTAAAAGGTGGCCCCAAAGTGAAATGAGACAAAAATTTAACCCTCTGGCGACTTTACAGTACCTTACGCTATACTAGCCTCTGAAAATGCCGGTTCACTCTCTTCGAATCGGCTTTCAATGTGTATTTCACACAAATTAATCAACTTCCCCTTCCGAGGATCTGACCTGAACGGTTAGATAAGATATGTTAAACAGTATTTTAGTCATACTCTGCTTGATCGCTGTAAGTGCGTTCTTCTCGATGTCTGAGATCTCGCTTGCCGCCTCACGCAAAATCAAACTTAAACTGCTGGCTGATGAAGGCAATATAAATGCCCAACGCGTTATGAATATGCAGGAAAATCCCGGCATGTTCTTTACCGTGGTACAAATCGGTCTGAACGCAGTGGCGATTCTCGGCGGTATCGTCGGTGATGCGGCGTTTTCCCCGGCTTTTAACAGCCTGTTCTCCCGCTATATGTCGGCAGAGCTCTCTGAGCAACTGAGCTTTATTCTCTCTTTCTCGTTAGTGACTGGCATGTTTATCCTGTTTGCGGATTTAACCCCGAAACGCATCGGTATGATTGCGCCAGAAGCTGTGGCTTTGCGTATCATCAACCCGATGCGCTTCTGCCTGTACGTCTGCACCCCGCTGGTGTGGTTCTTCAACGGCCTGGCGAACATGATCTTCCGTATCTTTAAACTGCCGATGGTGCGCAAGGATGACATCACTTCCGATGATATTTACGCGGTAGTAGAAGCGGGGGCGCTGGCGGGGGTATTACGTAAACAAGAGCATGAACTGATTGAAAACGTGTTCGAGCTTGAATCCCGTACTGTCCCGTCATCTATGACTCCGCGTGAGAACGTCATCTGGTTCGATCTCCACGAAGACGAGCAAAGTCTGAAGAATAAAGTGGCGGAACATCCGCACTCAAAATTCCTCGTCTGTACTGAAGATATCGACCACATCATCGGCTATGTGGATTCGAAAGATCTGCTTAACCGCGTGCTGGCCAATCAAAGCCTGGCGCTGAACAGTGGCGTCCAAATTCGCAACACGCTGATCGTGCCAGACACGCTGACCCTTTCTGAGGCGCTGGAAAGTTTTAAAACTGCGGGCGAAGACTTTGCAGTAATCATGAATGAATACGCGCTGGTGGTGGGGATAATCACCCTCAACGACGTGATGACCACACTGATGGGCGATCTGGTTGGTCAGGGTCTGGAAGAGCAGATTGTGGCGCGTGATGAGAACTCATGGCTAATCGATGGCGGAACACCGATTGATGACGTGATGCGTGTACTGGATATTGACGAGTTCCCGCAGTCAGGCAATTACGAAACCATTGGCGGCTTTATGATGTTTATGCTGCGTAAGATCCCCAAACGCACTGATTCGGTGAAATTCGCCGGCTACAAATTTGAAGTGGTGGATATCGATAACTACCGCATCGACCAGCTGCTGGTAACGCGGATCGACAGCAAAGCCACCGTCCTTTCGCCAAAACTGACTGACGCTAAAGATAAAGACAAAGATAAAGAAGAAAACGTCGCATAACCTCAGAAACATCAACGGCTCCTGAATCAGGAGCCGTCTTATTACTGCATAGCACTTTGGTTAAGCCATCTCTGTTTGCAGACGCATAACCTGACGGTTTACCTCGGACATCACTGATAAATGCAGTTTATCCTTCACTTTTGGGATAAGAATTTTACCCTTATCAAATTCAAAAGCGCCAACATCCTTGATGTATAACCGTCCACGAAACAGGATCTTCACGTACTTCGCCACTTGCAGTGGGTTGTACCGTTGGAAAATTTTCATTGTTGTCTCCTGCTGAGTATTACGCCTTTGCGGTACCACAATCGGTCCAACTATTATGAGGCGCAAATTTTAATGCCTAATGACTATAGACTACTGCGGTAATGTTTCCAGCCTGTATGAGTTTTTTTACCGTAACGTTACAATTATTCAGAATTATCTTTTCGCCTAATCAGAATCTTTAGTATAAGCATTCATTTTTCATATGATTTGTGCGCTTGTCCGCAAACTGGCATCACACTTGCGGGATTTTCGATAAATAGCACATATGATTAAAAGTCAGACCCAAGTGGTCGGATCACCTGCATATCATAAGAAGGAAACACCATGACTCTACGCAAGATTCTGGCCCTCACCTGCCTGCTGCTGCCGATGATGACCTCCGCACATCAGTTCGAAACCGGCCAGCGAGTACCGCCGATTGGCATTACCGATCGTGGCGAGTTGGTGCTTGATAAAGATCAGTTTAGCTACAAAACCTGGAACAGCGCGCAGTTAGCGGGAAAAGTGCGAGTGCTACAACATATTGCTGGTCGTACGTCAGCCAAAGAGAAAAACGCGACGCTGATAGAAGCGATTAAATCGGCGAAGTTGCCGCACGATCGCTACCAGACCACCACCATTGTCAACACAGATGACGCAATTCCGGGTTCCGGCATGTTTGTGCGCAGCAGTCTGGAAAGTAATAAAAAGCTTTATCCGTGGTCGCAGTTTATTGTCGATAGCAACGGCGTCGCGCGCGGCGCCTGGCAGTTGGATGAAGAGAGTTCTGCCATTGCCGTGCTCGATAAAGACGGCCGTGTGCAATGGGCGAAGGACGGAGCGCTCACCCAGGAAGAGGTGCAGCAAGTGATGGACTTGCTGCATAAGTTGCTCAATAAATAGAAACTCTGAATCCTGGATTCAGGAACGATTCACGCGGGGTATAATCCAGCGGTTTACCCTGCCAATCGTGTACGTGCGCTCCGGCTGCGGCTGCAACAGCGTGGCCGGCGGCAGTGTCCCAAATATTGGTTGGTCCGAAACGTGGGTAGAGCTGCGCCTGCCCTTCCGCCACCAGACAGAATTTCAGCGAAGAGCCAATGGACGTCGTCTGATGTTCGCCAAGCTGTTGCAGATACTCTTTCAGCTCTGCATCCGCATGGGATCGGCTGATGACCACCAGCGGCGGCCGCGCATCGCGTACCTGAATCTGCTTGCGCACGCCGCACTCTTCTTTCCAGGCTTTGCCTTCTGCCGCACTGTACATTACGTTCATTACTGGCGCATACACCACACCTAAAATCGGTTTTCCGTGGTCGATGAGCGCAATATTAACGGTGAATTCGCCGTTACGTTTAATAAACTCTTTAGTGCCATCCAGCGGGTCCACCAGCCAGTAACGCTGCCAGTGCTGACGAACTTCCCAGCCGGGAGGATCTTCTTCAGACAGAACCGGAATATCCGGCGTCAGCGTACGTAAACCGTCCATGATTACGGTATGCGCGGCAATGTCCGCCGCTGTCACCGGTGAGTTATCCGCTTTGCTAACGACGTCCATCGGTTTCGTCCCGTCGTAGACCTGCATAATGGCATCGCCCGCAATCCGTGCGAGTTGACATACTTGTTCTAACATTCTCCACCTCTTTTGTTTCAGTGGTGTTAACTCGTTGTTTTACTTATACCCTATCGTTAAAGAATCCGCCAACTGTGATGGCGTCATCGTTTCCTGATTTATTATTTATGGCATCCTTCAACGCTCTGTATGAAAGACGTTTCATCTACTCATTCATAAAAGGATGCCCAGATGGTTAAGTTTAGTGCAACGCTCCTTGCTACGCTGATTGCCGCCAGTGTGAATGCGGCAACAGTCGATCTCCGCATAATGGAAACCTCTGATTTGCATAGCAATATGATGGATTTCGATTATTACAAAGACTCCGCCACAGAAAAATTCGGACTGGTTCGTACTGCGAGTCTGATTAATGACGCGCGTAATGAAGTGAAAAACAGCGTGCTGGTCGATAACGGCGATTTGATTCAGGGGAGTCCGCTGGCAGATTACATGTCGGCGAAAGGATTAAAAGCAGGTGATGTTCATCCGGTTTATAAGGCGCTGAATACGCTGGATTATACGGTCGGCACACTCGGCAATCATGAATTTAACTACGGTCTGGATTACCTGAAAAATGCGCTGGCAGGGGCGAAATTCCCTTATATAAACGCCAACGTCATTGACGCTAAGACCAAACAGCCCATGTTTACGCCGTATTTAATTAACGACACCGAAGTGGTCGATAAAGACGGGAAAAAACAGACGCTGAAGATTGGCTACATCGGCGTCGTGCCACCGCAGATTATGAGCTGGGATAAAGCCAATTTATCCGGCAAAGTCACCGTTAACGATATTACTGAAACAGTGCGCAAGTACGTACCAGAAATGCGCGAGAAAGGGGCCGATATTGTTGTCGTTCTGGCTCATTCTGGTTTGTCTGCCGATCCGTATAAAGTGATGGCGGAAAACTCGGTTTATTATCTCAGTGAAATTCCGGGCGTTGACGCCATTATGTTTGGCCATGCTCACGCCGTCTTCCCGAGTAAAGATTTTGCCGATATTAAAGGCGCGGATATTGCCAAAGGTACGCTGAACGGCGTTCCGGCGGTAATGCCTGGCATGTGGGGCGATCATCTGGGCGTGGTTGATCTGCAACTCAATAATGACAGCGGGAAATGGCAGGTGACGCAGGCCAAAGCCGAAGCACGGCCTATTTACGATATCACCAATAAAAAATCTCTCGCCGCAGAAGACAGTCAACTGGTAGAAACGCTAAAGGCCGATCACGACGCCACACGCCAGTTTGTCAGCAAACCGATCGGTAAATCTGCCGACAATATGTATAGCTATCTGGCGCTGGTGCAGGATGATCCGACCGTGCAGGTGGTGAACAACGCGCAAAAAGCGTATGTCGAACATTACATTCAGGGCGATCCCGATCTGGCAAAACTGCCCGTGCTCTCTGCTGCCGCGCCGTTTAAAGTCGGTGGGCGTAAGAACGACCCTGCCAGCTATGTCGAAGTGGAAAAAGGCCAGTTGACCTTCCGTAATGCCGCCGATCTCTATCTCTATCCCAATACGCTTATCGTGGTGAAAGCCAGTGGTAAAGAGGTGAAAGAGTGGCTGGAGTGCTCCGCCGGGCAGTTTAACCAGATTGATCCTAACAGCACGAAACCACAGTCACTCATCAACTGGGATGGTTTCCGCACCTATAACTTTGATGTGATTGATGGCGTGAATTATCAGATTGATGTTACCCAGCCCGCCCGCTATGACGGTGAATGTCAGGTGGTTAATGCCAATGCAGAGCGGATTAAGAACCTGACTTTTAACGGTAAACCCATTGATCCGAATGCCATGTTCCTCGTTGCCACCAATAATTATCGCGCTTACGGCGGCAAATTTGCCGGAACAGGTGATAGCCATATTGCCTTTGCTTCACCGGATGAGAACCGCTCGGTACTGGCAGCGTGGATTGCTGAAGAGTCTAAACGTGCGGGAGAAATCCACCCGGCGGCAGATAACAACTGGCGCCTAGCGCCGATTGCTGGCGATAAGAAACTGGATATCCGTTTCGAAACTTCCCCGTCAGATAAAGCCGCAGCATTTATTAAAGAGAAAGGGCTGTACCCGATGAATAAAGTCGCGACCGATGATATCGGCTTTGCGATTTATCAGGTGGATTTGAGTAAGTAAAACACTTCTTTTTCGGCCTATAAATGATCAACCGCATCCGGCATTTATTGGCGGATGCGATGCTGACGCATCTTATCCGCCCTACAAGCCATGAACCGTAGACCGGATAAGCGCTGCGCATCCGGCTGTTATGTCGCTCGTTCATCTCGCACCGCCAACACCTCGGGCAAATTCAACTCAATCCAGTCCGCCAGTACAGCAACCTTTTCGCTCACCTGCTCGCCCAGCGGCGTTACTCGCGACGTCCGGTTAATGTTAATAACTAGTTAATTAAAGTGGCATCCTCCCGCATCCTCTCGGATAATGACGGGATGCCGGGAACGACCACGTCTGTTCCCTGAATATTTCTTCTGACAGATCAATGGATGCCAGTAATGATTAGCGGCGTGCTGTACGCCCTGTTAGCAGGGTTGATGTGGGGGCTTATTTTTGTCGGGCCGTTGATCGTACCGGAATACCCGGCGATGTTGCAGTCGATGGGGCGTTATCTGGCGTTAGGATTAATTGCGCTGCCCATTGCCTGGCTGGGGCGCGTGCGTCTGCGTCAGTTGGCGCGTCGCGACTGGCTTACCGCCTTGATGCTCACCATGATGGGCAACCTTATCTATTACTTCTGCCTCTCCAGCGCCATTCAGCGTACCGGCGCACCTGTTTCCACGATGATTATCGGCACTCTGCCGGTGGTGATTCCCGTCTTCGCCAATCTGCTGTACAGCCAGCGCGACGGCAAACTCGCATGGGGAAAACTCGCCCCGGCGCTGGTTTGTATTGGCATCGGCCTGGCGTGTGTGAATATTGCTGAGTTAAACCACGGACTCCCCGATTTTGACTGGGCGCGTTATACCTCAGGCATCGTGCTGGCGTCAGTCTCTGTAGTCTGTTGGGCGTGGTATGCCCTGCGCAACGCCCGCTGGCTGCGGGAAAACCCCGACAAACATCCGATGATGTGGGCGACGGCGCAGGCGCTGGTCACGCTGCCGGTTTCTCTCATCGGCTATGTTGTCGCTTGTTACTGGCTGAATACGCAAACGCCGCAATTCTCCCTACCTTTTGGTCCCCGTCCGCTGGTGTTTATTAGCCTGATGATTGCGATTGCCGTGCTTTGCTCATGGGTCGGTGCACTCTGCTGGAACGTCGCCAGCCAGCGATTACCGACAGTGATTCTCGGGCCGCTGATTGTTTTCGAAACGCTGGCAGGTTTGCTGTACACCTTTTTACTCCGCCAGCAAATGCCGCCGCTGATGACGTTGAGCGGTATCGCGCTGTTAGTGGTTGGCGTGGTCATTGCAGTCAGAGCAAAACCAGAAAAACCTTTAACTGAATCTGTCTCAGAAAGTTGACATGCTGGCAGTGAGTTAAATAAGCCTCTGCTACGTAAGGGTTATAGCTTTTGCCTTAAAGATGCATTTAAAATACATCTTATATTATTAAGAATGAGGTATCAGCTATGGCTTATCGCGACCAACCTTTAGGTGAACTGGCGCTCTCTATTCCTCGCGCTTCGGCTCTGTTTCGTAAATATGATATGGATTACTGCTGCGGCGGTAAGCAGACGCTGGCTCGTGCTGCGGCACGTAAAGAGCTGGATGTTGAGGTCATTGAAGCTGAGCTGGCAAAGCTTGCTGAACAACCGATTGAGAAAGACTGGCGTAGCGCCCCACTGGCGGAAATCATCGACCATATCATCGTGCGCTACCACGATCGTCACCGCGAGCAACTGCCGGAGCTGATCCTGCAAGCGACCAAAGTAGAGCGCGTTCACGCCGACAAACCGAGCGTGCCAAAAGGGCTGACAAAATACCTGACCATGCTGCATGAAGAGCTTTCCAGCCACATGATGAAAGAAGAGCAGATCCTCTTCCCGATGATCAAACAAGGCATGGGCAGCCAGGCAATGGGGCCAATCAGCGTGATGGAAAGCGAGCACGATGAAGCGGGTGAACTGCTGGAAGTAATCAAACACACTACCAATAACGTCACACCGCCGCCGGAAGCCTGCACCACCTGGAAAGCGATGTATAACGGTATTAATGAACTGATTGATGACCTGATGGATCACATCAGTCTGGAAAACAATGTGCTGTTCCCACGCGCGCTGGCGGGTGAGTAATTTGTTCGATCAACGATCCTGACATGGGCAGGATCGTTGATTATTCAGTCATTCAGTGGAAGTAATTCATTGTTGTAACTGGTGTACATACCTTCAACGGTAAGCAAACTGCCGTTTTTATCAAGATGCGCCGCATTGAGTTGTCGAGTCTCATTACGCCGCTTCGCATCACGTACCAGCCCATCGCCTACGTAATAAATATAGTGGTCATCATGAGCAAAGGTATCTGATAATTGACCATTGGCGTCTTTAAACCACGTCCATTGACCTTTCAGTTCAAAATACTCAACCGTGTCTTCAGCAATAAAATACGTATAGCGATCGTCATGTGCTAAATAATTTAATGGTGTGCCATCGGGGCTTTTAAACCACTGCCATTGTCCATTAATATCAAAAATAGTCACATCATCGCTCGCGATGAAATAAACTTTATTCCCTACAATATTAACGCCTTCCTGTAATTCTTGTTTCGGGTCGGGTAAATGAATAACCGAAAGCGTTTTTTCGACCCCAGAAACATACTTCACCAGATAGAGCGAATCTTTATATTGCGCCACATTATCCGTCAGGGGGCGAAAATATTCCGGATCAACATCAGGAATGGTCGCAACCCGGCAGTCATTGGCACGCCTGGAAGCATCTCGGGTCATCCAGGTTACTTTATCCCGCTGTAGGTCAAACGTACTCCGGCAATCTTTACCGAACGAATAACGTTTTTCCCCATCTTTATCGCGATAAATCAGCAGGGAACCGGCTCTCCAGCGCACAATCTGAAAGGTATCCGGATCGGCGTTGATGGCATCTCCGTTGACAAAGACCTGCGATTTGGTCCGCCAGATGGTATCCCAGGGTCCTGGATTACTTTTGCTTTCGCAGCTATTGGGGGAATAAATAATGGGACGACGTGTCCAGGATTTAACGCCAAGAATAGAATACCCTTGCGCACTGCCCAGCCAGCGCCCCTGAAAGTAAATATTGCGACGATCTTTCAATACATCTGCGGAATCACCTGCGTAAATTATCCCTCCCACCTGTTGCAGTGAATCCATATCAACCTGCTTTTCGCCGCGGTTATCATCCGTGCGTTCACCATCAAAATAGAGGCTGTCTTTATCGGCAGCAAAACGCCCCCAGGCGCGGAATGTTGCGGCATCGACTTTCGGTGTTCCCGGCGGGTTCTGGACTATTTTCCCAGCCCATAAAATATGGCGGCCATCAGTCAACCAGTCGAAACGCCAGCCGCCATTTGACCGATAGCCAGAAAAGGGAGCCACCCGCACAAAATCATTATTGATATCATCTGGAGAATCATATTTTCCATCAGTGCCGTCAGCTACGCGGCGTAACTGTTTGAACTTCACCTGCGGCAAATGAATATCCGGAAAATCGATACCGTAACCGTCACTATCTTCAACGATATATTTTGTTCCTTGCCCCCACGGCTGGTAGTAAAACGCGGCATAAGGTACGCCGGAGCAGGCCATTGAAGCGGTTGAAAATAAAGCCAGTACGAGACAAACGGGTTTAATTGGCAACATAGCATCATCCTGAAGCTGTTAGTGTGAAGAGGTTATTTAAATAAGGGTTTCAGACCGCTCGGAGGTTGCTTCACCGTTGACCATTCTGCTGAAATGGGGTTGTAACGCAGCCATTTAGTTTGCTCGTAGTGTCTTCCGTCAATTGTGGTTAATCCACCAAGTTGGTGACTGTAGAGTTGCCCGTCTGTGGTGATATACATGTAGCCAGTTACCATGCTTCCTCTCTCCAATAGTTCAGAAACATCCTCTGGCCTGGGCATTATCAGTTCACCTTCACCTAATGTATTGGTTTTAACCTTATAGAATTGAGCTTTGTAATAGCCTACCGACCAGGTTAATAAGGTAAATTTTTCCGGATCTACTCCCGCCAATGTTTCATAAACACAATCACTCCCCGCTGGCGTTGCTTCTTGTTTAAGCCAGGACACAGTCTTCAAACCAATTTTAAATGACGCACAGCTGTGACCGATATCCTCAAGCTCATAGTCATGCTCACCGCTTTTATCGCGATAAACCAACCGTTCGCCAGGCATCCAACGTTTAATCTGAAAGGTTTTGCGATCGGCGGGCAGCGGCTTGCCATTAACAATCACCTGCGAATTTGTCAGCACAACAAATTGCAGAGCTGAATCATGCCGCTCGATTTGAAATCCATCGGCATGACCCAGCCAGCGACCTTTATGCCAAAGACTATTTTTATCACGCAGTAAATTCCAGATGTCCGTCTCTTCCAGCGTTGACATATCCACCTGCTTATCGCCGCTATTATCATCGGTACGCTGACCGTCAAAATAGATACTGCGTTTATCAGCAGCGAAAGCACCGAATGCCTGGAAACTGGCGGCATCGACATTAGGTTCACCGGATGGATTTTTCAGGACTTTGCCTGCCCAAAGAACAGAGCGTCCATCGGTGAGCCAGGTATGCTGGCAATTATTCCGATCATCGCAGTCGAACTTATCGGGATTAAAATCGGACAGTAAGCGGGTTTCTTGGTTATTGGCTAAATTGGCAATACGCCAGAGGCGGGAAAAATTAACGTCCGGCAGTTCGGAGAGGATCTCATCTTTTTCTCCCTTCTGTTCGGCAACATAAACCGTGCCTTTCTCCTGCTGGCGGTAATAAAAATCTGCGCCCCAGGAAGGTGAAATGAAGAGAGGTAATGCGGCGATTAATAACCAACTGTGCTTAGCCATAGTGAACTCTGCAATGAGTGGCAAAGATCCACGGTAAGCCCGCGCCTGAGAGCTGTCGATGACGGGAAGTATTTTTAGGAATGTATAAAGACAAAGGAGATTGCTGACAAAGTGTGCTTTGTTCATGCCGGATGCGACGTAAACGCCTTATCCGGCCTACAAAAGCACGCAAATTCAATATATTGCAGAGGTTCTGTAGGCCTGATAAGCGTAGCGCATCAGGCAATTTTGCAGCCTGAAAGACACCCGCAGGTGCCTTAGCGGCATTACTTCGCCATGCGTTTTTTACCAATAAACAGCCAGCCCAGCCCCAGCGCGATAAACCACAGTGGGGTAACCAGCAGCGCCTGGCGGGTGTCATCTTCCAGCGTCAGCAGCACGATGACGAACACAAAGAACGCCATACATACCCAGCACATCAGCTTGCCGAGCGGCATCTTGTAGATTGACTTCTCATGCAGGTGCGGACGCTGTTTGCGATACACCAGGTACGAGCAAAGGATAATCGTCCAGACGAACATAAACAGAATCGCGGAAACGGTTGTAATCATCGTGAACGCGCCAATCACGCTAGGATTCACGTACAACATCACCACGCCGCCGAGCAGACAGATACAAGAGAAGGTCAGCCCTTTCGCGGGTACGGCGCGTTTAGAGAGTTTAGCGAACGCTTTCGGCGCAACACCTTCCTGAGCCAGACCAAACAGCATGCGACTGGTAGAGAAGACGCCACTGTTAGCGGAAGAAGCCGCAGACGTCAGCACCACAAAGTTGATCACGCTGGCAGCAGCAGGCAGACCCACCAACACGAACAGTTCAACAAACGGGCTTTTATCCGGGACTACCGAACTCCACGGCGTCACGGACATAATCACAATCAGCGCGAAGACGTAGAACATAATGATGCGGATCGGAATAGAGTTAATTGCACGCGGCAGTGATTTCTCTGGATCTTTGGTTTCCGCAGCAGTAGTACCTACCAGCTCAATCCCCACGAAAGCGAAAACCGCTATCTGGAATCCGGCAAAGAAGCCGCTTAAGCCTTTCGGGAACCAGCCGCCGTCATTCCACAGATGCGCAAATGACGCTTCCACACCGGTCGGTGACTGAAAGTGCATCGCCACCATGACCAGGCCGACGACAATCAGCGACACAATGGCGACGATTTTGATCATCGCAAACCAGAACTCCATCTCACCGAACATTTTCACGGTGGCGAGGTTCAGGGTCAGCAACAGCACTATCACCGCCAACGAGGCGACCCAGTCAGATAGCCCCGGAAACCAGAACTGCGCATAAGCCGTGATGGCAACCACATCCGCCATACCGGTAACCACCCAGCAGAACCAATAAGTCCAGCCAGTGAAATATCCTGCCCACGGCCCTAATAAATCGGAAGCGAAGTCACTAAAAGATTTGTATTCCAGATTCGAAAGCAGCAATTCCCCCATTGCCCGCATCACGAAAAAGAGCATAAAACCGATGATCATATAAACGAAAATGATCGACGGCCCGGCAAGACTGATTGTTTTACCGGATCCCATAAACAACCCCGTACCAATGGCGCCGCCAATGGCAATAAGCTGAATATGCCGGTTTGTGAGATTGCGCCGTAGCGACTGTTCAGCCGGAGCCTGATCATCGGCAACGACTTTTACCTGATCTACCATGTTTTTTTCTTCCTGTCTGTGTTGTTCAGGCTCTGCGGCCTTTAGTCAGTCTATGATACGACGAATCTGTATCGGGACTCATCGATATTAGGAAACAATACGTGGGATGAATACTAAGATTTAGATCTAATGTTAATTTTATGTTTAAAGTGAGTGTCATATCACGGTGATAACGCGAAACAGCTCACAAAAATACACGCTTACGGAGCGTTTGCAACACAAAATATCGCCGATTGGCAAACTGAAGGGTTTATTGCTAAATGCCTGCTCCCCTCTGGCTCGAGGGGAACAGAATACGCTGCTTAGAGGATTTCCAGCAGCTCGACTTCAAACACCAGGGTGCTGAACGGAGGGATGGACGCGCCAGCGCCGCGCTCGCCATAGGCCAGTTCCTGCGGGATAGTCAGTTCCCACTTAGAACCTACTGGCATCAGAGTCAGTGCTTCAATCCAGCCAGGGATCACGCCGTTCACCGGGAATTCAGCCGGTTCGCCACGAGCAACAGAGCTGTCAAATACAGTGCCGTCGATCAATTTACCAGTGTAATGAACGCGAACGCGGTCGGTACGGGCAGGAATTGCGCCCTCGCCCTGGTTGATCACGCGGAATTGCAGGCCGGATTCGGTGCTGTTCACGCCTTCTTTTTTAGCGTTTTCTTCAAGATATTTCACACCTTCAGCAGCCATCGACTGGAAACGCTGACGACGAACAGCATCGGCACGTTCATGGATTTCACGCAGCGCGCGGTGCACCACATCAACCGGAACTGCCGGATGTTTGCCTTCCAGCGCGTCGGCAATACCTGCAACCAGCGCTTCTGGCAGCAGCCCTTCCAGACCAGATTCACTCAGTTGTTGCCCTACCTGCAAACCAATGCCGTAGCTTGCTTGCGCTTCGATGGTGTCAAAAGTTGGGGTGGTCATCGTATTTCCTTCCTCAGGGTATAAAGTAACGGGCAGCATATCAGCCACACTTCCTTGGGTAAAACTTTGTCGCGAGAGTGATGACAAATCCCGGGGAAAAAGAAACAATAGCAATATCCCGTATGAATATAATAGAGGCGGGTTTACCACGGACATCATAGCGTTAGCTTATTCATAGGCTATGATTGAGGAACAAGACGCGGAGCAGGAGGAAACCATGCCCGGGCGCTTTGAACTAAAACCAACCCTGGAGAAGGTCTGGCACGCGCCGGACAACTTTCGCTTCATGGATCCGCTACCTCCGATGCATCGTCGGGGGATTATTATTGCCGCCATTATTTTGGTGGTCGGTTTTCTGCTTCCGTCTGAGGATGCGCCCGACGCCCCCGTCGTGACGCGTGAAGCGCAGCTGGATATTCAGTCGCAATCTCAGCCGCCGACAGAAGAACAACTTCGGGCGCAGCTAGTTACGCCGCAAAACGATCCGGATCAAGTTGCCCCGGTCGCTCCAGAACCAATACAGGAAGGTCAACCGGAAGAGCAGCCGCAAGCTACGCAAACACAACCTTTCCAGCCAGATAGCGGCATTGACAATCAATGGCGCTCTTATCGTGTCGAAGCCGGCAAAACGATGGCACAACTGTTCCGCGACCACGGTCTGCCTCCTACCGATGTATACGCAATGGCGCAGGTAGAAGGCGCAGGTAAACCATTAAGTAATTTGCAAAATGGGCAGATGGTGAAAATCCGCCAGAACGCCAGCGGCGTGGTGACGGGCTTAACCATTGATACGGGGAATAATCAACAAGTCTTGTTTACCCGCCAGCCGGATGGCAGTTTTATTCGCGCGCGGTAGATGACCGTTCAACCAGAAGCCAGCTAAGGATCGTATCTTTGATGACCTTACGTCTGGCTTCCAGTGCCTGCGGTGAAACCATACTGATGTGATAAACCAGACCAAGCGTATGCTGGTTGATCAAATAATATCCCCCAAGCGCAGCAATATTAATATTCACCTGCAACGGGTCGATATCTGGCTTAAATATATTGAGTTTTTTCCCTTCATCCAATAAAGATTCCATTAACTGCAAATGCGCATGGTTAATTTCTAAGAGACGTTGTGATTTTGCATAATGCACACCTTTACTTTGGTTTTCACTATGCACAATTTTTAAAAACCAAGGGTTAGAAACATAATAGTCCCAAGTAAAATCAATGATTTTTTCAATCGCTTTTTGTGGCGGAAGACCTGAGAAATCAAGGGCCTTTTCTTTTTGTCGAATATCGTTCCAGGTATATTCCAGCACTTCGATAAATAAATTTTCTTTATTACCAAAGTGGTGATAAACCGTCTGCTTACTACACCCCGCAGCCTTAACAATATTATCGACCCTGGCGCCTTCGTAACCATATTCGGCAAATTCATTAACCGCGCATAACAGCAGCTTTTCCTTCAGGCTTTGTACGTTGCTGGTATCAAGATACATAACGCTTCCCCACGTCTTCTTCGTGATGGCTATCATAACCGTATTTGATCTCAGCGACAGCAAAAAGGCAAAACATTGTCTTTCATCGAGTTATCAAATGTCCTGTGATCATTATCGCAGATCAACCAACCAGATGGTTGATCTTTTTGCTGACTAGTCGCAAGCTAACCATCACTTAAGGAAACAATATTCAGAAAAAGAGGATTAACCTATGAAATCCACTCGTCCTGTTGCTGTCATCACTGGCGCTGCACGTGGTATTGGAAAGGGTTGTGCGCTGGAACTTGCTCGTGGCGGGTTTAACCTGCTGATTAACGATCGTCCCGATGCCGACAGCGTAGAAAAACTGCATATCACACAACAAGAATGTATGGCAGAAGGCGTGGAAGTCATTTGCTTCCCTGCCGATGTTGGCGATCTCTCCCTGCATGAAGAGATGCTCGACGCGGCGCAAAACCAGTGGGGGCGTCTGGACTGCCTGCTCAATAACGCAGGAATTTCAGTGAAAAAACGCGGTGACCTCCTCGACCTCGAACCAGACAGCTTCGATCAAAACATTGCCATCAATACCCGCGCGCCGTTCTTCCTCGCTCAGGCATTCAGTAAACGTCTGCTCGCACAGCCGAAGCCGGAAGCGGAGCTGCCGCACCGCTCGATTATTTTTGTCAGTTCAATCAACGCCATCATGCTGGCGATGAATCGCGGCGAATACACCATTGCCAAAACCGCCGTTTCTGCCGCTGCTCGTCTGTTTGCTGCTCGCCTTTGCAATGAACAAATTGGCGTTTATGAAGTGCGCCCTGGCCTAATCAAAACCGATATGACCATTCCGGCAACCGCCTATTACGACGAATTGATTGCCAAAGGACTGGTGCCGTGGGGACGTTGGGGTTATCCGGCTGATATCGCCTCCACTGTCCGCGCGATGGCGGAAGGCAAACTGATTTACACCTGTGGTCAGGCGGTCGCCATCGACGGCGGCTTAAGTATGCCGCGCTTCTGAGGCTGAATCATGAGAGATCTGTTACAACGCCCTGATTTATTCAGCATTAATACCGCGACGCTGGGTTATAAAACGCCGCTGCCCGCCATTATTGACGCTTGCGCCGCGCGCGGTATTGGCGCAATCGCCCCCTGGCGCAGAGAATTGCAGGGCGAAGATCTCCAGCAGATCGCCCGCCAACTCGCCGCCAGTAACATGAGCGTTTCCGGTTTGTGCCGTAGCACTTACTACACCGCACCGACGCTGGCGGAACGTAAACTAGCGATTGATGATAACCGCCGGGCGCTGGACGATGCAGCGGTGCTTAACGCCGCCTGTTATATGCAGGTGGTTGGCGGACTGCCAACGGGTACAAAAGATCTGTATGAGGCGCGGGAACAGGTGAAACAAGGGATTCGCCAGTTACTACCGCATTCGAAAGAGGTCGGCGTGCCGATTGCGCTGGAACCGCTGCACCCGATGACCGCAGCCGATCGTTCCTGTTTGTGCACGTTACGCCAGGCGCTGGACTGGTGTGATGAACTCGATCCCGATGGCGAATTTGGCCTCGGCGTCGCGGTAGATGTCTACCACGTTTGGTGGGATCCGGAGCTCGCCAGCCAAATCCTGCGTGCCGGAAAACGCATTCTCGCGTTTCATGTTTCCGACTGGTTAGTACCAACCACCGATTTAGTCAATGACCGGGGAATGCCGGGAGATGGCGTCATCAATATTCCGTCAATCCGTCGTCTGGTTGAAAACGCCGGATTTAATGGCGCTATTGAACTGGAAATATTCTCCCCCTACTGGTGGCAGCAAGATATTAACAGCACGTTGGATATTAGCGTCGATCGCATCGCGCATTATTGTTAAGGAATGAACATGAGTGACCAACCCGTTCTGTTCAGCAGAGCGGCGGCTTCCTGCCGCCTGACATTGAATCGAGAAGATAAATGTCATGCTATTAACGAAGAAATGATCGAATCTCTCGATCATTATTTAAATGAAATTGAAAACGACACCACATTACGATTAGTCGAATTAACTGCTACCGGCGATAAATTCTTTTGTGCAGGCGGCGATATTAAATCGTGGTCAGCCTATTCGCCATTAGATATGGGCAGAAAATGGATTAAACGCGGTAATGACGTTTTTAATCGTCTGCGCAATTTACCCCAATTAACCGTTGCGAATCTCAACGGTCATACCATCGGCGGTGGGATTGAACTTGCTTTGTGCTGCGATATTCGTATTGCTCGCCCCAGCGCGAAATTCTCTAACCCGGAAGTGATGCTCGGTATGGTGCCTGGCTGGATGGGCATTGAACGCGTGCTTAATCAGGTCGGTCCGGTGGTCGGTCGCCAGATGCTGATGCTGGGGAAACGTCTGACGGCACATGAAGCCCAGGCGGCGAATTTAATTGATGAAGTGGTGGAAAAAGAACAGGTAGAAAGCTGGATGGCGAATCAGTTGGCGCAGCTGGAAAAATGTGGTCCGGTGGCACTGGCGCATATTAAGCAACTGATTCTGGCGCTGGAAAATAAACACGCCGATTACTCGCACCAGTTACTGGCAGGGTTAATGTCTGCTACTCAGGATTGCCAGCAGGCGACGCGCGCGTTTGCCGAAAAAAGTAGCGTGAGCTTCCACAATCAATAAGGAAATTGTATGCGTAAGATAACAACCGCCGAGGCACTGGCGGCGCAAATTCAGGACGGCGCAACCATTGCCATTAGCGGTAACGGCGGCGGCATGGTGGAAGCTGACCATATTCTGGCAGCCATTGAAGCTCGTTTCCTGCAAACAGGACACCCGCGCGATCTGACATTAATCCACTCGCTGGGTATTGGCGATCGCGACAGCAAAGGTACCAATCGCTTCGCTCATGCCGAAATGCTCAAACGCATAATTGCCGGACACTTTACCTGGTCGCCCAAAATGCAGGAACTGGTGAAAAACAATGCCATTGAAGCCTACTGCTTTCCTGGTGGCGTGATTCAGGCGTTGCTACGGGAGATCGGTGCCGGACGTCCGGGACTTTTTACCCACGTAGGGTTGGGATCGTTTGTTGATCCGCGCAATGGCGGCGGAAAGTCGAACGCTTGCACCACCGACGATCTGGTAGAACTGATTGAAATTGATGGTGAAACCAAACTCCGCTATCGCCCTTTCAAAGTGGACTATGCCATTTTGCGCGGCACTTATGCCGATCCGCGTGGCAACGTCAGCCTTGAAGAAGAGGCGATTGATATGGATAGCTATTCGATGGCGCTGGCAGCACACAACAGCGGCGGCAAAGTGTTCGTACAGGTGCGCGACGTACTGGAAGCAGGCGCACTTGAACCACGTCGGGTCAAGCTACCGGGGATTCTGGTTGATGGCATCGTTGAACACCGCGAACAACCGCAAACCTATCTTGGCGGTTACGACCTGACGATCAGCGGCCAACATCGCCGTCTGAGTTCTAACGACGCTATTGAACTGGTTAGTCATCCGGTACGTCGCCTGATTGCCCGTCGGGCAGCTCGCGAACTGGTGGCTGGCGCTTCAACCAACTTTGGCTTTGGCATTCCTGGCGGTATTCCAGGAGTAGCGCTGCGCGAAGGCGTTCCTTACCAAAGTTTATGGCTGAGCGTCGAGCAAGGCGTGCATAACGGTATGATGCTGGATGATGCGTTTTTCGGCTGCGCCCGCAACGCCGATGCCATTATTCCATCACTCGATCAATTTGAGTTCTACAGTGGCGGCGGGATCGATATCACCTTCCTCGGTATGGGAGAGATGGATCAGCACGGTAACGTCAACGTCTCGCATCTTAACGGCAATCTGATCGGCCCCGGCGGCTTCCTCGAAATTGCACAAAACGCCCGTAAAGTGGTGTTCTGCGGCACGTTTGACGCCAAAGGCAGCAAGATCGATGTAACGCCAGATGGCTTGCATATCGCCCAGTCAGGTCAAATCCCTAAACTGGTTACCCAGGTGGAAAAAATTACCTTTAGCGCCGCGTACGCACAGCAAAGCGGTCAGGAGGTGCTGTATATCACCGAACGCGCGGTATTCCAGTTAACGGCAGAAGGCGTTGAATTAATTGAGATCGCGCCGGGTGTGGAGATTGAGCGCGACATTCTGCCGTTCATGGCCTTCCGCCCGATTATCAGGCAACCACGTCTGATGGAAAGCAGCCTGTTTACGCCAATGGAGGATGCATGAGTCAGCTTGATGACACCATCCTCGATGCGCTGACGCACGTCACTTTCCCGAAGGGGTTTGTGTCAGCAGAACCAACGTCAATTGTCACCGTTGAGGATGTTGATTACCCGATCTGGCAAGTTGATGCGCTGGTCGTTGGTAGCGGCGCAGCAGGATTACGTGCGGCAGTTGAGCTAAAACGTCGTCAGCAAAATGTGCTGATCGCCACCGCCGGGTTATATATGGGAACGTCAGCGTGCTCTGGTTCCGATAAACAAACACTGTTTACCGCTGCCACTGCGGGCAACGGCGACAATTTCGCCAAACTGGCGGAAGCACTGGCGAGCGGTGGCGCAATGGATCACGACACCGCTTATGTCGAGGCGGTCGGTTCTCTGCATACCCTCGGCGGTCTGCAATATCTTGGTCTGGAATTACCGGAAGATCGCTATGGCGCAATTCTCCGTTATCAAACCGACCATGACGAAGCCGGACGCGCAACCTCCTGTGGACCGCGCACTTCTCGCCTGATGGTGAAAGTATTGCTGGAGGAAGTGCAGCGCCTCGCCATCCCAATGTTGACCAGTGCAACGGTGATTAAGCTCCTGCATCAGTGCGGAGAGAATGGCGAAGATCGCGTTGCGGGGGCTATTCTCGCAACCGGTTCCCGCGCCCATAACCCCTGGGGGCTGGCAATTGTGACTGCGCCCAATGTGGTACTGGCAACGGGCGGACCGGGCGAACTTTATCGCGACAGTGTTTATCCACATAAATGCTTCGGCTCACTGGGGCTGGCGCTGGAAGAAGGTTTGACGCTAACCAATCTGACAGAAAGCCAGTTTGGTATTGGCACGCCGCGCAGCACCTTTCCGTGGAATTTATCTGGCACCTATGTGCAGGTGATCCCGTATATCTATTCTGTGGATGCTGAGGGCAACGAGTATAACTTCCTTGCAGATTACTATCGCACCACCCAGGAACTGGCTTCAAACATCTTCCGTAAGGGCTATCAGTGGCCGTTCCATGCCACGCGGGTGATGGATTTTGGCTCCAGTTTGTTAGATATGGCGGTGGCGCAGGAACAACAACGTGGTCGCCAGGTTTTTATGGATTTCAATCGCAATCCTGAAGCGGTGCCTGGTGATTTGCCGTTCTCATTGGATCGACTGGACGACGACGTTCGCGCGTATCTGGAAAACAACGGCGCCCTGGCGCAATCGCCCATCGAACGCCTGCAACGAATGAATCCGCTGTCTATCTCGCTGTATAAGATGCACGGCTACGATCTCACCACGCAGCCATTGCAGTTTGCCATGAATAATCAGCATATGAATGGCGGTATAGAAGTGGATGTCTGGGGGCAAACCTCCCTGCCCGGTTGCTTCGCGGTGGGAGAAGTGGCCGGAACTCACGGCGTTACCCGGCCTGGCGGCGCGGCACTGAATGCCGGACAGGTTTTTGCCGTGCGCCTGGCGCGTTTTATTGGTTGCTCCCAAAAGCGGTCTGTTAATGGAGATATTGCAAAGCTGGCAGCCTCGCCGTTGTCTACTGTTAGAGAGCTCATCACTCAGGCGCTGGCTAACGAGAACGGAATGACGCTGACAACGGCGAAAGAAAAAATCCAGGCACGAATGTCTGATTATGCTGGATTTATTTGTCATGCCGATAAAGTTCGCCACGCCACCCGCGACGCCCTGCTGTTGAGTGAATTTGTGCAGCAACACGGTTTGACCATCAACCACGTAGGCGAAATTGCCGAGCTATTTATGTGGCGGCATATGGCACTGACCTCTGCCGCGGTATTGACACAGTTGACGCATTATATTGATGCAGGTGGCGGTAGTCGCGGAGCGCGGATGGTTATGGATGAAGCCGGTAATTCTATCCCACAAACACGAAATGGTTTTTGTGATGCATGGCGCTTTCGTTCAGAGCGTATAGAGGATAAAAAGAATAAGTTACTCATTCATTATTGCAACGGTGCATTTCAAGTCAGAAATACTACTGTTCGTGAGTTTCCCATTATCCACAGCATCTGGTTTGAAAAAAATTGGCCTGACTTTCTTAATGGGACAATTTACCAGCCACAGGATGAATGATATTGCAAAGGTTAATCACTATGCGAAATATAATTAGATCTATTAATGCTCTGCTTGCAACATTGAATATTACCATTTTGGCGATCATTGTGGCATGTGTGACATGGCAGGTGGCTGCACGATTTATATTTAATAGTCCCAGTATTTTTACAGATGAACTCAGCCGTTTGCTCTTTATTTGTCTTGGACTTTTTGGTGGTGCGTACACCGCAGGGCAAAACCGGCATCTGGCGATTGACCTGCTACCTATGATGCTGAAAGGAAAAGCCCGACGTCATTTATTTTTGTGTATTCAGATTATCGTTATTATCTTCGCTACCATCATTATGGTATATGGTGGTGGGCTATTAACGATGGACACATTCGATTCAGGTCAAACCTCACCCGCTTTAGGCTGGCAGATGGGATATATCTATATGAGCATCCCGATTAGTGGTGTACTTATTATCATATACACCATAGATATGGTTTTAACCGAACTTAAACAACCACTCTAAAGATAACAAACAACAACCAACCATAGTAGGAATGGAGAAATTATGGATTACTGGTTACCTATTATTGTGTTATTTGGTGCCTTCTTTTTTATGTTGGCATTAGGTGTACCTATTGTTTATGCCATTGGTTTATCGACACTGGCATCAATTTCCACACAACTCGATTTCAACTCAGCATTGAGTGTGGTTTCCCAAAAGTTAGCCTCCGGGTTAGATAGTTTTACGTTGTTGGCAATCCCATTTTTTATCTTGTCTGGCAACATTATGAATCACGGAGGAATAGCGCGAAGGCTAATTAACTTTGCCCGAATTCTTGGCGGTCGTCTGCCAGGCTCACTTGCTCACTGTAATATTCTTGCCAATATGCTGTTCGGGGCAATTTCTGGTTCGGCTGTTGCTTCGGCTGCTGCGATGGGCGGAGTCATGCATCCACAGCAAGTGAAAGAGGGCTATGATCCGGCATTTAGCACTGCGGTTAACGTTGCCTCAGCCCCCACTGGTTTGCTTATTCCACCAAGCAATACACTGATAGTCTATTCACTGGTCAGCGGCGGTACGTCTATTGCTGCATTGTTTCTGGCAGGGTATGTTCCGGGAATTTTACTGGGCCTGGCGCTGATGGTCGTCGCCGGTATTATCGCGGTACGTCGCGGATACCCCAAACCAGAACGTCCGACTTTGCGCCAGGCTGGAGTGGCTATATGGATGGCGATCCCCAGCATTTTCCTGATTGTGTTAATTATGGGTGGCGTACTAAGCGGTATTTTTACCCCAACCGAAGCTTCGGCAATTGCGGTAATTTATACTCTTTTCCTCGCGCTGGTTCTCTATCGTGAAATATCAGTTAAGGATTTACCTAAAATATTTCTGGAATCAGTGATTACCACAGCAATTGTTTTGTTATTGATCGGCTCTTCAATGGGCATGTCATGGGCTATGTCCAACGCTGACGTCCCCTTCCTGATCCTCGATTTGCTCAATACCATTTCTGATAATCCAATAGTAATCCTGCTTATTATCAATATTATCTTGTTGATCATTGGCACATTTATGGATATGACGCCAGCGGTACTGATTTTTACGCCGATATTTTTACCGGTTGTCACCGAACTGGGCATGGACCCGATTCACTTTGGTATTGTCATGGTACTGAACATGTGTATCGGTATTTGTACTCCGCCTGTAGGCAGTGTGTTATTTGTCGGTTGTAGTGTATCTAAATTACCGATTAATAAAATTATCAAACCTATGCTGCCATTCTATGCCGTGATGGTATTGGTGCTGGCAATGGTGACCTATATTCCGCAAATCAGTATGGCATTGCCAAGAGCACTGGGCTACTGATATGCATTCACTGGCGGCACCTGCCGCCATATTTATTAGAAAAGGAACATCTATGAAAATAAAAGTATCCGCTGGCATTATCGGTGCTGTTCTTATGTTATCCGCAAGCCAGTCCTGGGCAGTGACATTAAAACTTAGCCATAATCAGGATAAGTCTCACCCTGTTCATAAAGCGATGGAGTTCTTTGCGAAAAAGAGCAAAGAGTACTCTAACGGTGATATTACTATTCGTATTTATCCAAATGGAACATTGGGTACTCAACGAGAAACAATGGAGCTGATTCGTTCTGGCGCTATTCCACTGGTAAAAACCAATGCGGCAGAAATGGAAGCATTTGAAAATTCTTATAAATTATTTAGCCTGCCTTATTTGTTCCGCGATCGTGATCATTATTATCAGGTCATGCAGGGCGATATCGGAAGGAAAATCCTCGACTCAACAAAAAACAAAGGTTATTTCGGTCTGACGTTCTATGATGGAGTCGCCCGCAGCTTCTACGGCAATAAACCGGTACTGAAACCAGACGATCTGAAAGGCATGAAAGTCCGTGTTCAGCCAAGTCCTGGCGCAGTTGAAATGATCAAAGTCATGGGCGGTAACCCGACGCCACTGGATTACGGCGAGCTGTATACAGCCTTACAGCAAGGTGTGGTTGATATGGCAGAAAACAGTGTGATGGCGCTGACCACCATGCGTCACGGTGAAGTGGCAAAATCCTTCAGCCTTGACGAACACACTATGGTTCCCGATGTGGTTCTGATGAGCAATGCTGCGTTTGATAAACTTAGCCCGGAAAATCAGTCAGTTATATTAAAAGCAGCGAAAGAATCAATGAGCTACATGAAAGACTTGTGGAGCGAGGAAGAGAAAAAAGAATTCGCTAAACTGGATAAAATGGGCGTGAAAGTCTATCAGGTTGATAAGGCACCGTTTATCGAGAAAGTGCAGCCGATGTACGCAGCCTTTGCTAAGGATAACCCTGCCCTTGCCCCAATGCTGGCTGACATTCAGGCGGCTAAGTAATTATCTTAATAGGGCTGCTTATTGCGGCCCTTATCGATATCTGCAAGTGCTCGCTACAAAAGCAAAACGCCGACACAAGGTCGGCGTTTTTACGTCTCGTTGAATAACGAATTATTCAGCTACTACGTTTACGATCACTTTCGCGAATACTTCGCTGTGAACCTGGAAGCTCACTTCGTGTTCGCCAGTGGTACGCAGAACGCCGTTCGGCAGACGAACTTCGCTCTTAGCCACTTCAACGCCAGCTGCAGTTACAGCGTCAGCGATGTCGCGAGTACCGATGGAACCGAACAGTTTACCTTCGTCGCCAGCTTTAGACGCGATGGTAACAGTTTCCAGTGCATTGATTTTCTCAGCGCGAGCATTAGCTGCTGCCAGAACTTCAGCCAGTTTAGCTTCCAGTTCAGCGCGACGTGCTTCGAAGAATTCAATGTTTTTCTTGGTAGCTGGAACAGCTTTACCCTGCGGTACCAGGAAGTTACGAGCATAGCCCGCTTTAACATTTACCTGATCACCCAGGCTACCCAGGTTTGCTACTTTATCAAGCAGAATAACTTGCATTACCTTATCCTCTCAAAGTCGTATTAATGGACCGTGACCGATTACTGATGGCGATCAGTGTACGGCAGCAGGGACAGGTAGCGAGCGCGTTTGATAGCGCGAGCCAGCTGACGCTGGTATTTTGCACGGGTACCGGTGATACGGCTTGGGACAATCTTACCGCTTTCGGTGATGTAGTTTTTCAGCGTAGCGATATCTTTATAGTCGATCTCTTGAACGCCTTCCGCGGTGAAACGGCAGAACTTGCGACGACGGAAATAACGTGCCATATGGCTAGTCTCCAGAATCTATCAATTCAATCTGCTCGGCATGCAAAACCATTTTGCTCAGTCCGTTCTTTGCCTTGTGGCATGAAATGAACCCCTGAACGGTTATGCGACTGCCGACCGTTATACTGTGAGTAATGGCCTGGTTTTCGTGTCCGCTAACAATAACGGGCATTTGGCACCACGCCTGCCGGTGAAAACCGGCTTCCTCCTGCACAGAACGATGCTCAAGCACGAACTGGCAGTGAGGAATTCCTGATGGACTGACCTTGCGAAGGGGAGTCCTGCACACGGTGCCGGACAACACCAGACGGTTGGTCATCAGAAATTACTCTTCAGAATCCCCAGCTTCAGCATCATCTGCGGTTTCGTTTGCGAAATCATCGCGACGCTCACGGCGCTCGTCTTTCGCTTTAACCATCGGAGATGCTTCGGTAACAGCGTGCTTGGTACGCATAACCATGCTGCGGATAACGGCATCGTTGAAGCGGAAGGTAGTTTCCAGCTCATCGATCACTTCCTGCGGAGCTTCAACGTTCATCAGAACGTAGTGTGCTTTGTGCAGTTTGTTGATCGGATAAGCCAGCTGACGGCGGCCCCAGTCTTCCAGACGGTGGATCTTGCCTTCTGCACCAGTGATGGCAGCAGTGTAGCGCTCGATCATGCCCGGAACCTGTTCGCTCTGGTCAGGATGGACCATAAAAACGATTTCGTAATGACGCATCGAATTGCTCCTTACGGATTATTCAGCCTCCTGTCTGGGTCAGCCGAATCCCGGGGAGGCAAGGAACGTGTTAAAGGTCGGCTGAAAAATGACGCGTTATAGTACTTGTATGCCCCGCTAAACTCAAGGCCAGCCGACAAATAAATCTCATCTTTCACCAAAGCGTACTAACACGCTGATTTGGAGTTCATCACACTTCATCATGGTGTTTTTTTGAACAACTGCATCAGAAATGGTCACCATCAACTTCTTTATCATTGATTAAAATTAAATCAGAAGATCATCACAGAGGAGAGCACACAAAGTCAGCCGTCGAGGAGGTATCTATGTTCAGTCGTGTTTTAGCCCTTCTGGCTGTGCTTTTGCTAAGTGCAAATACATGGGCAGCCATTGAAATTAATAACCACCAGGCCAGAAATATGGACGACGTACAGAGCTTAGGCGTGATTTATATCAACCATAACTTCGCCACTGAAAGTGAAGCACGTCAGGCATTAAATGAAGAAACAGATGCGCAAGGCGCAACGTACTACCACGTAATTCTGATGCGGGAACCGGGGAGTAACGGCAATATGCACGCCAGCGCGGATATTTATCGCTAGCACCAGGTATAACCAACGAAACATTGCCATAGTTTGCTTTGCCCCCTTCGCAGGGGGCTTTTTTTGAAAAACGGCTGCGGAATTAGACCAGTTATCTCCCGAAGAAGGAAATTTCCGCAGCGCGTGTTTTACTTCTGCCCGTAATAAGCGTTAGGACCGTGCTTACGCATGAAGTGTTTATTCATCAGGAAGCTGTCGATGTGATTGAGTTGTGGATTAATACTGCGCGCAATCCACGCCATTTTCGCCACTTCCTCCATCACCACCGCGTTATGCACCGCATCGTGGGCATCTTTCCCCCAGGCAAACGGCCCGTGCTGATACACCACAATTCCCGGCGTATGCAGCGGCTCGGCGTTGCCCAGCGTTTCGATAATCACTTTGCCGGTGTTCAGTTCGTACTCACCCTGCACCTCTTCTTCGCTTAATCCGCGCGTGCACGGGATGTCGCCAAAGAAGTAATCGGCGTGCGTGGTGCCTAACGCCGGGATCGCCAGCCCCGCCTGCGCCCATGCAGTAGCATGAGTGGAGTGGGTATGGACAATGCCGCCAAGCGACGGGTAACGATGGTAGAGTTCGAGATGCGTCGCGGTGTCGGAAGACGGACGATATTCCCCTTCCACCACCTTACCGCTCATATCGACCACCACCATATCGTCTGCTTTCATGGTTTCGTAGGCGACGCCGCTGGGCTTGATCACCACCAGCCCGCGTTCGCGGTCGATAGCGCTGACGTTGCCCCAGGTAAAGGTCACCAGCCCATAGCGCGGCAGATCCATGTTGGCTTCAAACACCTGCTGTTTTAGCTTTTGCATTATGCCGCCTCCACCATGCCCGCTTTCGCCATGCGCGCTTTCACCCAATCACGCGCTTTCGCCACTTCTGCCGCCGGATCTTCCGCCGTTTCGCTCCACATCTCAATCAGGTACGGCCCGCAATAGCCACTCTGTTTGAGCGTTTCGAAACAACGTTCGAAATCCACTACACCTTCGCCAAACGGCACGTTTTTGAAGACGCCAGGTTTGGTGTCTTTCACATGTACCGCGACGATATGCCCGATTCCGGCCTGCAACTCCATCTGCACATCGTTGTCCCACGCCGACAGGTTGCCGATATCCGGGTAGAGCTGGAACCACGGATTGTTGAGATAGTGCGCGTAGCCCAGCGCCTTGCTGATGGAGTTCATCAACGGATAATCCATGATCTCCATCGCCAGCGTCACCTGCGCGCGGCTTGCCATCTCAACGCTCTCTTTCAGGCCGTCACGGAAACGACGACGCGTTTCGTTATTGGCTTCCTGATAGTAAACGTCATAGCCCGCCAGCTGGATTACGCGAATGCCGACGTCCTGGGCGAACTGGATAGCTTTACGCATAATCTCCAGCCCCTGCGCCCGCACCGCGTCATCTTCGCTGCCCAGCGGGAAACGACGATGGGCCGAAAGGCACATGGACGGCACGCGCACGCCGGTTTCAACAATCGCGTTGACCAGCGCCAGACGCTGCTCGCGGCTCCAGTCGAGGCGCGACAGGCGAGCGTCCGTTTCATCTACCGACATCTCGACAAAATCGAAGCCTAACGTTTTTGCCAGTTGCAGTCGTTCCAGCCAGCACTCCCCGGCGGGGAGCGCTTTTTCATAGATGCCAAGCGGGATTTGTTTGGACAACATATCCGCTCCTTAGCCCCACAGTTCGGCGATGGAACGTTTGAACTGACGTGCGGCTTCAACCGGAGAGGCGGCATCACGGATGCTGCGACCCGCGATAAACACATGAATCGGAATACCTTTGAACAGCGGCAGATCTTCCAGCGCCAGGCCACCGGTGACGGTGACTTTGAAGCCCATATCGGAAAGACGTTTGATCGCGGTGATATCTGCTTCGCCCCATGCCACGCCTGCGGCCTGCGCGTCACGGCTGCGGTGATAAACCACCTGCTGAATGCCTGCGTCACGCCACTGTTGCGCCTGTTCCCAGGTCCAGTAACCGGTCAGTTCGATCTGCACGTCGCCGTTAAACTCTTTTGCCACGTCCAGCGCACCTTTGGCGGTGTTGATATCCGCACAGCAAATTACGGTCACCCAGTCAGCGTTGGCTTCGAAGCACATACGAGAAAGAATTTTGCCCGCATCGGCAATTTTGGCGTCTGCCAGCACGATTTTGTGCGGGTAGAGCGCTTTCAGGTCACGAACCGCACGCACGCCTTCGCCCACGCACAGAATGGTACCCACTTCGATAATGTCGACTTCTTCGGCAATCAGGCGAGTGGTTTCGTAGGCGCTATCCATAGTTTGGTTGTCCAGCGCGACTTGCAACATCGGTAATGACATGTTCAATTCCTTCTTAAGCTGCCGCGTTGGTGCGGTCAATGAGATCCAGTACTTCCTGCTCGGTACAGCAGGCACGTAAACGGTCGAAATTCTCTTCATCTTCAAACAGGTTGACGATCTGCATGATGCCCACTTCCTGGTGAGTGTTGGCATCAACCGCCGCCATGGTGATGAGGATATCCACCGGGTCGTTATCTTCGTGGTTGAACTCCAGCGGCTTTTTCAGCGTCACCAGTGCAAAACCGGTTTTCTTAACGCCCTCTTCCGGGCGTCCGTGCGGCATTGCCAGGCCTGGAGCGAGCACAAAGTACGGGCCGTGCTGTTCAACCGCATCCAGAATCGCCTGGTAGTAACGCGGCTCGACAATGTCCGCCGCCACCAGCAGGTCAACGCCGATTTTCACTGCGTCCTGCCATGTCTCAGCTTCAGCCTGCAGACGGATAGATTTATTCTCCGCCAGCGAATCACGTAGTTTCATGGCGCGTCCTTACTTCACGTCCTGCGGGAAATGTTCTTTGATCACTTCCAGCAATTTCGGGCCAAAGTCGGCAGGAGAGAGCATGTTGCGCACGCCAACCACGTATTTGTTGCCGGTCACGGTGATTTCGCCCGCAATGTGCGTAGAAGCGATGATGATATCCGCGCCGCTCAACTCACTTTTATATTCGCCAACCGCGCAGCTATTTACCGTGTGGTCGATGTTCGACTGGGTTAAAAACTGGTCCACTTTCATCTTCATGATCATGGAACTGCCTTGTCCGTTGCCACACACAGCCAGAATACGTACGGTCATAATCAAAACTCCTTATTAAGCAGACTGTTCTGCCAGTTGTTTTTCTGCATCTTCTTCTGCGCGCAGCGCGCGGCCAGCGAAGAACATATAAGCCAGTGCAATTACAATGATGACGGCCATAAAGGCGATACCGATGGAGAAGAAGCCCTGCATCATCGGTGGTGCCAGAATTGACCAGTCCGCCATACCCATCCAGGCACTCATACCGGTGAGTTTCACCGCCCAGACGCAACCAAAGATTTCGATCATTCCCATCACCAGACAAATTTTCAGCGCCGCACGCCAGCCGCCGAAGTGGTTAGCGAACACGCCGATGGTGGCGTTGGAGAAGAACATCGGGATAAAGCCAGGAATAATCAGGATCGAGGAACCGCAGGCGACCAGGATACCAACCGCAATCAGCTGACCGATGGTGCCCCACATAAAGCCCCAGACCACGGCGTTCGGCGCGAAGCTATAGATAGCCGCACAGTCAATCGCCAGAACCGCACCTGGGATCAGACGCTGGGAGATACCGTTAAATGCTTCAGAGAGTTCCGCCACAAACATGCGCACGCCCTGAGTGATGATGAAGATCGCCACCGCAAAAGAGAAACCGGTTTGCAGGATGTAGACCGTCCAGTTCACTTTGCCTGCCATCGCCTGCACGGTGTCGATACCGAAGGAGAGCAGAATGGCGCCAAAGAAGATGGTCATGACAATCGCCGTGGAGACGATGTTGTCGTGGAAAATGTTCAGCCAGCCAGGCAGTTTGAGGTCTTCAACGCTCTCCTCTTTTTTGCCCAGGAACGGCGCGACTTTATAAGCAATCCATGATGCAAACTGCTGCTGGTGACCGATGGAGAAACCACAGCCATCCGTCACTTCCTGAGTCGGCTTGTACATCATGTTGGAGGTAATGCCCCAGTAGAGCGAAACCAGAATCGCCGTGCAGATAATGGTGGTCCACATGGAGTAGCCAAAGATGAACAGCGTGACGGCAATCAGCCCCGCCTGCTGAAACATAATGTGGCCAGTCAGCATGATGGTGCGAATACCGGTAATACGACGCAGCAGCACGTAACAAATGTTCAGCGCCAGAGCCAGCAACACCGCATAACCCACCCAGCTATAGGCATCGCCCATGCGCTCGATAGTGGCCATCATCGAAGCGTAAGTATCTGAAATCGCACCATTGATGCCATAAACTTCCGACATTTTCGCCACCACCGGTTTGAAGGTGCTGGTCAGGATGCCGGACCCTGCCTGCAACAGCATAAAACCGATAATCGTTTTGATGGTGCCTTTGATAATAACGCTGACACTTTTGCGCAGTAGGATGTAGCCCAGACAGGTCACAATACCCAGCAACAACGGGGCATTGGTCATGACCTGGTTAAAAAACACGGTAAAGATGTTGTAGAGGATCTCCATAACGATCTCCTGAAGAAGAGGTAACCGGGTATTCCGCACACCCGGAATGTTGTGCATTCACTCTAATTTTCAAAAGTAATCACAACAAGATTATTTATGATTAAATGTGACGCGGCACGCAAATAATTCCACATGGATAGAGTGGGATTCATGCAACGAAACAATTACTCATTTAAATTCATTTAGTTAAATGAATTACACATTCCATTAAATCTTTCCAATCTCAAAATCAACAACAATTCCCCTGGCAAAAAGTCAAAAAATGGTCATTGCCTTCCTGAAAAAATAGTGTCAGGATTAATCAAAACAAATCACATATTGATTAAAATTGAACATCATGAAGGTAAATGGCGATGAGTAAAGTGAAAAGTATCACCCGTGAATCCTGGATCCTGAGCACTTTCCCGGAGTGGGGTAGCTGGCTGAATGAAGAAATTGAACAAGAGCAGGTAGCTCCTGGTACATTCGCGATGTGGTGGCTCGGTTGTACTGGGATCTGGCTGAAATCGGAAGGTGGCACCAACGTTTGCGTTGATTTCTGGTGCGGTACTGGCAAACAAAGTCACGGTAACCCGCTGATGAAACAGGGTCACCAGATGCAGCGCATGGCTGGCGTGAAAAAACTGCAGCCAAACCTGCGTACTACCCCGTTTGTTCTTGATCCGTTTGCGATTCGCCAGATCGACGCGGTACTGGCAACTCACGATCACAACGATCATATCGACGTCAACGTCGCTGCTGCCGTGATGCAGAACTGTGCTGATGACGTACCGTTTATCGGACCGAAAACCTGCGTGGATTTATGGATTGGCTGGGGAGTACCGAAAGAACGCTGCATCGTGGTCAAACCAGGCGATGTGGTAAAAGTGAAAGACATTGAAATTCATGCCCTTGACGCGTTCGACCGTACTGCACTGATCACCCTGCCTGCCGATCAAAAAGCAGCTGGTGTACTGCCAGATGGTATGGACGATCGCGCAGTAAACTATCTGTTCAAAACACCGGGCGGTTCCCTGTATCACAGCGGCGATTCCCACTACTCTAACTACTATGCAAAACATGGCAACGAGCATCAGATCGACGTGGCGTTAGGATCGTATGGTGAGAACCCACGCGGTATTACCGACAAAATGACCAGCGCCGATATGCTGCGTATGGGCGAAGCGTTGAATGCGAAAGTAGTTATCCCGTTCCACCATGATATCTGGTCAAACTTCCAGGCCGATCCGCAGGAAATCCGCGTACTGTGGGAGATGAAAAAAGATCGTCTGAAGTATGGCTTTAAGCCGTTTATCTGGCAGGTCGGTGGCAAGTTTACCTGGCCGTTGGATAAAGATAACTTCGAGTATCACTATCCGCGTGGTTTTGACGATTGCTTCACCATTGAACCGGATCTGCCGTTCAAATCGTTCCTGTAATCTGTCGTTGATACCGGGTAGCGTGGATCTGTTCGCGCTATCCGGCGTAGTATTTCCTGGCTATTTCAAATATCATCTAAAAAAATCAAATTTTATCGGAATAGCTCATGACTGAAGCACAAAGACATCAAATCCTCCTGGAAATGCTCGCACAATTGGGCTTTGTGACCGTGGAGAAAGTCGTTGAGCGTCTGGGAATTTCGCCTGCCACTGCGCGACGCGATATCAATAAACTCGACGAAAGCGGCAAACTGAAGAAAGTGCGCAACGGCGCCGAAGCGATTACCCAGCAGCGCCCGCGATGGACGCCGATGAATCTGCATCAGGCGCAGAATCACGATGAAAAAGTACGTATCGCTAAAGCGGCCTCGCAGTTGGTTAATCCGGGCGAAAGTGTAGTCATCAACTGCGGCTCTACCGCGTTTCTGCTCGGCCGGGAAATGTGTGGCAAACCGGTGCAAATCATCACTAATTATCTCCCGCTGGCAAACTATCTGATCGATCAGGAACATGACAGCGTGATCATCATGGGCGGGCAGTACAACAAAAGTCAGTCCATCACCTTAAGCCCACAGGGCAGCGAAAACAGTCTCTATGCCGGGCACTGGATGTTTACCAGCGGCAAAGGGCTGACCGCAGAAGGGTTATATAAAACCGATATGCTGACAGCAATGGCAGAACAGAAGATGTTGAGTGTGGTAGGGAAACTGGTGGTATTGGTCGATAGCAGTAAGATTGGCGAACGCGCGGGAATGCTTTTTAGCCGCGCCGATCAAATCGATATGCTGATCACCGGCAAAAATGCTAACCCAGAGATCCTGCAACAGCTGGAAGCGCAAGGGGTCAGCATTCTGCGTGTTTAAAGATGCTGGTGGAAAAACGTCACTGCAGCATCTAACGCCTCGGGTGTAATACGGTGGCGCACGCCAGGCTGCCATGAACAGGTTAACTGTTTATCTCGTCCCGTTTCTCTTAATGCATGCTGCAAACGTAGTGATTCCTCGGCAGGCACAACATCATCGTCAAGGCCATGCCACAACAGCAGTGGCCTGCTTCCCAGTTTGTCCAGGTGGTTTGTCGCTTCCCACTCTGCCAGTGGAGCAATAATGTTATTAAATTCGTTTTGCTGTGCTGGCGTTTCAGGCTTCAACGGTGGAAACAGTGAACGGGCAAGCGATGTAAAATAGCCCGATCCCATCATGCTGGCGGTACATTTCACCGTGGGGTGGCGAGCGGTAATTCCCAGTGCGGTCATTGCACCCATTGACGCGCCACCAACCGCCAGGCGTTCATCAAGCAGCCAGTTTTCTTCGGCTATTGCCGCACGTAAGGTAGTGAATTCCTGCATACTTTGTAGCAAGATTTGCCAGAATTGATTTAAACGCCGCGCTGCGTCGCCACTAAAACGGCTACCGTGATTGGGCGCATCCGGCATGATCACCCGGAAACCAGCCTGCGCCAGCGCGACGGCAAAATAGCTATAAACCAGGCTGGATGAAGTAAATCCGTGATAAAAAATCACACACGGTAACGGGATTTCTTTTTGCCCTACGGGATAAGCGTGAAGAACGGGAATATCAGCCAGCACGCGTGATTCTAATTCAATCATCTTTTTCTCCTTTGAGTCTGGTATGACATGAAGAAATCCTTAGCACAAGTTTCTGCTGACCGTATTAGTTCATAATGTTGAGATGTGGATTACGCTTTCACAACGTTTTCATTCGAAAATCGCGTACCAGGTAACAATTCGGGAACATTCCCCTCAAGTTAAATAAATAAGGCACTACACTATGGTTAGCAGGAAACGTAATAGCGTTATTTATCGGTTTGCCAGTTTATTATTGGTGTTGATGCTAAGCGCCTGTAGCGCACTGCAAGGTACGCCACAGCCAGCACCGCCAGTAACGGACCATCCGCAAGAGATTCGCCGCGACCAGACACAAGGGTTACAGCGAATAGGTAGCGTAAGCACGATGGTACGGGGCTCTCCGGATGACGCATTAGCAGAAATCAGAGCGAAAGCTGTCGCTGCAAAAGCTGATTATTACGTTGTCGTAATGGTGGATGAAACCATCGTGACAGGACAGTGGTATTCACAAGCCATTTTATACTCTAAATAATTCGAGTTGCAGGAAGGCGACAAGCGAGTGAATCCCCAGGAGCTTACATAAGTAAGTGACTGGGGTGAGTGAACGCAGACGCAGCACATGCAACTTGAAGTATGACGAGTATATACCGTAAATAAATCAGACAACTTATACAGCCAGCTTTACATTGCTTTGCGTCCCTATGCGTTTACCTGTGCACAATAAATTACCGGCGGGAAGCTCGGGCGTTTATTACCGCGATGGAATGCCCTGCCACATGTGGGGAAACGAAAAATGGAGCTGACGATGAAACAATTACTTGCCTCACCCTCGCTGCAATTAGTGACTTGCCCTGCGAGCGCCACGGCACAGTCTGCAGAATTCGCCAGTGCTGACTGCGTGACGGGCCTGAATGAAATAGGTCAGATCTCGGTTAGCAATATTTCAGGGGATCCGCAGGACGTGGAACGTATCGTGGCGTTAAAGGCCGATGAACAAGGTGCGTCATGGTACCGCATTATTACCATGTACGAAGACCAACAGCCCGATAACTGGCGTGTACAGGCGATACTGTATGCGTGAGTGTCATCTGCAGCGAATGAACAATGCCGGATACGGCGCGAGCGCCTTGTCCGGCCTACAATTTTCACATATTTCATTTAGTTAATCGAAACCAGCGTCGCATCCGTCGTATACGCTTACAAACACACTCCCCCCGTCGCCCGCAGCAATAAATCATTCTGGATCTGCTCTGACAACCGCACGCCACCGCGCGTATTTAACATCACCTGACACCACGCCTGCGCCATTGGCGGAGAAGCATATTTCAACATTTGCGCGCCGCAGCCCAGCAAAAATAATTGATGTGTTATCTCCCGTCCCAATTCTTCAGCCGGTTTGCGCAGTTGCTGTTGTAAGCGACGAACCGCGCGATCAAAATAACGATCTTGCCCTTTCACTTCCATAAACGCTTCCGACAGCAAATCGTAGACGCCCGCTTGCTTATTAAGAACGCGCAGCACATCGAGGCACATAATATTGCCAGAGCCTTCCCAGATGCTGTTCACTGGCATCTCCCGATAAAGTCGCGGTAGTTCGCTCTCTTCGCAATAGCCAATACCGCCCAGCACCTCCATCGCTTCAGCCACAAACGGAATGCCACGTTTGCAGATCACAAATTTCGCTGCTGGCGTAAATAAACGCGCCCACAGGGCTTCTTTGGCATCGGCACGCCGATCCCACGCCCGCGCCAAACGAAACAACAACGCTGTTTGCCCTTCAAGCTGAAGCGCCATGCGACTTAAGACATGGCGCATAAGGGGCTGTTCGATTAACGGATTACCAAATACATGGCGTTGATGAGCGTGATATATCGCCAGCGAGAACGCACGACGCATCATGGAGTGGCTACCCAGAGCACAATCAAAACGCGTCATCCCGCCCATTTTCAGGATCAGGCGAATCCCTTCCCCTTCCTGACCCAGCAACCAGCCAATGGCATCCTGAAACTCCACTTCGCAACTGGCATTGGAACGATTACCTAACTTATCTTTCAGACGCTCCAGGCGAATCGCGTTGCGTTGCCCGTCAGGCAAAAATCGCGGCACAAAAAAGCAGGACAAACCGCCCGAGGTCTGTGCCAGCACCAGATGCGCGTCGCTTTGTGGCACCGAGAAAAACCATTTATGCCCCACCAGCCGATAAGACCCATCGTCCAGACGTTCGGCGCGAGTGGTGTTGCTCATCACATCGGAACCGCCCTGCTTTTCCGTCATTCCCATGCCAATCAACAAACCGCGTTTTTGCCCACCTGGCAATAAGTGAGAATCGTAGCGATCGCTCAACAGCGGCGTGGTCCAGTCCTGAAACGGCGCGGGTAACATCTGTAACAGCAATGGCGTGGCGGCAAAGGTCATGGTTATCGGGCATAATGACCCGGCCTCAACCTGTGCGTGCAACATAAAACGCGCCGCCCGCGCCACAAATGCGCCAGAACGAGCATCTTCTTCCCAGGCCAGGTTATGTACCCGATTGGTACATAACGCCTGCATCAGCAGGTGCCATGCGGGATGGAAACGGACATCGTCCAGACGTCGCCCCTGGGCATCGTAGCGCAACAGTTCAGGTGGGTTTACATTCGCCAGCCGCCCCAGTTCAAGGGATTCTGCCGTTCCGAGTTGCTGACCAATACTGGCGAGAAAATCGCTATCCCAACCAGCGCCTTCGCGCGTTACCGCTTCGCAGAGCGCGCCATCAGACAGGTATAAATTGCTGTTATTTAAGGGTATAGGTTGATTAAAAACAGTGTGAGTTTGCCAGTGCACTGTGTCTCCCTCCATCAATGGCAGTCACCATTAGTATGGTCACTGCCACGGATTCCTGACAGAAAGAGATTGCTAAAACATTCTTAACCCGCAATGTAGTGCGGAACAAAACGCGAAGTGTCTTTAGTGATCAGCGTGTTATCTTCACGAATCCCCATACCACACGCTTCATCATCGACAATCCAGCTACCAATCAGCGTGTAACTATCGCCAAATCGCGGTAGCGGTTGAAACGCCTGATAGATCATCGGTTCATCGGCGTAATCACCATCAGCGTGGTCAACGACGTTATTCTGGCCGTCGAAAATGGTGACGTTACCGCCCTCGCGTGAGTAGATCGGTTTACGCACATAGCTTTCGCCAGCGGCGATCTGCGGTTTTTCGCCCTCAAACCAGGACGCCAGAAGATTAGGATGACCAGGAAAGAAGCGCCAAAGCAGCGGCATTAGCCCTTTGTTACTCAAGATACTTTTCCATAACGGCTCCACCCACTGCTCACGACGCTTGCGCAGCAGCGGACCGTTATCGTCACGCATCATCCACTCCAGCGGGTACAGCTTAAATGCACGCTGGATGACATTATCATCAAGATCGGTCAGTACACCGCCGACGCCCAAACCGAGATCTTCAATGTAGATAAACCGCGACTCCTGTCCTGCCTGCTGAGCGCAGTCCTGCAAGTACAGCACGGTACTCCTGTCTTCGTCGGTGTCCTGACAGCAGCAAAAATAAAACGGCTCCCGGCTATAAAGCTCGCTAAAGCGTGAAATCAGGCGCTCCTGAATGGCATTGTACTGATCGGCATCGCGCGGAATAACGCCGCTGCGCCGGGCATCTTCCAGCCACAACCACTGGAAATAAGCCGACTCATACAACGAGGTCGGCGTATCAGCGTTGTATTCCAGCAGCTTCACCGGCGCATTGCCACACCAGGCAAAATCCATCCGGCCATACAGCGAAGGATCGCGGGAGCGCCAGCTTTCAGCGATCACATCCCAGTACAACGGAGGGATCGCCAGTTGCGTCAGGATCTCTTCATCTTTAACCGCGCGATCCACCACCTCAAGGCACATCTGATGCAGTTCCGCAGTCGGTTTTTCGATCTTCTCTTCAATCTGGCGCAGAGTAAAACGGTAAGCCCGACTCTCATCCCAATAGATTTCATTGTCGATGATATGAAAGTCAAATCCGTTATCGGCGGCAATCCGGTCCAGATCCCGCCGCACAGGAACGTTGTGTCTCAGCATGATTAGCCTCCCCAATGCCCACGGGCGCTGGAAGAACGACCATAGCCGCCGCGCGAAACGGTAGACGCTTTTTTGGTGGTAAAGCCGCCCGTGGAATAAGACTCTTTTTTGCCAGAACCGGAGCGCCAGGAGTAATCACCGGAAGTGTTGCGCCAGACGGGGCGGGAAGCAAATGAGGATCCACCGCTGTTATAAACAAACTGCTCATCGCGATCTTTACGAATAACCCGGCTTAACAAAAATCCAGAAATGACCGGGATCCAACTCTGTTCAACATTGTCGTAATAGCAATTTTCATACTTAAAATGGCAATTTTCATACTTAAAATGGCAATTTTGCTGAGTCATATTCTTCGGAACATCGGCATAAAATGCCGCTTTGGCATTGTTCCAGCCATGAGCACAGATGTCTGAATTATTACCGTCATCAATACAATCCTGCACTGTCGCGTAAAACGTTCCGTCGCCGTCGTTATCGACATCGCTACTTTCACTCCATCCTTTGACTATTAAAAAAGCGGCGCCCCCCATTAACACCAACGTTAAGTATTTTTGTGCGTAGCGATTGCGGCGTGGCTCAAAAGGATTATTCGGTCTACCAATGCGACTGATCGCTCCGTGACCAATTTTACTGTTATTTCTTGATTTGCGTTTTCTGGCCATGATCGTCCATTACCATGTCATACAAGCTGCGTTAAAAATACCGCCAGCCAGCGCGGCGGTTCCCATAAACATTCCTGCTGCGGTATTGTGATTAATAATTTTTTCACTTAATGCGGGCATATAAAGTCTGACACCAGCAAAAACGAGTAACTGAATCACCAGTGCAATCCCGCCCCAGGCGAAATAATCCGGAATGCTCACCGCATTGATTGCCGCACTGGATAAGGGGATCACGTAACCCAACAATGTACCGCTGAATGCCAGTGACGCCGCGGTATTATTGTTTTTGATTAATTGCCATTCGTTGTGCGGTGTAATTTTGGAGTAGATAAACAGAAAAATAATTATCATCGCCACGCCAATAAAAAAATAGGCGCTAAAAGCAAGAAGTGAATCCAGTATATGCATCGTAAACGTCCCTGTAATTAACCAATAATATTAAGTGATGTCAGCGAGATATCGACGCCCAGCGCGCGCGAAAATAACCACTCCGGCTCGCCGAGATCGTTAAAAGATTCCTCACCATTTAACAGCAAATATTCGTAAGTATCTTCGGTCACTTGCCGTTGGTAGCCCATGGTAAAATTATGGACCTCCCATTTGGCATGGTTTTGATTTTCTACTTTTTCCAGCATGTAGACGGGTTCAATATTTCCCGGTTCTTCGCTGTTAAAAAATCGCTGCCAGCGTTTATCCTGCCAGTTTAAGGTCATTGCCCCCATCGCCTTGGCGTTGATCGCCTCGCGCCAGTGACTCTCTTTACTGATACCGTAGCTCTCTTCATAGACAAAGAGCTTGATATCATCAATGTCATCAATATCTTCGCCGCCGGTGGTATTGATTTGCAGAAATTCATCGCCTGAAGTGTAGTAGCGGAAAATCTGGCTACCGCCGCCCAGATCGATGCGGCTGACGGCGGCTACCGTAAATTCCTCACCCGGCAGCGCAATCAGCAATTCATCTTCCAGCAAACGAAACGTTAACGAGTCGAGCGTAAAGCCACTATTGAGATGGAGTCCCAGCGGACCGCGATTAATAGCAGGCTTATCATCCTTGCCAAACAGACGCTGGAAAAAACCAGACATATTTTATCCTTAAAATAGTTGCCAGCCTTTTAGTGAGGCTGGCAAAAAAATTACTCGCCCTGTTGGCGTTGCAGTCTTGCTAATACATCCTGGGCGCTACTTTTATTGCTACCGCCAATTCCGGCTTCCGCCAGCTTTTCATCAAGATCGCGACCGTCTGCGACTTTTTCCAACTGTGCAGCAGCATCCAGGCGAGCCTGACGTTCGGCCTGACGCGTTTGGAGGCGTTTTAAGGATTCTGCCGCTGTCGAAACGCTGGAAGATGCGCCAACGGTAGAAGTCGTTACAGCCTGTTGTGCACGCTGCATGGCTTCAGTGGCTTTAACGACTTCCATTTGCTGCTCAAACTGAGCGATACGCTGCGCTGTCGCTGTAACTGCTTTTTCCACGCCATCACGGGAGACTTCCAGATTCGACAACACCTGTTCTTCAGCGGTAATAAGATTCTCAAGGCGCGCAATTTCTTCGGCGACTTCGTTAATTAACGATGGGTTAACGTTCTTGCTTAATGCTTCCAGCGCACGGGCTTCCAGACTGGTTTTACGCTCGCGTAAATCTTTCAGCTTATCGTTACTTAATTTCACCCGCGCCAGCAGATCGACGCGAGATTTTCCGGCTTTATCCAGTTCAGCTTTGGCGTCCCGAATATGTTGTTCCAGCATGCGCACGCCCTGGGTTTCTTCAATGGATTCTTCCGCCTGGGAGATAAACGATTTCCCCAGCGTAAATAAACTTTTTAAAATTCCCATAAATACCCGTCCTTGTAATTAGTGTGAATATTCTTCTGTAATTTCAGCCAGATCCAATGCATTATCTACCAGCGAGGTTATCTCAAGCAGGATATCTTCAAGAGAAGATTTAAGCGATAACGCCCCAAAAACAATGTAATACTCTTCCTGTTGCACGCTGGAGATCCCCACCGATGATAACGGCATAATTTTCTGATTTCTTAAAAGGAATGTATTAAATTCATTTGGATTATTGATATAGCTTACCGGACAAATAAATGTTTCGATAATCATCTGGCGAGAAGTAAAAAGAACATTGATTTGCAAATCGCCGTAATCATTCATTTTAATAATTAATGCATTTTCACTATTTGTTACATCAATATTTTGTTTAGGTACAGCTTGTAACGCTGTCGCCAGCGCCAACGGATTCCATATCATATATTATTCCATATATATAAAATTTAATTATTAATAAGGTGAATATTTATAGAGCGTAATTATCTTACCAGCTATAGATAAAAAAAAACCATCCAAATCTGGATGGTTTTTCTTAAATCAGAGGGATTAGCTGCGCTGGCGAACCGCTTCAAATAAGCAAATTCCGGTCGCAACCGAAACGTTCAGCGAAGAAACACTTCCTGCCATTGGGATGCTGATCAACTCGTCGCAATGTTCACGAGTCAGGCGACGCATGCCTTCACCTTCAGCGCCCATCACCAGCGCCAGGCGCCCGGTCATTTTGCTCTGATAGAGCGTGTGATCCGCTTCACCTGCCGTACCGACGATCCAGATATTCTCTTCCTGCAACATACGCATAGTACGCGCCAGGTTGGTCACTCGAATCAGCGGAACGCTTTCTGCCGCGCCGCAGGCCACTTTTTTCGCCGTGGCGTTGAGCTGTGCAGAGCGATCTTTCGGCACAATTACCGCATGAACGCCAGCGGCATCCGCGCTACGCAGGCACGCACCGAGATTATGCGGATCGGTTACACCGTCGAGGATCAGCAGGAACGGTTGATCGAGCGAAGCGATCAGATCCGGCAGATCGTTTTCCTGATACTGCCGTCCTAGTTTCACACGGGCGATAATGCCCTGATGCACGGCACCGTCGCTTTTCTCATCGAGATATTGGCGGTTTGCCAGCTGGATAACCACGCCCTGGGACTCAAGGGCGTGAATCAGCGGTAACAGACGTTTATCTTCACGGCCTTTTAAAATAAAGACTTCCTGAAAACGTTCAGGGGCGCGTTCCAGCAGGGCCTGCACTGCGTGGATGCCGTAAATCATTTCGCTCATTAATGTACTCGTTGTTTACGTTTTGCCTGATGCACTACGTTTATCCGGCCTACATGATCCCTGCAATATATTGAATTTGCGTGATTATGTAGGCCGGATAAGGTGTTCACGCCGCATCCGGCATGAACAAAGCGCATTTTGTCAGCAATCTAACCCTCTTCTGTTTGAAGAGGGTAATGATCACTCTGCCACTTTTTTCTTCGCCGCACGCTTCGCTTTGGTCGCTGCGGCTATTTTCTGCGTTTTCGCCGATGGCTTTTTCGCTTTTCTCGCGTCTTTCTTCGCCGCTTTCGGCTTCGTTTTTTTCTCGCCGCGGAAGGCACTGTCTGGCTCAAAGTTTACCTTTTTACCGACCTGACGACGCTTGCCGCCTTTTTTGCCTGCATCGCCTTTTTTCGCTTTCTCGCGCGCCGTTTTACCGACGTTGCGCGGAGCGCGTTCGCTGGAGATCAGGCTAAAGTCGATTTTGCGCTCGTCCATATTAACCGCTTCGACGCGAACTTCCACGCGATCGCCCAGGCGATAAGTCTGGCCGCTGGATTCGCCCATCAGCCGTTGACCCACCTGATCAAAGCGATAGTAGTCATTGTCCAGCGAAGAGACGTGGACCAGACCATCAATGAACAGGTCGTCGAGACGAACAAAGAAGCCAAAGCCGGTGACGCTGGCAATAACGCCTTTAAAGACGTTGCCCACCTGGTCGAGCATGAAGTCACACTTCAGCCAGTCAGCCACATCGCGCGTTGCTTCGTCGGCACGACGTTCCGCCATCGAACAGTGCTGACCCAGTTGCAGCATCTCTTCCATCGAATAATGGTAGCCGCCGGTTTCAGTGGTGTTGCCCTGATGCCCCTGCTCTTTCGCCAGCAGATACTTAATGGCGCGATGCAGCGTCAGGTCAGGATAACGACGAATCGGCGAAGTGAAGTGCGCATAGGACTGCAATGCCAGACCAAAGTGACCACGGTTTTCCGGATCGTAAATCGCCTGTTTCATCGAGCGTAGCAGCATGGTTTGCAGCATTTCTGCATCAGGACGATCGGCAACCGACTCCAGCAGCTCCGCGTAGTCACGCGGTTCCGGCTTGTTACCGCCCGACAGTTCCAGCCCCAGCTCCGCCAGCACTGAACGGAAAGAGGTAATCGCTTCGGTGCTCGGCTTATCGTGAATACGGAACAGTGCCGGTTCTTTGGCTTTCTCAACGAAACGCGCCGCCGAGATATTCGCCAGAATCATACACTCTTCAATTAACTTGTGTGCGTCGTTACGTTGGGTCTGTTCGATACGCTCAATACGGCGTTCAGCGTTGAAAATGAACTTCGCTTCTTCGCTCTCAAATGAGATCCCACCGCGTTCTTCACGGGCTTTATCCAGCACTTTATAGAGGTTATGCAACTCTTCGAGATGCTTAACCAGCGGCGCGTACTGCTCGCGCAGATCCTGATCGCCCTGCAGAATATGCCAGACTTTGGTGTAGGTCAGACGCGCGTGAGAGCTCATCACCGCTTCATAGAATTTGTAGCCAGTCAGGCGGCCTTTCGACGAAATGGTCATCTCGCACACCATACACAGGCGGTCTACCTGCGGGTTGAGCGAGCACAGGCCGTTAGAGAGCACTTCCGGCAGCATCGGGATAACCTGCGAAGGGAAATACACAGACGTACCACGGTTACGCGCTTCGCTGTCCAGCGGTGTTGGCGGACGCACATAGTAGCTGACGTCGGCAATCGCGACCCATAAACGCCAACCGCCGCCGCGTTTTTTCTCGCAGTAAACTGCATCGTCAAAGTCACGGGCGTCTTCGCCATCAATGGTGACCAGCGGTAAATCGCGCAGATCGACACGACCCGCTTTTGCTTCTTCCGGCACTTCTTCTTTCAGCCCGGCAACCTGTTGCTCAACAGCCTGCGGCCAGATATACGGAATTTCATGGGTACGCAGAGCGATATCAACCGCCATGCCGGTGCCCATATTGTCGCCCAGCACTTCGACGATTTTACCCACCGCTTTGGTACGGCGAGTCGGGCGTTGGGTCAGTTCAACAACCACCACAAAGCCCATCCGCGCGCCCATGATCTGATCGGGCGGGATTAAGATATCGAAGCTCAGACGGCTGTCGTCAGGAACCACAAAGCCGACGCCCGCTTCGGTAAAGTAGCGACCAACAATCTGGCTGGTTTTTGGCACCAGTACGCGAACAATACGCGCTTCACGACGACCTTTACGGTCAGCGCCCAGCGGTTGCGCCAGCACCTGATCGCCATGAATGCAGGTTTTCATCTGCTCGCTGGAGAGATACAAATCATCTTTACGTCCTTCAACCCGTAGAAAGCCGTAGCCATCACGGTGGCCAATAACGGTACCTTTCACCAGGTCGAGGCGTTCCGGCAGCGCATAGCACTGACGGCGAGTGAAGACCAGTTGACCATCGCGCTCCATCGCGCGCAGGCGGCGACGCAGGCCTTCAAGCTGCTCTTCGCCTTCAATGTGCAGTTCTACCGCCAGCTCATCACGGCTGGCCGGTTTTTCTCGTTTGGTTAAATGTTCGAGGATAAATTCCCGACTAGGGATGGGATTCGCGTATTTTTCAGCTTCGCGTTCCTGGAAAGGATCTTGTGACATCTCGGTTCCTCCGTTGTCATCTCTGATGAAGATTTTCGTCACTCCACCAGCAATAATTTATAAAGCGGTTGATTCTCTTCAACCAAATCGGCAAGCGTGTAGTTATCCAGTTCCGTAAGAAAACTTTGCACGGCCTTAGAAAGTGCCTGTTTCAACCGACAGGCAGGTGTAATGTGGCAAAACTCACTACTGCAATTCACCAGCGATAAAGGTTCCAGCTCGCGCACCACATCACCAATACGTATCGCACTCGCCGGTTTACCCAGGCGAATGCCGCCATTTTTTCCACGAACAGCAGTCACGTAGCCGGCACGACTAAGTTGATTGATTATTTTGACCATATGATTACGGGAGACGCCGTAGACGTCAGTCACTTCAGAAATACTGGTCATCCGCCCTTCTGGCAATGATGCCATGTAGATCAGCGCACGTAATCCGTAATCAGTGAAACTCGTTAACTGCACATCAACCTCAAAAAAGGGAAATCGGGAAAAAATACATTTATATTGATGATAAACCAGCCACAAGCTGTGTCGCTAATTTATTTCAGTTTGGGGAAGGAAAAAAGCGAGGATTTAACACTGTGTCGGATAGCGTAATGGCTTACCCGACACAGCAATGTATCACACTGTTAGCCCAGCAGGCAAAATATCTGCCGGGCGTCCCAGAATTACGCGTCGAACGGGTCGCGCAGAATCATGGTTTCAGAACGATCCGGGCCGGTAGAGATGATATCGATCGGTACACCGGTCAGCTCTTCAATGCGCTTGATGTAGTTCAGCGCCGCCTGCGGCAGGCCGCTACGATCTTTCACGCCGAAGGTGGATTCAGACCAGCCCGGCATGGTTTCGTAAATCGGCTCTACACCTTTCCAGTCGTCAGCAGCCAGCGGAGTGGTAGTCACTTCGCGACCATCCGGCATACGGTAAGCCACGCAGAGTTTCACCTCTTTCAGGCCATCCAGAACGTCCAGTTTGGTCAGGCAGAAGCCAGACAGGGAGTTCAGCTGTACCGCACGACGAACGGCAACAGTATCCAGCCAGCCGGTACGACGACGACGACCCGTAGTTGCGCCGAACTCGTTACCCTGCTTGCAGAGGAACTCGCCAGTTTCATCAAACAGTTCGGTCGGGAACGGACCTGCACCTACACGAGTGGAGTAAGCTTTGAGGATACCCAGAACGTAATCAACATAACGCGGGCCCAGGCCGGAACCGGTCGCCACGCCACCAGCAGTGGTGTTGGAAGAAGTTACGTACGGATAAGTACCGTGGTCGATATCCAGCAGCGTACCCTGCGCACCTTCGAACATGACGAAATCGCCACGCTGACGCGCCTGGTCGAGCAGGTCAGAAACGTCAACCACCATAGAAGTCAGGATGTCGGCAACTGCCATCGTATCATCCAGAACTTTCTGGTAATCAACCGCTTCAGCTTTGTAGTAGTTAACCAACTGGAAGTTGTGATATTCCATCACTTCTTTCAGTTTTTCAGCGAAGGTTTCTTTGTCGAAAAGGTCGCCAACACGCAGACCGCGACGTGCCACTTTATCTTCATAAGCAGGCCCGATACCACGACCGGTGGTGCCGATCGCTTTCGCGCCACGCGCTTTCTCACGCGCGTTATCCAGCGCAACGTGATAATCAAGGATCAGCGGACATGCTTCGGACAGTAGCAGACGCTCACGAACGGGGATGCCACGGTCTTCCAGTTCTTTCATCTCTTTCATCAGCGCGGCCGGAGACAGCACAACACCGTTACCGATGATGCTGGTTACATTCTCGCGGAGAATACCTGATGGAATAAGATGGAGAACGGTTTTTTCACCGTTGATTACGAGAGTATGGCCTGCGTTGTGACCGCCCTGGTAGCGTACAACATATTTAGCCCGTTCAGTCAGAAGATCGACGATCTTACCTTTACCTTCGTCACCCCATTGGGTGCCCAGTACGACGACGTTGTTACCCATTTTTCAAAATCACCGTTTGCTTAAAAATGGATTCTACCATCGCTTTTTCAGAGTTACAGCACTTTTTGCATCCAAAAATGACCTTAGTCAGCCTATTTTTTGCTCAGCCAATCGTTTTCCTCAACATGTAGTAGACCACAACGCCCGCAACCACAAGTCCACCGCCAAAACGACGTAAAATATTATCGGGTAAATTAGTCATTGCGGAGATCATCTTCTTCCATGCCTTCGGGTAAAGCATCGGCCCTAAACCTTCCAACACTAAAACCAGGGCAAGCGCCAGCCAGATAGTCGAATTCATTCATTATCCTTATAGAAAAAGAAAACCACCGACATCCCTGAGGATGCGGTGGCTTTATTGACCTGTACCGCGGTCGTTATATTAACGCGTCGCGGAGCTCGGCGTCTTCATATAGCGGAAGAAATCGCTGTCCGGGCTCATGACCATCACGTCCTGATTGCCAGAGAAGCTGTTCTCATAAGCACGCAGGCTACGAATGAACGCGTAGAAGTCTGGATCCTTGCTGAATGCGTCTGCAAACAGCTTGGCAGCTTCGGCATCACCTTCACCGCGCATGATACGGCCCTGACGTTCTGCTTCTGCCAGCGTTCTGGTGACTTCATAGTCAGCAGTCGCACGCAGTTTTTCTGCTTCTTCCTGACCTTGTGAACGATGACGACGTGCTACCGCTTCACGCTCGGCGCGCATACGGTTGTAGATCGCTTCAGACACTTCGGTCGGCAGGTTGATCTGCTTGATACGCACATCGACAACTTCAATACCCAGCGCCGCCATACTGTTCGGGTTGATGACCGGAACTTTGCCCTTCGTCTCAGCCGTTACGCGCTCTGCCGCTTCGGCAATGGCGTTATCTGCTGCCGGGGTAGTAACTTCATCTTCTGTACCCGCAGAACCGGAGTTCAGCGCGTCACGCACTTCCAGGGTCAGACGACCACGGGAATCGGTGACGATGTCTTTCACGTCCAGGCGACCAATTTCAGAACGCAGACGGTCAGAGAACTTACGTTTCAACAGCACTTCCGCTTGCGAAATGTCGCCACCGCCCGTTGCCAGGTAGTAACGGCTGAAATCGCTGATGCGCCATTTGATGTAAGAGTCGACGATCAGGTCTTTCTTCTCTTTGGTCACAAAGCGGTCGGCCTGGTTATCCATGGTCTGAATACGCGCGTCGAGCATTTTCACCGTTTCAATGAACGGTATCTTGAAATGCAGACCCGGCTCATAAACCAGAGGTTTGTTGTCATCGTCACGCAGTACCTTACCAAAACGCAGCGTAATACCGCGCTCACCTTCTTTGACGACAAAGACAGACATGTAAAGCACTACCAGCACGATGATGATAATCGCGATAACTGACTTACGCATCGTTATTCCCCCTGACGCTGGTAGTCGTTACGCTGCGCGTTGGCGCGGCGTTGGTCCATAATATCGCCCTGACTGGTGGACGACGTGTTGCTTGCTCCACTGGTTGTGGAGGAAGAGGCTGGCGGCAGACGCAGCAGATTGCTGGCACCGTTATCGCTCTTCGCCGCAGGGGCGTTACCACCTTTCAGCATCTGGTCTAACGGCAGAACCATCAGGTTGCCACCTTTATCGTTAACCAGCACTTTGCGGGTGTTACCCAACACTTTTTCCATCGTCTCGATATACAGACGCTCGCGAGTAATTTCCGGCGCGGCTTTATATTCCGGCAGAAGTTTAGCAAAGCGCGCCACTTCACCCTGAGCTTCCAGGATGGTCTGGGCCTTGTACGCACGCGCCTCTTCGAGGATACGTTGCGCCTGACCGTTCGCACGCGGCTGAACTTCGTTGGTATACGCTTCTGCTTCACGAATGTATTGCTGTTCGTTTTCACGCGCGGCAATCGCATCATCAAACGCCGCTTTTACTTCTTCCGGCGGACGAGCAGCCTGGAAGTTGACGTCCAGCAGCGTGATACCCATGTCATACGGGCGGATAGTCTCTTCCAGTTCGCGCTGAGTATCGCTACGAATCACGGTACGACCTTCCGTCAGAATGCGGTCCATAGTGTATTTACCGATAACCCCACGCAGGGCGCTGTCGGTAGCCTGACGCAGGCTGTCATCCGGGCTGGTCACGCTATACAGGTATTTTTCCGGATTAGTTACGCGGTACTGCACGTTCATCTCAACGCGCACCACGTTCTCGTCCGACGTCAGCATCACACCAGAAGCGGCCAGTTCACGCACGGCTTCCACGTTCACCGGTTTGACTTCGTCGATAAACGTCGGTTTCCAGTTCAGACCCGGCTCAACCAGATGGCTGAATTTGCCAAAGCGTGTTACCACGCCGCGTTCGGCTTCTTTAATGGTGTAGAAACCACTGGCCGCCCAGATAATGACAATCGCTGCCGCTGCGATGGTAACGACACGACCGCCAAGCTGCGGGCGCGGGCCTTGCGATGAACTGCCACCGCCAGATCCGGTGCCTTTACCGCCGCCCAGACCACCGAGCTTTTTGCTCAGTTTGCGGAAGATATCATCTAAATCAGGTGGCCCTTGATCGCGACCGCCTTTGTTTCCATTTCCCTCAGAGTTGCCGCCAGGTTTGCTGCTTCCCCACGGGTCGCGGTCTTGTCCGTTATTACCGGGCTGATTCCACGCCATGTTTGTGCTCCATATTTGTTATGCGGTGATCCCTGTTGTCTTTCGACGCCAGAGGATATGACTCCACGCTTCAGACGCTACGCCGTTAGATCAGGTAATCGATCAACGTCGGTTCTTGTTTACAGAGGCGACGCCAGTCAACGATCGGCATACGAACTTGCAGACTTACGCTGCCGTCTTCCTCCATCCACTCTTTTTCTATTGCCTGAAGCTGATAAAAACGACTTCTCAGACGCCCTTCCTGCGGTGGCAGACGCAATGTATGCTGCGCCACCTCGCCGGAAAGCCGCTCCGTCAAAGCCTGAAAAAGCTGTGGTATCCCCGCTCCGGTCTGTGCGGAAAGCCAGACACGGATCGGTTTGTTCTCTTCGTCCCGATCAATACGCGGTTCGAAATCTTCCAGCATATCGATCTTGTTCATCACCAGCAGAGTTGGGATCTCGTGAGCATCGATCTCTTCAAGAACCGTATTCACCGCTTCGATGTTTTCTTGTACACGCACATCCGCCGCATCAATCACATGCAGCAGCAATGTGGCTTGCCGCGTCTCTTGCAACGTGGCTTTAAACGCCGCCACCAGATCGTGCGGCAGGTGGCGAATAAACCCTACGGTATCTGCCAGCACGGTTTCACCGACATCCGCGACGTCAATACGCCGCAACGTCGGGTCGAGGGTGGCAAACAACTGGTCTGCCGCGTAGACCCGCGCTTCGGTGATGCGATTGAAAAGGGTAGATTTACCGGCGTTGGTATATCCCACCAGCGAAACAGTAGGGACGTCGGCTTTGATACGTGATTGCCGCCCCTGCTCACGCTGCTTTTCAACTCTTTCCAGGCGCGACTGTATCTGTACGATGCGATTACGCAACAAACGACGGTCGGTTTCGAGCTGGGTTTCACCCGGACCACGCAAACCGATCCCGCCTTTCTGTCTTTCAAGGTGGGTCCAGCCACGCACCAGGCGCGTAGCCAGATGGCGCAGCTGCGCCAGCTCAACCTGCAACTTACCCTCATGGGTACGCGCACGTTGGGCGAAAATATCTAAAATAAGGCCGGTGCGGTCGATAACACGACACTCGCACAAACGCTCCAGGTTACGCTCCTGCGCCGGGCTCAGGGCATGGTCAAAAAGAACGACCGAAGCACCCGTCGCTTTTACGGTTTCCGCAATTTCAACTGCTTTACCTTCACCTACAAAATACTTTGGGTGCGGCGCTTTACGGCTACCGGTAATCACCTGCAATGCTTCGACACCGGCGGAAGAGACCAGAGATTCAAACTCCTGGAGGTCTTCCATATCTTTGTCTTGCGTAAAATAGATGTGTACCAGTACCGCCTGCTCACCAGCATCATAACGGTCAAACAAGCGTATAACCCTCTAAATAGATCAGCGGGGAACGCAGGATCGCTGGCTCCCCGTGTAAAAAAAACAGCCCGAAACCTTATTCGGTTTCTTCGCTGTCCTGTTGCGCGGAAGTATTCTGCGCGCTGCTACCATGATGGTAGTTACTGCTGGTACCGCCACCGGCGTTGTTACTGTGATGAGAAACCGGGCGAGACGGGACAACAGTAGAAATCGCGTGCTTATAAACCATCTGGCTGACCGTGTTTTTCAACAGGATCACGAACTGATCAAAAGACTCGATTTGTCCTTGCAGCTTAATACCATTCACCAAATAAATAGAAACTGGAACACGTTCCCGACGCAGTGCGTTCAGGAACGGATCTTGTAAAGATTGCCCCTTAGCCATTCTCTCTTTTCCTTATATGCTTATTTGTACTTTGAACCTTTCGATTCTGAAAAAATTGCGCACGATACGTCTCAATTGTACACATTCAGCCTGCGATAGCACCAACAACCTGTAATACTTCGTCACGCGCCTGTTCTGGTTTTTCACTGTCAAGCCAGTGAACCCCTTCCCAACCACGCAGCCAGGTTATCTGCCGCTTCGCCAACTGTCTCGTGGCGCAAACACCTCGATAAACCATTTCATCGTATGAGATTTCGCCTTCAAGGTAAGACCACATCTGGCGATAACCCACGCAACGAATGGAAGGCAAATCCGTATGCAAATCTCCTCGGGCAAAAAGCGCCCGGACTTCTGCTTCAAAACCTGAAGCCAACATCTGATGAAAACGCTGCTCAATTCGTTGATGGAGCAGTTCACGGCTCGCCGGGGCGATGGCGAACTGATGCACCTGATACGGTAGAGCGTCTCCTGACGTTTGCGTCAGTTCCGTTAAAGTTTTACCCGAAATGAAAAAAACTTCCAGTGCTCGGGAAAGCCTTTGTGGATCATTTGGATGAATCCTTGCTGCCGCAACCGGATCGATCTCCTGAAGTTGACGATGCAATGACTCCCAACCTTGCTCTGCCGCCTGTTGCTCAATTCTGGCCCGTACTTCCGGGTCCGCCGACGGTAGCGGCGACAACCCTTCCAGCAATGCCTTGAAATACAACATCGTACCGCCCACTAACAGTGGGATCCGCCCCGCCGCCGTGATATCGGCCATCTCCGCCAGCGCATCGCGGCGAAAATCAGCGGCCGAATAAGCCTGCGACGGATCGCGAATATCCAGCAATCGGTGCGGCGCGGCGAGTAATTCTTCAGCGTTCGGCTTCGCCGTCCCGATATCCATCCCTTTGTAAATAAGGGCAGAATCAACGCTTATCAACTCTACTGGTAAAATTTTACGCAGCTCAATAGCTAACGCCGTTTTACCGGAGGCCGTCGGCCCCATTAAAAAAATCGCCTTAGGCAGGCTCGCCTTACTGATATCACTCATCTTTCAGGGCTTTTATCGCCGGATGTAAATCAACAGATTGTAACAGACCACCCGGCGGCGTTTTCACAAGCTGCGGACATAACCGTTCTACGTCCGTCAGCAGGGTAATGGCCTGTGCCATTGACCACTGCGCATGTTCGCTCATCAGATTTCGTGCAATCCACTGCGCAATATTGCCAGGTTCGAATACGGACTGCTTCGCCAGGTAGCCTATCAGTTCAGGAATCAAGATTTGTAAATTTTGTTGGCGTAAGGGTAAAGGCACGGCCCTGATGGTCACATGCTGCGCATCGGACTGAAATTCAATACCCAATTCCGCCAGTGCAGACTGCGCTTTTTCTAAGGCCGCTCTTTCTTCACCAGAGACTTTTAGCCGCAGCGGAATAAGCAGCGGCTGAGCGCAGACCGGCGCATCTCCCGGCGTTAACTGCGCCTGACGTAACCAGCGCTCCGCCACCGGCAGGGCTAAAAGTGAAATATTGCCGTCACGTTCTAGTAGCGCACAGTCCGAATGGACGATAGTCAACACCCGACCAAAGCTTTGACCATTCGCAGCCAGCGTAAGTTCCTGCGATTCTTGCACTTTTGGTTTGTGCATCGGTGCAGGCGTTTGCAAAAGCTGGCGATACACATCGCCTTGCTGTTTCTGGTAGCCCGGTTGCGCGTTCGGCCACGGGGCGGCCTGACGGCTACCACTACTTGCAGCAGGCACAGGAGATGAAGACGGAGAGTAACGCGGAGCCACTGGCTCACGAACTGCCGGTTCAGCAAAGTGATTACGCCCTGCTGCCACGCGGTTTTCGGGTATATGGCGCGGTGCTGACTGGGCGTTATCTTCCAACGGCAAGGGCGTTTCCAGCTGCTGTTGCAGCACGCTCAGCACGCCCTGATAGATAAAGTCATGCACCAGACGCGACTGATGAAAGCGCACTTCGTGCTTTGCCGGATGGACGTTGACGTCCACCTGATGCGGGTCGATCTCCAGATATAGCACAAACGCCGGTTGCTGATCGGCGCCCAGTTTGTCTTCGCAGGCCTGGCGGATCGCGTGATTAATCAGGCGATCGCGCATCATGCGCCCATTTACGTAGCAATACTGAATTTCCGCCAGTGCGGGCGTGATGTGATTCGGATCAGCCACCCAGCCGCGCAGCGTGAGATCGCCGTGTTGCCATTCGATCGCCAGCGCATGTTCGAGAAAAGCAGTGCCGCAAATCGCCCCTAAACGGCGTTCTTTTTGCCCGCCTTCCGGTACTGCTCGGTACTGACGTACGATTTTTCCGTTATGCGACAGGTTGATAGTGACGTCGAAACGCGCCAGCGCAATGCGGCGGATGATTTCATCGATATGGTTAAATTCGGTTTTCTCGGTGCGCAAGAATTTGCGCCGCGCCGGGGTGTTGTAGAACAGGTCCAGCACTTCCAGCGTCGTACCCACCGGATGCGCCGCCGGTTTAACCGTCACGTCCATATCGCGCCCTTCGGCATAGGCCTGCCAGGCTTCCTGCTGCTCCGTGGTACGCGAAGTGAGCGTCAGACGGGAAACCGAACTGATACTCGCCAGCGCCTCACCGCGAAAGCCCAAGCTGATAATAGCTTCGAGATCGTCCAGAGAGGCGATTTTACTGGTGGCATGACGAGCCAGCGCCAGCGCCAGCTCATCTTTTTTGATACCGCAGCCGTTATCACGAATGCGGATAAGTTTCGCCCCACCGCGTTCGATATCAATATCGATACGCGTCGCGCCCGCATCGAGGCTGTTTTCCACCAGTTCTTTGACTACCGACGCAGGTCGCTCGACCACCTCACCTGCGGCAATCTGGTTCGCCAGTTGTGGCGGTAAGACCTGAATTGGCATCAATAATCCTTAGTTTGGCAGCGTGCGATCTGGCGTCGTCACCGTACTGGCAGTTTGTGCCGTTGCACCCTGCGGCGCAGACTGCATTGGATGCGCAAGGAAGTAATTGCGCAGGCCGTTGTAAATGGCTTCTGCCAGTTGTTGTTGGTAATCGTCGCTCGCCAGCAAACGTTCTTCGCTGTTATTGCTGATAAAACCAGTTTCGACCAGTACTGACGGGATATCCGGCGAACGCAGAACGCCGAGACTGGCGTGTTCTGGTCGGCGTTTATGAATTTCGCCAATGCGTTGCAACTGACTGATCATATTGGTCGCCACATCATACCCTACCCGCTGGGAATGACCGAACTGTAAATCCAGCACCGCCTGGCTTAGGTACGGGTCGGCCTGACTGTTCGCCAGCACATCACCCGCCCCGCCCAGCAGCTCCGACTGCTTCTCATGCTGTTCCAGCCAGCTTGCCATTTCGCTGTTGGCGCGACGGTTTGAGAGCACCCATACAGAGGCACCGGTGGCACTACGGTTTGGTGCGGCATCGGCATGAATCGACACAAGGAAATTGGCGTTTTGCTTACGTGCCACATCACTACGCCCCATCACCGAGATAAAGTAATCCCCGTCACGGGTTAAAACGCCCTTAAACATCGGATCGTTATTGAGCAAGGTACGTAATTTACGCGCAATGGCGATGGTGACATTTTTCTCCCGTGTACCACCAGGGCCGATAGCGCCAGGGTCCTGGCCGCCGTGTCCGGCATCAATAGCGATGACAATTTTATCGCCAGTGTTAGCCGTCGCGCGCGCTGCCGGACGCGTTACCGTATTGCTGCTGATAACACCCGTGGTACGGTTGCTTTCTGTTTTAAACGGATTGCGCGCCGGTTCGCTAACGCGCGGTGCGACAACCGCAGGCGTTTCAACGCGTTTCGCAACCACTGGCGGCGGAGGAGGCGGTGGCGGCACATCGGCGTTAATCGTAAAGACGACGGTGTAATTGCTGCCATTCTGCCGCTTCACCGCTTCGGTTTTACCGTTTTCGGTAAGATCGACCACCAGCCGCAACGTTTGTGCATCTTTAGGCGTTCCAGAGCGAATTGCCTTCACCAGATTATTACCGCTGAACAACAACGGCAGCCCCTGAATCACGCCCGTTTGTTTGATATCGAGTGCCACGGTGCGTTTACCTTGATGGCTAAACGCATAGTCAGGCTCGCCAATAAAACTCAACGTTATCCGCGCCTGTTGGTTGCCGTTAGAAACCTGAATATCAGAGAGCGTCGCGGCGCCAGCCTGCGCGCACAGCAGCACCAACGTCGCAACCAACCAATTTCTGATGCGATACATCATCCCGCCACCTTTCAAAGGTTAACCGGCTAAACGCGCCAGCAACAATTCACCCGCAGAGGAAACCGCACTCACGCGCGCCTCACGGCCTTGTGCCTGATAATCAATGTGTATTTCGACATCCGGGTCAGGAAGAACACCTGTACCTTGTTGTGGCCACTCCACCAGGCAGATGGCATCGTTGGCAAAATAATCGCGGATCCCCATAAACTCCAGCTCCTCGGGATCGGCAAGGCGGTACAAATCAAAGTGATAAACCATTATGTTGTCGAGCGTATAGGGTTCGACCAGCGTATAAGTGGGGCTTTTGACATTACCCTGATGACCCAGAGCCTGTAAAAAACCCCGGCTAAAGGTGGTTTTACCTGCGCCTAAATCGCCATACAGATAGATTACGGTTGCGCCATCGCAGGCTTTCGCTACCCGCTCGCCCAGGTCTAATGTTGCCTGCTCATCAGGGAGCGGAATTACTCGATTCATCATGGTTTTTATCAGTCACTTCCGGGTTAACAATACGCTGTAGCGTGGAAAAGAGATCGGTTGCCAGCATCCCGCGCGTACCAAAACGCGCCGCCAGTACGTCAGCTGCCGCGCCGTGTGCGACACAGCCTGCACAGGCTGCATCATACGGCGACAGTTTTTGCCCAAGCAATGCGCCAATAATACCAGAGAGCACATCGCCCATGCCGCCGCTCGCCATGCCTGCATTTCCGGCATCAATAATGCCTAAAGCGTCAGGATGGGCGGCGACCACGGTTCCGGCACCTTTCAGCACCGCTACGCCGCCATAACGTTGTACCAGACGTTGGGCGCAATGTAAGCGGTCACTTTCAATTTCAGCGACGGAACAGCCCAACAACCGCGCGGCCTCGCCAGGATGCGGCGTGATCACGCGATTGTGACGCTTATCGGGATTGATTGCCAGCAGGTTCAATGCATCGGCATCCCACAACATCGGTTTGCGAAAATTCTCAACTTTTTGCAGGGCTTTTTTCCCCCACTCTTGCTGGCCCAGACCGGGACCAATCACCACCACATCGGCCCATTCCAGGCTTTCGGTAAGAGAGTCCATCGTCAGTTCATGCACCATCAATTCCGGTCGTGCGGTCAGCAACGGCGCAATGTTTTCACTGCGGGTCAGCACTCTGACCAAACCAGCGCCAGCACGCAGCGCCGCTTCCCCCGTCATACGAATCGCCCCCGCCGTACCGTGATCGCCACCGATAATCACCAGCCGCCCGTGATCGCCTTTATGCGAAGTCGGGCGACGCGGTTTCAGCCAGTGAGAAAGTTGTTCAGCAGAAAACCGCTGAATTTTCGTCTCCTGACCTGCCAGCCAGCTATCCAGCCCCAGCGAATCAAAATGCAGTTGTCCGGTAACATCCCGCGCTTTCCCGGTGAGCAAGCCAGGTTTCAGCGCAATAAAGGTGATGGTGTGATCGGCGTTGATCACCGCGCCTGGCGTGGCGCCGGTTTCCGCCAACAGGCCGGAAGGAATATCAACCGCCACAATCGGCGCAGGATGGGAATTAGCGTGGTCGATTAACAGGCTAATGGATTCGCGAGGTGCTTGCTGCAATCCGGTGCCGAGCAGCGCATCAACAATCAGATCCACCGATTCGGGCCAGACAATATTCGTCGCATGGATTTCGCCTCCCGCGTTTAACCATGCCTCGCGTGCCAGCGCGGCCTCTTCCGGCAACGGCTTGTCACTTTCCTGGGCCAGCAGCGTGACATCAATGCCGACGGCTTTGGCTAGCCGCGCGACCACATAACCATCACCACCGTTATTGCCATGACCACACAGCACCAGCCAGTGGCGGGCGTCAGGATAAGCCGAACGACACACCTGAAATGCGGCTTCGCCAGCGCGAAGCATCAGCTCATAGAGAGTGAGCCCCAGCGCATCTGCCGCCTCACGTTCTCCGCGGCGGATATCGTCGGCGTGCCAGACGGTGTGTGGTATACTTACGGGGTTTTTCTTCATTGTATGGTCCGTCATGTCAGAGCCCCTCGATCTCAATCAGTTAGCGCAAAAAATTAAACAGTGGGGGCTGGAACTGGGCTTTCAGCAGGTAGGTATTACCGATACCGATCTCAGCGCGTCCGAGCCCAAACTGCAAGCATGGCTGGACAAACAGTACCACGGCGAAATGGACTGGATGGCGCGTCACGGTATGCTGCGCGCTCGCCCTCACGAATTATTGCCCGGTACGCTGCGCGTGATCAGCGTGCGGATGAATTATCTTCCTGCCAACGCCGCATTTGCCAGCACGCTGAAAAATCCCAAACTCGGCTATGTTAGCCGTTATGCGCTGGGCCGTGACTATCACAAGCTTCTGCGCAACCGACTCAAAAAGCTGGGCGAGATGATTCAGCAACATTGTGTTTCGCTGAATTTTAGACCGTTTGTCGATTCTGCGCCTATTCTCGAGCGCCCGTTAGCTGAAAAAGCTGGACTTGGCTGGACAGGTAAGCACTCACTTATCCTCAATCGCGAGGCCGGTTCGTTCTTCTTTTTAGGTGAATTGCTGGTCGATATTCCTCTGCCCGTGGATCAAACGGTCGAGGAAGGATGCGGTAAATGCGTGGCCTGTATGACAATTTGCCCGACCGGCGCCATCGTCGAGCCATATACCGTCGATGCTCGCCGTTGTATTTCTTATCTGACGATTGAGCTGGAAGGGGCTATCCCGGAAGAGTTGCGACCGTTAATGGGAAACCGTATTTACGGCTGTGATGACTGTCAGCTTATTTGTCCGTGGAATCGCTATTCACAACTGACAACTGAAGACGATTTCAGCCCGCGCAAACCACTACACGCACCGGAACTCATTGAGCTTTTTGCATGGAGCGAAGAGAAATTCTTAAAAGTCACGGAAGGATCGGCGATTCGCCGTATAGGTCACCTGCGTTGGCTGCGTAATATCGCCGTAGCATTAGGCAATGCGCCCTGGGATGAAGCGATTCTGACGGCGCTGGAAAGTCGTAAAGGTGAGCACCCACTTCTTGATGAGCATATAGCGTGGGCGATTGCGCAGCAAATCGAGAGACGAAATGCGTGCGTGGTCGAAGTGCTATTACCAAAAAAACAGCGTCTGGTTCGTGTAATTGAAAAGGGACTACCACGTGACGCCTGATTCATCCACAGCTTGTGAATAAAAATAAAAACGCATTGCAATTCAAGACGAATATCATCGTCAAGTGATCAATACGACAAAATACAATCTTAATTTTCAACTTATATATTAACAAGTTAAAAAATTACTATTCACCGTGCGAAGTTTTTCTGAAATTAAGATTACAGCCCGGACCTGTGGATAACTCTGTTTACAAGAGTTTGTCAGAGGCAACAAAAACCAGCAATAACGCATCGCGTCGCTGTGGATATTTTATTGGGAGAAGAATTTGGAGCGGGAAACGAGACTCGAACTCGCGACCCCGACCTTGGCAAGGTCGTGCTCTACCAACTGAGCTATTCCCGCTTGGGTGGTCTGTGCTTTGCAGCACTTTCAAATTTTGGAGCGGGAAACGAGACTCGAACTCGCGACCCCGACCTTGGCAAGGTCGTGCTCTACCAACTGAGCTATTCCCGCTTGGGNNTTTCAAATTTTGGAGCGGGAAACGAGACTCGAACTCGCGACCCCGACCTTGGCAAGGTCGTGCTCTACCAACTGAGCTATTCCCGCTTGGGTGGTCTGTGCTTTGCAACACTTTTCAAATTTTGGAGCGGGAAACGAGACTCGAACTCGCGACCCCGACCTTGGCAAGGTCGTGCTCTACCAACTGAGCTATTCCCGCGTACTACTTAATTTTTGCTTTCGTAATTTCGCATTTCTGCGTCGTTACGGGAGGCGCATTATACGAGAAATCTTTCCCTCTGCAACCCCCCTAAAAAAAATTTTTCGAATTTTTATCTCAAGTGCTGAAATTATCAGCAAGGCGTTCAATTTAGCGTCAAAATCACGCCGCCGCAAGTGGATTCCGGCGGTTACGTGACCAGGAAGAATTTTACAGCTTGATGAAATGCTCGCGGTAGTAAGCCAGTTCCGCAACTGATTCGCGGATATCATCCATCGCCTGATGCGTCCCCTGCTTGGTAAAACCGTCGAGAATTTCCGGCTTCCAGCGGCGCGCCAGCTCTTTCAGCGTGCTGACATCGAGATAGCGGTAGTGGAAGTACGATTCCAGTTCCGGCATGTATTTGAAAAGGAAGCGGCGATCCTGACCGATGCTGTTACCGCAGATAGGCGATTTACCCGCAGGCACCCACTGTTTTAAAAATTCGAGCGTCGCCAGTTCTGCTTCACGATCGCCCATCGTGCTCGCTTTCACGCGCTCCACCAGCCCGCTGGCGGTATGAGTGCGCACGTTCCAGTCATCCATCAACGCCAGCTGTTCATCAGACTGGTGTACTGCAATGGTCGGCCCTTCTGCCAGAATATTCAGGTTGGCATCGGTCACCAGCGTGGCAATCTCAATAATGCGATCACGCTCGGGATCCAGACCGGTCATCTCAAGATCGATCCAAATCAGGTTGTTTTCATTGGCACTCATGCTATTTTCCACCCATTCACAGTGACTATATTGATCCACAATTGCGTGTATCATAGATGTTTTGCCCATCAGGGGCGACCAGGAGTCTGTACGATTGAGTAAAAATAAACTCTCCAAAGGCCAGCAGCGCCGCGTGAACGCCAATCACCAGCGTCGTCTTAAAACGTCTAAGGAGAAGCCCGACTACGACGACAATCTGTTTGGCGAGCCTGATGAAGGTATCGTCATCAGCCGCTTTGGTATGCACGCTGATGTGGAATCCGCCGATGGCGACGTTCACCGCTGCAATATTCGCCGCACCATCCGTTCACTGGTAACCGGCGACCGCGTAGTCTGGCGTCCGGGTAAACCGGCGGCGGAAGGCGTAAATGTCAAAGGGATCGTGGAAGCGGTGCATGAGCGCACCTCGGTGTTAACACGCCCGGATTTCTATGACGGCGTGAAACCCATCGCCGCCAACATCGACCAGATTGTCATTGTCTCCGCCATTTTGCCGGAGCTGTCGCTCAATATCATCGACCGTTACCTGGTAGCCTGCGAAACCTTGCAGATTGAGCCGATTATTGTGCTCAATAAGATAGACCTGTTGGACGACGAAGGCATGGCGTTCGTCAACGAACAGATGGATATCTACCGCAACATCGGTTATCGCGTATTGATGGTTTCCAGCCATACTCAGGATGGGCTGAAACCGCTGGAAGAGGCATTGACCGGACGCATCAGCATTTTTGCCGGGCAATCTGGCGTCGGCAAATCCAGCCTGCTGAACGCGTTGCTGGGGCTGCAAAAAGAGATCCTTACCAACGATGTCTCTGACAACTCAGGTCTGGGCCAGCACACCACTACTGCCGCTCGGTTGTATCACTTCCCGCACGGCGGCGATGTGATTGATTCTCCTGGGGTACGCGAATTCGGACTCTGGCATCTCGAGCCGGAACAAATCACTCACGGTTTTGTCGAATTCCATGACTACTTAGGTCTGTGCAAATACCGCGATTGTAAACACGATACCGATCCGGGCTGCGCTATCCGTGAAGCCGTTGACGAAGGGAAAATCGCGGAAACCCGTTTCGAAAACTATCACCGTATTCTGGAAAGCATGGCGCAGGTAAAAACGCGTAAAAACTTTTCTGATACGGATGACTGACAATTAAGCTAACCGTCGTTAGAATCGTCCCCTTTTTTTCAGGATCCGGCATGTACGCCGGATCAGGAACGACAAAACAATGGCCTGGAGGCTACTTTGTTAAATTCATTTAAACTTTCGCTACAGTACATTCTGCCGAAACTATGGCTTACTCGCCTGGCGGGTTGGGGCGCAAGCAAGCGAGCAGGATGGCTGACAAAACTGGTTATTGATCTGTTCGTTAAATACTACAAAGTCGACATGCAAGAGGCGCAGAAGCCGGATACTGCCAGCTACCGCACCTTTAACGAATTTTTTGTCCGTCCGCTGCGTGACGAAGTACGCCCAATCAATACCGATCCGAATGTTCTGGTCATGCCTGCCGATGGCGTTATCAGCCAGCTAGGTAAAATTGAAGAAGATAAAATCCTGCAAGCCAAAGGCCACAATTACAGCCTCGAAGCCCTGCTGGCGGGCAACTATCTGATGGCGGATCTTTTCCGCAATGGTACGTTTGTGACCACTTACCTCTCCCCGCGTGACTATCACCGCGTACACATGCCGTGCAACGGTATTTTGCGTGAGATGATCTACGTACCGGGCGATCTCTTCTCCGTTAACCATCTCACTGCTCAGAACGTGCCGAATCTGTTTGCCCGTAACGAACGCGTGATCTGCCTGTTCGATACCGAATTTGGCCCGATGGCGCAGATTCTGGTCGGTGCGACGATTGTTGGCAGCATTGAGACGGTCTGGGCGGGTACCATTACACCACCGCGCGAAGGCATCATCAAACGCTGGACCTGGCCTGCCGGGGAAAACGACGGTTCTGTGGCGCTGCTGAAAGGCCAGGAAATGGGGCGCTTTAAACTTGGCTCTACCGTTATCAACCTGTTTGCACCAGGTAAAGTGAATCTGGTTGAGCAACTGGAAAGCCTGTCTGTCACGAAAATTGGCCAGCCGCTGGCAGTATCTACCGAAACCTTTGTTACGCCAGACGCTGAACCAGCCCCGCTTCCTGCTGAAGAGATCGAAGCAGAACACGACGCCAGCCCATTGGTTGACGATAAAAAAGACCAGGTCTAATCCATCAAAGGAAACGCTGACGTGCGCCTGATTATCACTTTTCTGATGGCCTGGTGCCTCAGTTGGGGGGCGTACGCCGCGACGGCCCCCGATAGCAAACAAATCACCCAGGAACTGGAGCAGGCAAAAGCGGCGAAACCCGTGCAGCCGGAAGTTGTAGAGGCGCTCCAGTCTGCCTTAAATGCGCTTGAGGAACGAAAAAGTTCCCTTGAGCGCATCAAGCAATATCAAGAAGTTATTGATAATTATCCGAAACTCTCCGCTACTCTGCGCGCACAATTAAACAACATGCGTGACGAGCCGCGCAGCGTGTCGCCGGGAATGTCTACCGACGCGCTGAATCAGGAAATTCTCCAGGTCAGCAGTCAGTTGCTGGATAAAAGCCGTCAGGCCCAGCAAGAGCAGGAACGCGCCCGCGAGATTGCCGATTCACTGAATCAACTGCCGCAACAGCAAACCGATGCCCGTCGTCAGTTAAATGAAATCGAGCGCCGCCTGGGAACGCTTACCGGCAATACCCCGCTTAATCAGGCACAAAATTTCGCGTTACAGTCTGACTCCGCACGTCTGAAAGCCCTCGTTGATGAACTGGAGCTGGCGCAGCTGTCTGCCAATAACCGCCAGGAATTAGCGCGCTTGCGCTCTGAGCTGGCGGAAAAAGAGAGCCAGCAGCTGGATGCGTATTTGCAGGCCTTACGTAATCAGTTGAACAGCCAACGCCAGCTTGAGGCGGAGCGGGCGCTGGAAAGCACCGAACTGCTGGCAGAAAGCAGTGCCGATTTACCGAAAGATATCGTCGCGCAATTCAAAATTAACCGCGAACTGTCGGCGGCGCTGAATCAGCAGGCGCAGCGAATGGATCTCGTCGCTTCGCAACAGCGTCAGGCTGCCAGCCAGACATTACAGGTCCGGCAGGCGCTGAATACCCTGCGCGAGCAGTCACAATGGCTGGGAGCGTCCAACCTGCTCGGCGAAGCGTTGCGAGCGCAGGTGGCACGACTGCCGGAAATGCCGAAACCGCAACAACTTGATACCGAAATGGCGCAGTTGCGCGTGCAACGGTTGCATTATGAGGATCTCCTCAATAAACAACCGCAACTGCGACAAATCCTTCAGACTGACGGTCAGCCGCTGACCGCCGAGCAAAACCGTATTCTCGAAGCACAACTGCGCACTCAGCGTGAGTTGCTGAACTCATTGTTGCAGGGTGGCGACACGCTACTACTGGAACTGACCAAGCTGAAAGTCTCCAACGGGCAACTGGAAGATGCGCTGAAAGAGGTGAACGAAGCGACGCACCGCTATCTGTTCTGGACCTCTGACGTGCGCCCGATGACCATCGCCTGGCCACTGGAGAGCGCCCAGGATCTGCGTCGTCTCATTTCGCTGGACACCTTCAGTCAGTTAGGTAAAGCCAGCATCATGATGTTGACCAGCAAAGAGACGATTTTGCCGCTGTTTGGCGCGTTGATTCTGGTCGGTTGCAGTATCTACTCGCGCCGCTATTTCACCCGTTTTCTCGAACGTTCGGCAGCGAAAGTCGGCAAAGTGACTCAGGATCACTTCTGGCTGACATTACGCACTCTTTTCTGGTCGATTCTCGTCGCGTCACCGCTACCGGTGCTGTGGATGACGCTGGGTTACGGCTTGCGCGAGGCGTGGCCTTATCCGTTGGCGGTAGCGATTGGCGATGGCGTAACGGCCACCGTGCCGCTGCTGTGGGTAGTGATGATTTGCGCCACCTTTGCCCGCCCTAACGGCTTGTTTATTGCCCATTTTGGCTGGCCGCGCGAACGTGTTTCCCGCGGGATGCGCTACTACCTGATGAGCATCGGGCTTATTGTGCCACTGATTATGGCGCTGATGATGTTCGATAATCTCGACGACCGCGAGTTTTCCGGTTCGCTGGGACGTCTTTGCTTCATCCTCATTTGCGGTGCACTGGCAGTGGTCACCCTCAGCCTGAAAAAGGCCGGGATTCCGCTGTATCTCAACAAAGAAGGCAGCGGCGACAACATTACCAACCATATGCTGTGGAACATGATGATTGGCGCGCCGTTGGTCGCTATTCTGGCGGCGGCAGTCGGTTACCTGGCAACGGCACAGGCGCTGTTAGCAAGGCTTGAAACCTCGGTCGCCATCTGGTTCCTGCTGTTGGTGGTTTATCACGTTATCCGCCGCTGGATGCTAATCCAGCGACGCAGACTGGCGTTTGACCGGGCGAAGCATCGCCGGGCAGAGATGTTAGCGCAGCGAGCGCGTGGCGAAGAGGAAGCGCATCATCACAGTAGCCCGGAAGGGGCAATTGAAGTCGATGAAAGCGAAGTCGATCTCGATGCTATCAGTGCACAATCCTTGCGGCTGGTGCGCTCAATTTTGATGTTGATCGCCTTGCTTTCGGTCATTGTGCTGTGGTCAGAAATCCATTCCGCTTTCGGCTTCCTCGAAAATATTTCGCTGTGGGATGTTACGTCCACGGTACAGGGCGTAGAAAGCCTGGAGCCGATCACCCTCGGCGCGGTGCTGATTGCCATTCTGGTGTTTATCATCACCACGCAGCTGGTGCGCAACCTGCCCGCGCTGCTGGAACTGGCGATTTTGCAGCATCTCGATTTAACGCCGGGTACGGGCTACGCCATCACCACCATCACCAAATATCTGCTGATGCTGATTGGCGGGCTGGTCGGCTTCTCAATGATTGGTATTGAGTGGTCGAAATTGCAGTGGCTGGTCGCCGCGCTCGGTGTTGGTCTCGGTTTTGGTTTGCAGGAGATTTTCGCCAACTTTATCTCTGGCCTGATTATCCTGTTCGAAAAACCGATTCGCATTGGCGATACGGTAACGATCCGCGATCTTACCGGTAGCGTGACGAAAATTAACACCCGCGCCACCACCATCAGCGACTGGGACCGTAAAGAGATTATCGTGCCGAACAAGGCGTTTATTACTGAGCAGTTTATCAACTGGTCGCTCTCTGACTCGGTCACGCGCGTGGTGCTAACAATTCCGGCCCCTGCCGATGCCAACAGTGAAGAAGTGACGGAAATCCTACTCACCGCAGCGCGTCGCTGCTCGCTGGTGATCGACAATCCGGCACCGGAAGTCTTCCTGGTGGATCTACAGCAAGGGATCCAGATTTTCGAGCTGCGTATTTACGCCGCAGAAATGGGTCACCGCATGCCGCTGCGCCATGAAATCCATCAACTGATTCTGGCGGGCTTCCACGCCCACGGTATTGATATGCCATTCCCGCCCTTCCAGATGCGTCTGGAAAGCCTGAATGGTAAACAAACGGGGAGAACATTAACTTCTGCGGGCAAAGGTCGTCAGGCGGGAAGTTTGTAAGGTCTTTGTGGCCGGATGAACCACTCCGGCTCACAAACAAAACTGATAGCGCAGGAAAAATTGCCACAGCCAATAGAAGAGCATTATTGAAATAACAAAATATTGCCAAAGAGAGTGCTGTTTCTTCCAAATAACAGCATAAATATATGGGATGAATAATGGTAAGGTCATTATAATACCAACTGGGCGAATATCATCATTCTCAAGATATGTCATAACATCACAAATATTATTAATTCCTCTACCGTCGATAAACCACTCTTTGTCTTGAACAGATAAAAAATCTATCCAAAATATGCTTATAACAAACCAGATAAGGTTAAGGGAAAATGATTTCCAGTTCATCATAGATTATTCATTATTTTCATTAAAGCAGTTTTCTTTTCAAGAATACGCCGACCATATTCACTGTATTCTCTCTGATGGGATCCTTTCGGTGCTGCAATGGAGTCTATAATATCTTGTTTATTTCTTTCAATACCACGGTTGTATCGGGAGCCGACTACAATTAACTGCTCATCCGTTAAATTAGTGGTGTCACCTATTTCCGGATAGTCATAATGTATAAGGTCTCGTAAATGAAATGCTACCACTCTAATGTTGAAGCGGTCATTTAGTAAGCACTGGGAAAGTTGGAACTGCTCAAAGGATGACAAAAGATCTGGATGTATCCCTATAGTCCTGGCTGCAACGCCTAACTGTATTGCGATAGAACCGACTGAAGTAGAGTTTGAGTAGGTATTGCCTCCTCTCTTTGAAACGGCCTCTAGGATTATTTTTAATTGCAGCACCCCCACTGGTTTAAATCTTTCTGGCATTCCGCCAACCTCAGCAGCCGCAACGCCCGCAAGTAATAATAACGGGATTTGCGCCTCTTTGGCATATTGCCACAACATATCACGGTGATAAATCAACCATGATGTTTTATATAACCATAAGTGTGCAGTCCCCGTGCTGAATGTCCAATTAGTCGGAAGAAAACGCCATCGAAAATAATCAATGCCATTCCATTTAGGAAAGCCTAATTCATCAACTTCGCAAAAAATAAGATTATTCATTTAAAGTCCTTTATTAAAATCATTCCCAGAATGAAGAATAGTACTATCATCAGAAAAACTGATTTGTGATGGGACAGACAAAAAATATAAAAAAGAGTTCGGCTTAAGATAATCAAGATAAAACATATATACCCAATAAACCTCAAGATGCGGGTGTGAGCACCTGAAAGTGATCGTTAATTCGGGATGTCAGTGAGTCCGCTATATCCGGCAGCGTCTGGTTAAAAAAGACAGAAAAACGGGATACATTATATTCATGAATGGTTTTATATTCGCAGATTAGCGGTGACGTCAGTGCTTTCAGATTCAGCGCCCCCATGATATTCAGGCGTGTGCGGCATCCTGTTGTTTTTACTGCTTTTTTCTGGCCTTTACATATCCAGCCATAGCTGATTTTAGTGGCCTGAGTCGGATGGACTCCATCAATAAAAAGAACCGGTTCATCACCCACAGTTGTTTTCAGTTCCTCATAATATTCAATGAATTGCCTTTGTTTCTCTTCACTGAATTTATGGGGGACGCCTGACGGTTTTTTGTAGGTGAAACCATTACGATGCAGCCACTTATTCATCCCCGGAATGCTGAAAATGATGTTCCATGTCCGGGTGATAAACGCAATAACATCGCGGGTATGGTGAAATAAATTATCGCATAACTGGCTGATTAAAAGGCCGTTTGTTCAGCACTGAGTTTGCTGTCTGAGCCGCCTTTTTCGGGCTTCAGTTTTCCTTTATTCAGGAATTCGCTGATATGGTGATCAATCGTTGTCTGATGCAGGCGTAAAGCCTGAGCAATCATGGCAGAACTCCAACCTTCGGAAGCCAGAAGAATGGCTTTAATACGATCTCTGACTCGCCCGTCACGACTGGAATCATGAAGGCGTTCAAGTTCAGCTTTTTGTTGCTCAGTAATGAATATTTTCATGTTGGACAGCATGATCTTCTGTTGCTGAAAAATCAAGCATCTTCAATGTTCACGGGTATATAAGGTGAATATTTATTGTTTTTAATATAAAAATCGCTTGCCCAACTTACAGAGTGACTGCAAGCTGGATAATATACTCGTCATACTTCAGAACGGTAAGCAAACGGGGTGAACGCTGACCTCTGCGGCTAAAGCGCGCCAGGACGGCGGTATATAAGGTTTTGTAGCCGGATTGTCTCATCCGGCTACAAACAAAACTGATAGCGCAGGAAAAACTGCCACAGCCAATAGCCGAAGATCGCAAGTGCGGTGACGTACATAAACCAGCCGCCTTTTTTTCGCCGCAGCGCGAACCAGAGAAAAGGGAAAAAGAGCGGCAACGTCAATATCACACCGACATCACGGGTATCGTCATTTTCCAGATACTCCAGCACATCGCAGATGTTTTTAACCCCGCCTTCATCAATCATCCACTCTTTGTCCAGCGTGGAAGTGATGAGTATCCAGGGGATCGCAATAACAAACCAGATGCAGCACAAGACAAACATGCGCGCACTCATGAGGTAACCCGTAGTTTAATTTCGCTATAGCGCATACGAAATCCCACTCATTCCCTGTCATTACGCCCTATCGTCAGGCCGACGATAGGGCATCTGATTACTCAGCCACCCACTGCGGATTTTTTGCCACTCTGCTGCAATAGTTCTGGTAAATCGCCATCGCTAACAGCGAGAAGAAGACAGGGCCGCCAACCATCCACAATGTGCTATCCCAGTCTCCGGCTTCAACCACTGGCTGGATAATGGTGAAAACGTTCGCAAACGTCACCACCAGTACCACCACCACTGTCGCGATCGTTGCCGACATGTGTGTTTTGAAAATCACAAATGGTCTGTCGAGATCCTGACGTGCTTTAAAGAATGGGAAAGCCAGCGCGAGGAACAGATAGGGAAGCGTCATGGAAACGTTCGCCATCAGCGTCAGCTTGTTAAAGAACGCTGATGCGGTACCACCGCCAAACGAAACCAGCAGGATGAAGACAGTAACCAGCCCGCACTGCATCCACATGGCGATAGACGGCATGCCCATGGCGTTCAGGCGCGTCATCGGTTCCGGCCATAACGCTTTCGGCGTACCCTGGATGATCGCTTTTAGTGGCGAGTAGCAAAGTGTAAAGAACGCGCCGGTGTAAGCCAGGAACATCGAAAGCCCGGTAATACGCGCAAACCATACGCCCAGCGACAATGACGCCTCAGGTGACAAATGCAGCACGTTACCCAGCGTCATCCCCAGGCTTTTCATCAGTACATAGGTGATATTGCCAAGGTTAACGGAACCATTACTTAATACCTGCTGCCAGTTAGTGCTGACGCCCCATAAAAATATCGCCAGCGAATAACCGATTGAAATAACAATAGCGGCAAAAACAATACCTTTGGCAAAGTTCTTTTCTGGGTTTTCTGTTTTATCTACCAGACCACCAACCGCTTCAATTCCGCCGTAAGCGAAAATGGCAAATACCACAAACGATAACATCGCCAGACCGGATTGATATCCTGGATTCGGCGATACCACGAAATTAATATCCTGTGCAAAATGGCCACCATTTAATAACAAAATGGCAACGCTCACTAACAGTAATACTAAATTAAGACACATTACTGCAATACCACCTACTGCAGTAATACGAGCAATTTTATTAATCCCTTTTGAGGCAACCACGGTAACCAGGATCATCCATGCCACCGCCAGCAGACCCACTACCTGCGTTGGCTCCAGGCCAGCAATGCGCCAGTGCTGAGTCATGTCGGTACCGTAGAGGAACGTAGAAAATGGTACCCAGACTTTAGCTGAGGTACTCACCATCCAGATGATATAAGAGGAAAACCACATAAATGTGCCGATAAAGGCGAAACGTGGTCCGACACTATTATTCATCCAGGAATAGATGCCGCCTTCTTCTTTGCGATACGCCGCGCCCATCTCTGCCATCATTAAGGCAAATGGTATAAAAAATAATAATGCAGAAAATATATAAAAGGGAATCGCACTATACCCCATTAAATAATAAGCTGCCGGGCTATTGGCAAACCCAAATACTGAAGTAAAGATCATCAATATGAGCCCTATCAGACTCATCTTTTTTATCGTGTGAGGCATGAAATTATCCTTCGTGTTAGCACATGTATAAAACGCGCGCACTGAACTGCACTACCCATCGATTGACGGGCCGCAATAAAAAACCATACAGAATTGATACCTGGATGATAGCAAATATCCAGTCTTAAATTGTGGCCTTCAGCAGAAAAATGAAAACATCTGCTACAGAATGGCGTTACAACGCCATTCTGTGCGGTTAATTAGATGATTTTTCAGAATTATGCCCGGTCAACGCTAAAGGCAATCACTTCCGCAAGCGTCTCCGCGCCCAGCGCCAACATCACCAGACGATCAACGCCCAGAGCCACGCCGGAGCAGTCAGGCATACCGACTTTCAGAGCTTCTATGAGGTTTTGGTCAATTGGATGCTGCGGTAAACCACGCGCCACACGTTTGCGGTTATCCTGCTCAAAGCGTTGTTGCTGTTCACGGGCGTCCGTTAATTCGTGGAAACCATTCGCCAGCTCAATACCTTTGTAGTAAACCTCGAAGCGCTCTGCGACCCGATGATCTTCGGTACTGATTTGCGCCAGTGATGCCTGACTGGCAGGGAAATGATAAACAAAGGTCGGTTTTTCTTTACCAATGTTCGGTTCCACACCAAAAGTAAACAGCAACTGCAACAGTGTATCGCGATCTTCTTCGGTATCGGCAACGTTGCTAAGATCCAGTTTCGCCGCCACTTCCCGCAGCTGCGTTTTATCAGCTGAGAGCGGATCAATTTCCAGATAACGTAAGAAGGCTTGCTGATAAGAAAGGCTTTCTGCAGCCGGGCAATCCAGTACTTGCTGCAGAAGATCGTCAACTTCGTTCATCAACCGGTACATATCATAATGCGGCCGATACCACTCCAGCATCGTGAACTCAGGGTTGTGATAACGCCCCATCTCTTCATTACGGAAGCTGCGGCACAGCTGGAATACTGGGCCACAACCGGCAACCAGCAGGCGTTTCATATGATATTCAGGGCTGGTCATTAACCAGAGATTCATCCCCTGAGAGTGTCCGGGGCCAACGAAACGTGTCTCAAACGGGACCAAATGAATATCGGTTACCGTCGCCTGGCTCATACAAGGCGTCTCCACCTCCAGCACTCCACGATCGGCAAAGAAACGACGGATCTCCGCCATAATCGCCGCGCGTTTTAATAAGTTAGGAATGGATGCGCTCGGCTGCCAGGATGCCGTTTCGCTCATAGTGAAATCTCCAGTTTTTAACAAGGGCACGAAGTCTACTCGCAACGCGACGGCGAGACAAATTTTACGCAGGAATCATTCAGTAAGGGGGGGTGACTAAAAAAACCACAATCTGATGGTTTAGTAATTAAATTAATCATCTTCAGTGATAATTTAGCCCGCTTGCGCACTAAAAAAATCGATCTCGTCAAATTTCAGACTTATCCATCAGACTATACTGTTGTACCTATAAAGGAGCAGTGGAATAGCGTTCGCAGACCGTAACTTTCAGGCACTTACCCTGAAGTACGTGGATGTGGGATAAAAACAATCTGGAGGAATGTCGTGCAAACCTTTCAAGCCGATCTTGCCATTGTAGGTGCCGGTGGCGCGGGATTACGTGCTGCAATTGCTGCCGCGCAGGCAAATCCGAATGCAAAAATCGCACTAATCTCAAAAGTATACCCAATGCGCAGCCATACCGTTGCTGCAGAAGGGGGCTCCGCCGCTGTCGCGCAGGATCATGACAGCTTCGATTATCACTTTAACGATACAGTAGCGGGTGGCGACTGGTTATGTGAGCAGGATGTTGTGGATTATTTCGTCCACCACTGCCCAACCGAAATGACCCAACTGGAACTGTGGGGATGCCCATGGAGCCGTCGCCCGGATGGTAGCGTGAACGTACGTCGCTTCGGCGGCATGAAAATCGAGCGTACCTGGTTCGCCGCAGATAAGACCGGCTTCCATATGCTTCACACTCTGTTCCAGACCTCTCTGCAATTCCCGCAGATCCAGCGTTTTGACGAACATTTCGTGCTGGATATTCTGGTTGATGATGGTCATGTTCGCGGCCTGGTGGCAATGAACATGATGGAAGGTACGCTGGTTCAGATCCGTGCTAACGCAGTGGTGATGGCAACCGGAGGCGCTGGCCGTGTTTATCGTTACAACACCAACGGCGGCATCGTTACTGGCGACGGTATGGGTATGGCGCTGAGCCACGGTGTTCCGCTGCGTGATATGGAGTTCGTTCAGTATCACCCGACTGGCCTACCGGGTTCCGGTATCCTGATGACCGAAGGTTGCCGTGGCGAAGGCGGTATACTGGTCAACAAAAATGGCTACCGTTATCTGCAAGACTACGGCATGGGTCCAGAAACTCCGCTGGGCGAGCCGAAAAACAAATACATGGAACTGGGTCCACGCGACAAAGTTTCTCAGGCCTTCTGGCACGAATGGCGTAAAGGCAACACCATCTCCACGCCGCGTGGCGATGTGGTTTACCTCGACCTGCGTCACCTGGGCGAGAAAAAACTGCACGAACGTCTGCCGTTCATCTGTGAACTGGCGAAAGCTTATGTTGGCGTCGATCCGGTTAAAGAACCGATTCCGGTACGTCCGACCGCGCACTACACCATGGGTGGTATCGAAACCGATCAGAACTGCGAAACCCGCATTAAGGGCCTGTTCGCCGTGGGCGAATGTTCCTCTGTAGGTCTGCACGGCGCAAACCGTCTGGGCTCCAACTCCCTGGCGGAACTGGTGGTCTTTGGTCGTCTGGCTGGTGAGCAAGCAATGGAGCGCGCATCTACTGCCGGTAATGGCAACGATGCCGCGATCAATGCCCAGGTTGCTGGCGTTGAACAGCGTCTGAAAGATCTGGTTAACCAGGACGGCGGCGAAAACTGGGCGAAGATCCGCGACGAAATGGGCCTGGCCATGGAAGAAGGCTGCGGTATCTACCGTACGCCGGAACTGATGCAGAAAACCATCGACAAGCTGGCGGAACTGCAGGAACGCTTCAAGCGCGTTCGCATCACCGACACGTCCAGCGTGTTCAACACCGACCTGCTTTACACCATTGAGTTGGGCCACGGTCTGAACGTTGCCGAATGTATGGCGCACTCTGCAATGGCACGTAAAGAGTCCCGCGGCGCGCACCAGCGTCTGGACGAAGGTTGCACTGAACGTGACGACATCAACTTCCTCAAACACACCCTCGCCTTCCGCGATGCTGATGGCACTACTCGCCTGGAGTACAGCGACGTGAAAATTACTAAGCTGCCGCCGGCCAAACGCATGTACGGTGGCGAAGCGGATGCAGCCGATAAGGCGGAAGCAGCCAATAAGAAGGAGAAGGCGAATGGCTGAGATGAAAAACCTGAAAATTGAGGTGGTGCGTTATAACCCGGAAGTCGATACCGCACCACATAGCGCATTCTATGAAGTGCCTTATGATGAAACCACCTCATTGCTGGATGCGCTGGGCTATATCAAAGACAACCTTGCGCCGGACCTGAGCTACCGCTGGTCCTGCCGTATGGCGATTTGTGGCTCCTGCGGCATGATGGTTAACAACGTGCCGAAACTGGCATGTAAAACCTTCCTGCGAGACTACACCAACGGCATGAAGGTTGAAGCGTTAGCTAACTTCCCGATCGAACGCGATCTGGTGGTCGATATGACCCACTTCATCGAAAGTCTGGAAGCAATCAAACCGTACATCATCGGCAACTCCCGCACCGCGGATCAGGGTACTAACATCCAGACCCCGGCGCAGATGGCGAAGTATCACCAGTTCTCCGGTTGCATCAACTGTGGTCTGTGCTATGCCGCATGCCCGCAGTTCGGCCTGAACCCAGAGTTCATCGGTCCGGCTGCCATTACGCTGGCACATCGTTATAACGAAGATAGCCGCGACCACGGTAAGAAGGAGCGTATGGCGCAGTTAAACAGCCAGAACGGCGTATGGAGCTGTACTTTCGTGGGCTACTGCTCCGAAGTCTGCCCGAAACACGTCGATCCGGCTGCGGCCATTCAGCAGGGCAAAGTAGAAAGTTCAAAAGACTTTCTTATCGCGACCCTGAAACCACGCTAAGGAGTGCAACATGACGACTAAACGTAAACCGTATGTACGGCCAATGACGTCCACCTGGTGGAAAAAATTGCCGTTTTATCGCTTTTACATGCTGCGCGAAGGCACAGCGGTTCCGGCTGTGTGGTTCAGCATTGAACTGATTTTCGGGCTGTTTGCCCTGAAAAATGGCCCGGAAACCTGGGCGGGATTCGTCGACTTTTTACAAAACCCGGTTATCGTGATCATTAACCTGATTACTCTGGCGGCAGCCCTGCTGCACACCAAAACCTGGTTTGAACTGGCACCGAAAGCGGCCAATATCATTGTAAAAGACGAAAAAATGGGACCAGAGCCAATTATCAAAAGTCTCTGGGCGGTAACCGTGGTTGCCACCATCGTAATCCTGTTTGTTGCCCTGTACTGGTAAGGAGCCTGAGATGATTAATCCAAATCCAAAGCGTTCTGACGAACCGGTATTCTGGGGCCTCTTCGGGGCCGGTGGTATGTGGAGTGCGATCATTGCGCCGGTAATGATCCTGCTGGTTGGCATTCTGCTGCCGCTGGGTCTGTTCCCGGGTGACGCACTGAGCTACGAACGCGTTCTGGCGTTCGCGCAAAGCTTCATTGGTCGCGTATTCCTGTTCCTGATGATCGTCCTGCCGCTGTGGTGTGGTTTACACCGTATGCACCACGCGATGCACGACCTGAAAATTCACGTGCCTGCGGGCAAATGGGTTTTCTACGGTCTGGCTGCTATCCTGACAGTTGTCACGCTGATTGGTATCGTTACAATCTAACGTATCGCCAATGTAAATCCGGCCCGCCTATGGCGGGCCGTTTTGTATGGAAACCAGACCTTATGCTCAAAACGACGCTTTGCGCCTTACTGATTACCGTCTCTTGCTCCACTCTTGCCGCGCCCCACAGCGAACAACAAATCAACGATATTGTGCATCACACTATTACCCCACTTGTTGAGCAACAAAACATCCCCGGCATGGCCGTTGCAGTGATTTATCAGGGTAAGCCTTATTACTTTACCTGGGGCTACGCGGATGCGGCAAAAAAGCGGCCCGTCACGCAGCAAACGTTGTTTGAGTTAGGCTCGGTCAGTAAAACATTTACGGGCGTGCTTGGTGGCGACGCTATTGCTCGAGGGGAAATCAATCTAAACGATCCCGTCACAAAATACTGGCCTGAACTTACCGCTAAACAGTGGAATGGGATCACACTATTACATCTCGCAACCTACACCGCTGGCGGCCTGCCGTTACAGGTGCCGGATGAGGTGAAATCCTCAAGCGACTTGCTGCGCTTCTATCAAAACTGGCAGCCTGCATGGGCGCCAGGAACACAACGTCTGTATGCAAACTCCAGTATCGGTTTGTTCGGCGCACTGGCTGTGAAGCCGTCTGGTTTGAGCTTTGAACAGGCGATGCAAAATCGTGTTTTCCAGCCACTCAAACTCAACCATACGTGGATTAATGTGCCGCCCGCAGAAGAAAAGAACTACGCCTGGGGATATCGCGAAGGTAAGGCAGTGCATGTTTCGCCAGGGGCGCTGGATGCTGAAGCTTACGGTGTAAAATCGACGATTGAAGATATGGCCCGCTGGGTACGAAGCAATATGAATCCCCGTGATATCAACGACAAAACACTTCAGCAAGGGATACAACTGGCGCAATCTCGCTACTGGCAAACCGGCGATATGTATCAGGGCCTGGGCTGGGAAATGCTGGACTGGCCGGTAAATCCTGACAGCATCATCAATGGCAGCGACAGTAAAATTGCGCTGGCGACAAGCCCAGTAAAAGCAATTACGCCCCCTGCTCCTGCTGTGCGGTCATCATGGGTGCATAAAACAGGTGCGACCGGCGGATTTGGTAGCTATGTCGCGTTTATCCCAGAAAAAGAGCTGGGTATTGTGATGCTGGCTAACAAAAATTATCCCAATCCAGCGAGAGTTACCGCCGCCTGGCAGATTCTCAACGCTCTACAGTAAAATTTCATCGGGTCCGAATTTTCGGACCTTTTCTTCGCATTTCCTTGCTGTCATCTACACTTAGAAAAAACCAGTAAGGAAACATTTATGCGCCTGCTCCCTCTCGTTGCCGCAGCGACAGCTGCATTTCTGGTGGTTGCCTGTAGTTCTCCCACACCACCGCGTGGCGTGACCGTGGTAAATAATTTCGATACCAAACGCTATTTGGGTACATGGTATGAGATTGCCCGTTTTGATCACCGCTTTGAACGCGGACTGGAGAAAGTGACCGCGACGTATAGCCTGCGGGATGACGGCGGCCTGAATGTCATTAATAAAGGCTATAACCCGGACAGAGAGATGTGGCAGCAGAGTGAAGGAAAAGCCTACTTTACTGGAGATCCGCGTCGCGCAGCCCTGAAAGTGTCGTTCTTTGGGCCATTCTACGGCGGTTATAACGTCATCGCGCTCGACCGGGAGTACCGCCACGCGCTGGTTTGCGGCCCGGACCGCGACTACCTGTGGATACTCTCTCGCACGCCAACCATTTCTGACGAAGTTAAACAGGAGATGCTGGCAGTCGCAACCCGGGAAGGGTTTGATGTTAGTAAGTTTATTTGGATACAGCAGCCCGGTAGTTAGTGAGTGCTGAGTTTCAGACCAATAATTCCCACCACAATTAACGCCAGACTTGCCAGGCGCATCGGGTTAGCGGACTCGCCGAGCAGCACAATGCCGGTGATAGCCGCGCCGACTGCGCCAATCCCCGTCCAGACAGCATAAGCCGTCCCTACAGGTAATGACTTCATCGCCCAGGCGAGCAGCGCCATACTGACAATCATCGCCGTCACGGTAATAACACTTGGCGTCAAACGACTAAAGCCGTGGGTATATTTCAGGCCAACAGCCCAGACGACTTCCAGCAACCCAGCAATAAATAAGATAATCCAGGACATATAAAACTCCGGAGAAATGGGGCCGTCCCCGGTGAAAAGAAGCGTTTGCAGGTCGTCCTGCAAAGCTGATGGTTGAACGGATATTTTGCCTGGTGGCAGGGGAATTTCAACTATTACCTTAGTGACTATCGCTGAAAAAATAAACGGCACGACAAACTTGTCGTACCGTTATTGCTTATTGCTGCGCTTTCGTCGCTGCGCCAGAAATCGCGTTACCGCCGTCGGAGATATCTTCACCAACGCCACGCGTGGTGTTGCAGGCAGTCAATACTGTTGAAAGCACCAGAACAGAAAAGATCGCTGCAATTGTCTTCTTCACCATAACGTCTTCCTTTTAGGTAATGTTATTTGTGTTTGCCTATAGCAAATTAATAATAGACAACACCACCGAAAATGACGGAAATCTGACGATTTTTACGAAGAGAAGAAAAATTAGCTGGCTGCGCGGGAGATGGAATTACCGAGATGTTTAATGTCTTCACCAAAACCGCGTGCGGTGTTACAGCCCGTGAGCAGCGCACTGGCAAGCAAAACAAGAAGGATAAGGCGTTTCATCATCTCTGACCTGAAAAAGTGATGGTGCAGCCCACAGGCCGCACCACAACCGCATTACTTCACGCGAGATACGTATTCACCAGAGCGGGTATCCACTTTGATGACTTCGCCGATCTGTACGAACAGCGGAACTTTAACCACAGCGCCAGTAGACAGGGTAGCCGGTTTGCCGCCAGTACCTGCGGTATCACCTTTCAGACCCGGATCGGTATCAACGATTTCCAGTTCAACGAAGTTCGGCGGAGTAACGGAGATCGGCTGACCATTCCACAGAGTTACGATGCACTCTGCCTGATCCAGCAGCCATTTAGCATTGTCGCCAATTGCTTTTGCATCAGCAGACAGCTGCTCGAAAGTTTCGTTGTTCATGAAGTGCCAGAACTCACCGTCGTTGTACAGGTAAGTCAGGTTCATATCGACAACATCAGCGCCTTCAGCGGAATCGGTAGATTTGAAGGTTTTTTCTACGCGAGTGCCAGTCAGTAGACGGCGCAGTTTAACGCGAGCGAATGCCTGACCTTTACCCGGTTTCACGAATTCACTGGCTTCAACCGCGTAAGGTTCGCCATCTAACATGATTTTAAGACCAGCACGAAAATCGTTGCTATAGTACGTTGCCATAAGGCCCTCTGAAATTTATTAATTGGTAGCTAAGCCACAAAATGGCGCATATTGTAACCCTAAATACCCCATCCAGAGAAGATTGGTTAGCGCAACTTGCCGATGTTGTGACCGATCCTGATGAACTTCTGCGTCTTTTGAATATAGACGCGGACGAAAAACTGTTGGCCGGACGCAGCGCCAAAAAGCTGTTTGCCCTGCGCGTGCCCCGCTCATTTATCGATCGCATGGAGAAAGGCAATCCAGACGATCCACTTTTGCGTCAGGTACTTACCTCGCAAGATGAGTTTGTCGTCGCGCCCGGATTCTCCACCGACCCGCTGGAAGAACAGCACAGCGTAGTGCCTGGTTTGTTGCATAAATACCACAACCGGGCGCTTTTGCTGGTCAAAGGCGGCTGCGCGGTAAATTGCCGCTATTGCTTCCGTCGCCACTTCCCGTATGCCGAAAATCAGGGCAACAAGCGAAACTGGAAGACGGCACTTGAGTATGTTGCTGCGCATCCGGAACTGGACGAGATTATTTTCTCCGGCGGCGATCCGCTGATGGCGAAAGATCACGAACTGGACTGGTTGTTAACGCAACTGGAAGCCATCCCACATATCAAACGTCTGCGGATTCACAGCCGTCTGCCGATTGTGATCCCGGCACGTATCACCGAGGCGCTGGTTGAACGCTTTGCCCGTTCTACGCTGCAAATCTTGCTGGTGAATCACATCAACCATGCCAATGAGGTAGATGAAACGTTCCGTCAGGCGATGGCTAAATTGCGCCGTGTCGGCGTCACCCTGCTTAACCAAAGCGTTCTGTTACGTGGCGTGAACGATAACGCGCAAACGCTGGCAAATCTGAGTAATGCACTGTTTGACGCCGGTGTGATGCCCTATTACCTGCATGTGCTCGATAAAGTGCAGGGCGCGGCGCATTTCATGGTGAGCGATGATGAAGCGCGGCAGATTATGCGTGAGTTGCTGACGTTAGTATCGGGATATCTGGTGCCAAAACTGGCGCGCGAGATTGGTGGCGAACCCAGCAAAACGCCGCTGGATCTCCAACTACGCCAGCAGTAACTGATTAAACAGGGAAGTTAAACATTAAAATTGCCTGATGCGCTACGCTTATCAGGCCTACATCGTGCATTGAAATTGAATGAATTTTCAATGAACTGTAGGCCGGATAAGGAGTTTACGCCGCATCCGGTAAGAGCAACAAACGCAGTACAGCGACCTGTCATTTTACAGGGAAGTTTAATCTTTGCCCGTTGCATAACCTTTAATTATTCATATACATTGCTATTTTTACTCTTTATATAGCCAACACCAATAATTAACCTTTCTTTTCTGTTTATATAGAGTGAGCACGGCTATTTATGTTATTTTAACAACTATTACTACCAAGCCCATTTATCTGGCTTATAAATTAAAATTAATTATTTAATTGAGAAATGGTTAGGGAGAACCTACATGGCCATAAGCATCAAGGGTGTTAATACCGGTGTTATTCGCAAGAGTAATAATTTCATTGCACTGGCGCTGAAAATTAAAGAGCCTCGCAATAAAGAATCGTTGTTCTTTATGTCTGTCATGGAACTGCGAGATCTGTTGATTGCGCTGGAAAGTCGTCTGCATCAAAAGCATAAACTGGATGCTGATGCACGCCTTCAGTATGAGCAAGCTCGCGATAAAGTCATTAAGAAAATGGCAGAAAACATCCCGGAAATTCTGGTTGATGAGCTTAAAAATGCCGATATTAATCGCCGGGTTAACACGCTGGAACTTACCGATAACCAGGACGAAAATCTTAATTTCGCATTAACGCTCCATGATGGCAGCAAATGCGAATTAGTGGTCAATGAGCTGCAAATTGAAATGCTGGCGCGGGCAATCATTCATGCAATTAATAATGCTGAAATGCGTGAGCTAGCATTACGTATTACATCGCTATTAGATTTTCTGCCGTTATATGACGTCGACTGCCAGGACAATGGCAATCTGGAATACGACACCTATTCTCAGCCGGAATGGAAACATAATCTGTTTAGTCATTATCTGGCCGTACTTTATCGCTTTAAAGATGAAGGTGGCAAGGAGCAATTTAGTGGTGCAGTAGTAAAAACGCGTGAAGCGACTGCGGGTAAAGAAGTTGAGGCTATTACACGCCGGATGCTTGGTTTCAGTCCTCGACTGAAAAAGCTCGCTGGAGTGCCGTGTCAGGTCTACGTTCGTACTGTGGCAGCCAATAACGCCCAACCACTAACCCAGGATCAATGCCTACGCGCACTACATCACCTACGCGTTCAATCCATCAGCAAAACTGCACCACAGGCGAAATAATCCCGTCTTTGCTAATGCGAGGCTGGAGCCATCCAGCCTGAAATGACTGATAACGTGATCGTTGATCATGCCGGATGCGGCGTAAACGCCTTATCCGGCCTACAAATTCTCAAGCATTCAATCAGTTGCAATGCCTGATGTAGGCCTGATAAGCGAAGCGCATCAGGCAATTATACGTTTGTCACCCAGCCTCTGAATCCCATCAGTTCGGGCACTTATATACCTGACCGATAATCTGGCTGTCAGTCGGGACAAAGCTGGACAACATGCCCTGCGACGGGCTGCTGATACCATAAATCACGTTACCACCCATTGCTGCCGCCTGGTTGCGCAGATCGTTTGCCGCACCGCGCATAGAACCGCCCTCTTCACCGTGTTGCCCGGAAAGCCAGTTACTTTGCTTACCGGTAGCAGTACCAATCAGCTGGCACTCTGCACCTGGTTGCTCGTCCACGATGCGAACGCTCTGTCCGGCAGCGCTCAATTCGTTGCTGGAGCTACAACCCGCCATCAGTAGCGCGGCACCGACAATCCCTGCTAAGTATTTTACGTGCATGTTATTCCCCATAATCAATGAGCTGGACGCAACTCGCGTCGTCCGTGTCTGAATCTTATACTAGAAAGATGACCAAAAGAAAAACCCCCAGACATTTCTGCCCGGGGGTTTCTTTATTTCTGCGAGGTGCAGGGCAATTACATCATGCCACCCATGCCACCCATGCCGCCCATACCGCCAGCAGCACCTAAGTCAGCTGCATCGTTTTTCGGCAGGTCGGTAACCATGCACTCGGTGGTGATCATCAGGCCAGCCACAGAAGCTGCGTACTGCAGAGCAGAACGAGTTACTTTGGTTGGATCCAGGATACCCATGTCGATCATGTTGCCGTATTCTTCGGTTGCTGCGTTGTAGCCGTAGTTGCCGTCGCCAGCTTTAACGGTGTTAGCAACAACAGACGGTTCTTCACCGCAGTTCAGTACGATCTGACGCAGCGGAGCTTCCATTGCACGCAGTGCAACTTTGATACCCACGTTCTGCTCTTCGTTCTGACCACGCAGGTCAGCCAGTTTAGACGCTACGCGGATCAGCGCAACACCACCACCAGCAACCACGCCTTCTTCTACCGCAGCACGGGTCGCGTGCAGGGCGTCTTCAACGCGTGCTTTTTTCTCTTTCATTTCAACTTCGGTAGCAGCACCAACTTTGATAACTGCAACGCCGCCTGCCAGTTTCGCTACGCGCTCCTGCAGTTTTTCACGGTCGTAGTCAGAAGTTGCTTCTTCAATCTGCTGACGGATCTGAGCAACACGGCCCTGAATTGCCGCTTCTTCACCCACGCCATCGATGATGGTGGTGGTGTCTTTGTTGATCACAACACGTTTAGCCTGACCCAGATCTTCCAGAGTTGCTTTTTCCAGCTCCATACCAATCTCTTCAGAGATTACGGTACCGCCAGTCAGGGTTGCGATATCCTGCAGCATAGCTTTACGGCGATCGCCGAAGCCCGGAGCTTTAACCGCAGCGACTTTCACAATGCCACGCATGGTGTTAACAACCAGAGTTGCCAGCGCTTCGCCTTCAACATCTTCAGCGATGATCAGCAGCGGTTTGCCTGCTTTTGCAACGGCTTCCAGAACCGGCAGCATTTCGCGGATGTTGGAGATTTTCTTGTCAGCCAGCAGGATGAACGGGCTTTCCAGTTCTACTGCGCCAGTTTCCGGCTTGTTGATGAAGTAAGGAGACAGGTAGCCACGGTCGAACTGCATACCTTCAACCACGTCCAGTTCGTCCTGCAGACCAGTACCGTCTTCAACGGTGATAACGCCTTCTTTACCGACTTTGTCCATCGCTTCAGCGATCAGTTTACCTACGGTTTCGTCGGAGTTAGCGGAGATAGTACCAACCTGAGCAATCGCTTTAGAGTCGGAGCACGGTACGGACAGTGCTTTCAGTTCTTCAACTGCAGCAGTAACGGCTTTGTCGATACCACGTTTCAGGTCCATCGGGTTCATGCCCGCGGCAACAGCTTTCAGGCCTTCAGTAATGATAGCCTGAGCCAGTACGGTTGCGGTGGTGGTACCGTCGCCTGCAGTGTCGTTCGCTTTAGAGGCAACTTCTTTCACCATCTGCGCACCCATGTTTTCGAACTTGTCTTCCAGTTCGATTTCACGAGCAACGGAAACACCATCTTTGGTGATGGTCGGTGCACCGAAAGATTTATCCAGAACTACGTTACGGCCTTTCGGACCGAGGGTAACTTTCACTGCATCTGCCAGTACGTTTACGCCGCGCAGCATTTTCACACGAGCGTCGTTACCGAATTTTACGTCTTTAGCTGCCATTATCTTTATTCCTTAAATTCGTATGTTCAGTGTCGTGCGCGGATTACGCTTCAACAATTGCCAGAATGTCGCTTTCGGACATGATCAACACTTCTTCATTGTCGATCTTCTCAGACTTCACACCGTAGCCATCATTGAAAATTACGATGTCGCCAACTTTCACGTCCAGCGGCTTCACTTCGCCATTTTCAAGGATGCGGCCATTGCCAACAGCCAGCACTTCGCCACGGGTAGATTTAGCCGCTGCAGAGCCGGTCAGAACGATGCCGCCAGCAGATTTAGTTTCAACTTCTTTACGCTTGACGATCACGCGATCATGCAATGGACGAATATTCATTGATAACTCTCCTTTGAGAAAGTCCGTATCTGTTATGGGTGACGCCGGACCTTACGTGGTTTCCCGGCTGGTGACCAGTGAAATGGGGATGGGCTTCTCCCCCTTCAAGGGGGCAAATGAAAAAAAATTCTGATCAGTACAAAATCGGGTAAAAATCCTGATTCACATCACATTTCATCGCAATTTCTCCATCGCCGCCATACGCGAATCTGATTGTGCTACCATCGAGATCCTGCGCAGTTGCCCAAATTTTGGGCACAATTGGACATTAACCCATGAGTGGACTCAAACAAGAACTGGGACTGGCCCAGGGGATCGGCCTGTTATCAACCTCATTATTAGGCACTGGCGTGTTTGCCGTTCCTGCGTTAGCTGCACTGGTAGCGGGCAATACCAGCCTGTGGGCGTGGCCCGTTTTGATTATCTTAGTGTTCCCGATTGCAATCGTCTTTGCGCTGCTGGGACGCCACTATCCCAGTGCGGGCGGCGTCGCACACTTCGTTGGCATAGCGTTTGGCTCGCGGCTTGAGCGAGTCACTGGCTGGCTATTTTTATCGGTCATTCCCGTAGGCCTGCCCGCTGCACTACAAATTGCCGCCGGCTTTGGCCAGGCAATGTTTGGCTGGCATAGTTGGCAACTGTTGTTGGCAGAACTTGGTACGCTGGCGCTGGTGTGGTACATCGGCACTCGCGGAGCCAGTTCCAGTGCCAATCTACAAACGGTGATTGCCGGGCTTATCGTCGCGCTGATTGTCGCTATCTGGTGGGCGGGCGATATCAAACCTGCGAATATCCCCTTCCCGGCACCTGGTAATATCGAACTTTCCGGGTTGTTTGCTGCGTTATCGGTGATGTTCTGGTGTTTTGTCGGTCTGGAGGCATTTGCCCATCTCGCCTCGGAATTTAAAAATCCAGAGCGTGATTTTCCCCGCGCTCTGATGATTGGTCTGTTGCTGGCAGGATTAGTCTATTGGGGCTGTACGGTTGTCGTCTTACACTTCGACGCCTATGGTGAAAAAATGGCGGCGGCAGCATCGCTTCCAAAAATTGTGGTGCAGCTGTTCGGTGTAGGAGCGTTGTGGATTGCCTGCGTGATTGGCTATCTGGCCTGCTTTGCCAGTCTCAACATTTATATACAGAGCTTCGCCCGATTAGTCTGGTCGCAGGCGCAACACAATCCTGACCACTGCCTGGCACGCCTCTCTTCTCGTCATATCCCGACTAATGCCCTTAATGCCGTACTCGGCTGTTGCGTGGTGAGCACGTTGGCGATCCATATGTTAGAGATCAATCTGGACGCACTTATCATCTATGCCAATGGCATCTTTATTATGATTTACCTGTTATGCATGCTGGCAGGCTGTAAATTATTGCAAGGACGTTATCGACTACTGGCGGTAATTGGCGGGCTGTTATGTGTTCTGTTACTGGCGATGGTCGGCTGGAAAAGTTTATATGCCCTGATCATGCTGGCGGGGTTATGGCTATTTCTGCCAAAACGAAAAACGCCGGAAAATGGCATAACCACATAATCCGGCGTTTCGTCATTAATCCTGGCGATCGTCTTTATGATCAAGGCGGTCGCGGTCATCATCCTTTCGTTGATACTCACCATCAAAAGTATTACCGCCACCAGTCCCGGCGCTAAATCCGCCGCCCGGCATACGGGAAAAGCGCAAATGCGGCATCAGCTTCACTGTCAGATGCTTTTGCACTGGCGGTAATAAAAGAAGAAGACCGAGGAAATCGGTAAAAAAGCCCGGTAATAAAAGCAGCAAACCGGCAATGATCAACGAAACACTTTTAATCATTTCCGCCGCTGGGTTTTCTCCCGCCGCCATTTTTTGTTGCATCAGCACAAAATTCTTAAAGCCCTGATTACGTACCAGTGACATACCAATAACTGAGGTGAATATAACCAGCACGAGGGTCAGCAATACTCCCAGGACATGAGCAACCTGAATAAAGATTGAAATCTCAATATAGACATAAAGGAAAACGGCAATAAAAGGTAACCAGCGCAAAGGTTTCTCCTGTAATAGCAACCAGTTAAATCTGGTCGCCTGAATGGGTTGCGAATCGCGTTCAGCTTATATTGTGGTCATTAGCAAAATTTCAAGATGTTTGCGCAACTATTTTTGGTAGTAATCCCAAAGCGGTGATCTATTTCACAAATTAATAATTAAGGGGTAAAAACCGACACTTAAAGTGATCCAGATTACGGTAGAAATCCTCAAGCAGCATATGATCCCAGGTATTCGGCCGATGCAGGGGATAATCGTCGGTCGAAAAACATTCGAAACCACATATATTCTGTGTGTTTACAGCAAATCATTGGCAGCTTGAAAAAGAAGGTTCACATGTCAAACAACATTCGTATCGAAGAAGATCTGTTGGGTACCAGGGAAGTTCCAGCTGATGCCTACTATGGTGTTCACACTCTGAGAGCGATTGAAAACTTCTATATCAGCAACAACAAAATCAGCGATATTCCTGAATTTGTTCGCGGTATGGTAATGGTTAAAAAAGCCGCAGCTATGGCAAACAAAGAGCTGCAAACCATTCCTAAAAGTGTAGCGAATGCAATCATTGCCGCATGTGATGAAGTCCTGAACAACGGAAAATGCATGGATCAGTTCCCGGTAGACGTCTACCAGGGCGGCGCAGGTACTTCCGTAAACATGAACACCAACGAAGTGCTGGCCAATATCGGTCTGGAACTGATGGGTCACCAGAAAGGTGAATATCAGTACCTGAACCCGAACGACCACGTTAACAAATGCCAGTCCACTAACGACGCCTACCCGACCGGTTTCCGCATCGCAGTTTACTCTTCTCTGATTAAACTGGTAGATGCTATTAACCAACTGCGTGAAGGCTTTGAACGTAAAGCTGTCGAATTCCAGGACATCCTGAAAATGGGTCGTACCCAGCTGCAGGACGCAGTACCGATGACCCTCGGTCAGGAATTCCGCGCTTTCAGCATCCTGCTGAAAGAAGAAGTGAAAAACATCGAACGTACCGCTGAACTGCTGCTGGAAGTTAACCTCGGCGCAACTGCAATCGGTACTGGCCTGAACACGCCGAAAGAGTACTCTCCGCTGGCAGTGAAAAAACTGGCTGAAGTCACTGGCTTCCCATGCGTACCTGCTGAAGACCTGATCGAAGCGACCTCTGACTGCGGCGCATACGTTATGGTGCATGGCGCGCTGAAACGCATGGCTGTGAAGATGTCCAAAATCTGTAACGACCTGCGCTTGCTCTCTTCTGGCCCACGTGCCGGCCTGAACGAGATCAACCTGCCGGAACTGCAGGCGGGCTCTTCCATCATGCCAGCTAAAGTAAACCCAGTTGTTCCGGAAGTGGTTAACCAGGTTTGCTTCAAAGTCATCGGTAACGACATCACTGTTACCATGGCAGCAGAAGCGGGTCAGCTGCAGCTGAACGTTATGGAGCCGGTCATTGGCCAGGCCATGTTTGAATCCGTTCACATTCTGACCAACGCTTGCTACAACCTGCTGGAAAAATGCGTTAACGGCATCACTGCTAACAAAGAAGTGTGCGAAGGTTACGTTTACAACTCTATCGGTATCGTCACTTACCTGAACCCATTCATCGGCCACCACAACGGTGACATCGTGGGTAAAATCTGTGCCGAAACCGGTAAGAGCGTACGTGAAGTCGTTCTGGAGCGCGGTCTGTTGACTGAAGCAGAACTAGACGATATTTTCTCCGTACAGAACCTGATGCATCCGGCTTACAAAGCAAAACGCTATACTGATGAAAGCGAACAGTAATCGTACAGGGTAGTACAAATAAAAGAGGCACGTCAGACGACGTGCCTTTTTTCTTGTGAGTAGTAACTTAAAAACAACAACCTGATATCAACTTGTTAAAAAACAAGGAAGGCTAATATGCTAGTTGTAGAACTCATCATCGTTTTGCTGGCGATCTTCTTGGGCGCCAGATTAGGGGGAATTGGTATTGGTTTTGCAGGTGGATTGGGGGTGCTGGTTCTTGCCGCTATCGGCGTCAAGCCTGGTAACATCCCATTCGATGTCATTTCCATTATCATGGCGGTTATCGCTGCTATTTCTGCTATGCAGGTTGCTGGCGGTCTGGACTATCTGGTTCACCAGACAGAAAAGCTGCTGCGCCGTAACCCGAAATACATCACGATCCTTGCACCGATCGTAACCTATTTCCTGACCATCTTTGCTGGTACCGGCAACATCTCTCTGGCAACACTGCCAGTTATCGCTGAAGTTGCGAAGGAACAAGGCGTTAAACCTTGCCGTCCGCTGTCTACTGCAGTGGTATCCGCGCAGATTGCGATCACCGCATCACCAATCTCTGCGGCGGTGGTTTACATGTCTTCCGTGATGGAAGGTCATGGCATCAGCTACCTGCATCTGCTCTCTGTGGTCATCCCGTCTACCCTGCTGGCAGTTCTGGTGATGTCCTTCCTGGTAACCATGCTTTTCAACTCAAAACTGTCTGACGATCCGATTTATCGCAAGCGTCTGGAAGAAGGTCTGGTTGAACTGCGCGGTGAGAAGCAGATTGAAATCAAATCCGGTGCAAAAACGTCCGTCTGGCTGTTCCTGCTGGGCGTAGTTGGCGTGGTTATCTACGCGATTATCAACAGCCCGAGCATGGGCCTGGTTGAAAAACCGCTGATGAACACCACTAACGCTATCCTGATTATCATGTTGAGCGTTGCAACCCTGACCACTGTTCTTTGCAAAGTGGACACCGACAACATCCTCAACTCCAGCACCTTCAAAGCAGGTATGAGCGCCTGTATTTGTATCCTGGGTGTTGCATGGCTGGGCGATACTTTCGTTTCCAACAACATCGACTGGATCAAAGATACCGCTGGTGAAGTCATTCAGGGTCATCCGTGGCTGCTGGCTGTTATCTTCTTCTTTGCTTCTGCTCTGCTGTACTCTCAGGCTGCAACTGCAAAAGCACTGATGCCGATGGCTCTGGCGCTGAACGTTTCTCCACTGACCGCTGTAGCTTCTTTCGCAGCCGTGTCTGGTCTGTTCATTCTGCCGACCTACCCGACGCTGGTTGCTGCGGTACAGATGGATGACACGGGTACCACTCGTATCGGTAAATTCGTCTTCAACCATCCGTTCTTTATCCCAGGTACTCTGGGTGTTGCCCTGGCCGTTTGCTTCGGCTTCTTGCTGGGCAGCGTGATGCTGTAATGACAAATCGCGGGGCGTTCACGCCCCGCTTTCTTTCCCGCCGACTAACATCCTTTCCCCGTCCGTTGTATAGTGACCTCTCTCTTGCGGTTCCATCTGTTCTTGCGAGGTGTTTATGCTTGATGAAAAAAGTTCGAATACCGCGTCCGTCGTGGTGTTGTGCACCGCGCCGGATGAAGCGACGGCCCAGGAATTAGCCGCCAAAGTGTTGGCGGAAAAACTGGCGGCCTGTGCGACCTTGATTCCTGGCGCTACCTCTCTCTATTACTGGGAAGGTAAACTGGAACAGGAATACGAAGTGCAGATGATTTTAAAAACCACCGTATCTCACCAGCAGGCACTGCTGGAATGCCTGAAGTCTCATCATCCGTATCAAACCCCGGAGCTTCTGGTTTTACCTGTTACACACGGAGACACAGATTACCTCTCATGGCTCAACGCATCTTTACGCTGATCCTGCTACTTTGCAGCACTTCCGTTTTTGCCGGATTATTCGACGCGCCGGGACGCTCACAATTTGTCCCCGCGGATCAAGCCTTTGCTTTTGATTTTCAGCAAAACCAACATGAGCTTAATCTGAGCTGGCAGATCAAAGACGGTTACTATCTTTACCGTAAACAGATCCGCATTACGCCGGAACACGCGAAAATTACCGACGTGCAGCTGCCCCAGGGCGTCTGGCATGAAGATGAGTTTTACGGCAAAAGCGAGATTTACCGCGAGCGGCTGACGCTTCCTGTGACCATCAACCAGGCAAGTGCGGGTGCGACATTGACTGTCACCTACCAGGGCTGTGCTGACGCCGGTTTTTGTTATCCGCCAGAAACCAAAACCGTTCCGTTAAGCGAAGTGGTTACTAACAACGCGACGCCACCGTCTGCATCAGTTCCGCAGCAAGAGCAGCCCGTCGCGCAATTGCCCTTTTCCGCGCTCTGGGCGTTGTTGATTGGTATCGGTATCGCCTTCACGCCATGTGTACTGCCGATGTACCCTCTAATTTCCGGTATCGTGCTGGGTGGTAAACAGCGGCTATCGACCGCCAGAGCATTGTTGCTGACTTTTATTTATGTGCAGGGGATGGCGCTCACCTACACGGCGCTGGGTCTGGTGGTTGCCGCCGCAGGGTTACAGTTCCAGGCAGCGCTACAGCATCCTTACGTGCTTATCGGCCTCGCTATCGTCTTTACCTTGCTGGCGATGTCGATGTTTGGCTTGTTTACCCTGCAACTCCCCTCTTCGCTGCAAACGCGCCTCACGCTAATGAGCAATCGCCAACAAGGTGGCTCGCCCGGCGGTGTGTTTGTGATGGGGGCGATTGCCGGGCTGATCTGTTCGCCATGCACCACCGCACCGCTTAGCGCGATTCTGCTGTATATCGCCCAAAGCGGAAACATGTGGCTGGGCGGCGGCACGCTTTATCTCTATGCGCTGGGCATGGGCCTGCCGCTGATTCTAATTACCGTCTTTGGTAACCGCCTGCTGCCGAAAAGCGGCCCGTGGATGGAACAGGTCAAAACCGCATTTGGTTTTGTGATCCTCGCACTGCCGGTCTTCCTGCTGGAGCGAGTGATTGGTGATATATGGGGATTACGCTTGTGGTCGGCGCTGGGTGTCGCGTTCTTTGGCTGGGCCTTTATCACCAGCTTACAGGCCAAACGCGGCTGGATGCGTATTGTGCAAATTATCCTGCTAGCGGCAGCATTGGTTAGCGTGCGCCCACTCCAGGATTGGGCATTTGGCGCGACGCATACCACGCAAACTCAGGCGCATCTCAACTTTACACAAATCAAAACGGTAGATGAGTTAAATCAGGCGCTCGCTGAAGCCAAAGGCAAACCGGTGATGTTAGATCTCTATGCCGACTGGTGCGTCGCCTGTAAAGAGTTTGAGAAATACACCTTCAGCGACCCGCAGGTGCAAAAAGCGTTAGCAGACACGGTCTTACTTCAGGCCAACGTCACAGCCAACAACGCACAAGATGTGGCGCTGTTAAAGCATCTTAATGTCCTTGGCTTACCGACAATTCTCTTTTTTGACGGACAAGGCCAGGAGCATCCACAAGCGCGCGTCACGGGCTTTATGGATGCAGAAACCTTCAGCGCACATTTGCGCGATCGCCAACCGTGAACGACACTTCAGTGGGAAAGACGGAGGAAAATAGCGTGCAACGTGAAGATGTACTGGGAGAAGCCCTGAAATTATTAGAATTACAAGGGATTGCCAACACCACGCTGGAGATGGTTGCTGAACGTGTGGATTATCCACTGGACGAGCTGCGCCGCTTCTGGCCAGACAAAGAGGCGATCCTCTACGATGCCCTGCGCTATCTTAGCCAACAGATAGATGTCTGGCGTCGTCAGCTGATGCTGGACGAAACGCAAACCGCCGAACAAAAGCTGCTGGCGCGTTATCAGGCGCTATCGGAGTGCGTTAAAAACAACCGCTACCCGGGCTGTCTGTTTATCGCTGCCTGTACGTTTTATCCCGATCCTGGCCACCCTATTCATCAATTGGCCGATCAGCAAAAAAGCGCGGCCTACGACTTTACCCACGAACTGTTAACCACGCTGGAAGTGGACGATCCGGCGATGGTAGCAAAGCAGATGGAACTGGTGCTGGAAGGTTGTTTAAGCCGAATGCTGGTGAATCGTAGCCAGGCGGATGTCGATACCGCACATCGGCTGGCGGAAGATATCCTGCGCTTCGCTCGCTGCCGCCAGGGTGGCGCACTGACCTGACAGAAACACAGAAAAGAAGCGATTTGCCGCAATCTTAAGCAGTTGAATCGCTTTTACTGAAATTAGGTTGACGAGATGTGCAGATTACGGTTTAATGCGCCCCGTTGCCCGGATAGCTCAGTCGGTAGAGCAGGGGATTGAAAATCCCCGTGTCCTTGGTTCGATTCCGAGTCCGGGCACCAAATTCATATGAACGGACCTCCACGGAGGTCCGTTTTTCGTTTCAGGACGCGACGATTTAACCGTTCTTCCTCCAAATCACTCCCACCAAACTCAACCAAATTCTCCCCACATCACCAGCATTTTGCGGGTATCCCCCTGTTTGAGAAAATTTGTCCCGGAGCTATGACACTGACTGACGCAAAATGTCGTGCGGCCCCGTAATGCTGTTGAACGTCAAATGACGTCATCAGGAGCGTAACGCATCCATAAACAGAACGCCGACTGATGAGATTTTTTGGATGCGAACAAAGAGAAATGTATCAGTCCGTTTGATCATGCAAAGACTAACAATCCATTAAAATAGTAAGCGTTCCAGGCAATTTTCCGGGGATTATTTTCTGAACGTTTTCTTTGGCAAAGATAATCAATCTTGGTGGTAAGGCAAATTACTTCTGATTCTCATTAAAGTCATTTCGTAAGGCGATGTAATCAAGAGGTTTACGGGTGGTAAAAATAACGTCTCACATTCACCTGTAATATGTAAACGCACCCATCTATAGATGGTAAAAATAGGTTATGGCAATTATCATTGCACCATTCCTTTTTCGAATGAGTTTTTATTATGCAACAACCTGTAGTTCGCGTTGGCGAGTGGCTTGTTACTCCGTCCATAAACCAAATTAGTCGCAATGGGCGTCAACTTACCCTTGAACCGAGACTAATCGATCTTCTGGTTTTCTTTGCTCAACACAGTGGCGAAGTACTTAGCAGAGATGAACTTATCGATAATGTCTGGAAGAGAAGTATTGTTACCAATCACGTTGTAACGCAGAGTATCTCAGAACTGCGTAAGTCATTAAAAGATAATGATGAAGATAGTCTTGTCTATATCGCTACTGTACCAAAGCGCGGTTATAAATTAATGGTGCCGGTTATCTGGTACAGCGAAGAGGAGGGAGAAGAAATAATGCAATCTTCGCCTCCCCCTATACCAGAGGCGATTCCTGACACAGATTCCCCTTCCCACAGTCTTAACATTCAAAACACCGCAACGCCACCTGAACAATCCCCAGTTAAAAGCAAACGATTCACTACCTTTTGGGTATGGTTTTTTTTCCTGTTGTCGTTAGGTATCTGCGTAGCACTGGTGGCGTTTTCCAGTCTTGAAACGCGTCTTCCTATGAGTAAATCGCGTATTTTGCTCAATCCACGCGATATTGACATTAATATGGTGAATAAGAGTTGTAACAGCTGGACTTCCCCGTATCAGCTCTCTTACGCGATAGGCGTGGGTGATTTGGTGGCTACGTCACTTAATACCTTCTCCACTTTTATGGTTCATGACAAAATCAACTACAACATTGATGAACCGAGCAGTTCCGGTAAAACATTATCTATTGCGTTTGTTAATCAACGCCAATACCGCGCTCAACAGTGCTTTATGTCGGTGAAATTGGTAGACAATGCAGATGGTTCGACCATGCTGGATAAACGTTATGTCATCACTAACGGTAATCAGCTGGCGATTCAAAATGATTTACTGGAGAGTTTGTCAAAAGCGTTAAATCAACCGTGGCCACAACGAATGCAGGAGATGCTCCAACAAATTTTGCCTCATCGTGGTGTGTTATTAACTAATTTTTATCAGGCACATGATTATTTAATGCATGGTGATGATAAATCATTGAACCGTGCCAGTGAGTTATTAGGTGAGATTGTTCAATCATCTCCCGAATTTACCTACGCGAGAGCAGAGAAAGCATTAGTTGATATAGTACGTCATTCTCAGCATCCTTTAGATGAAAAACAATTAGCAGCACTGAACACAGAAATTGATAACATTGCTACACTGCCAGGAATGAATAATCTGGCCATTCTCTATCAAATAAAAGCGGTCAGTGCTCTGACAAAAGGAAAAACTGACGAATCTTATCAGGCGATAAATACTGGCATTGACCTTGAAATGTCCTGGCTAAATTATGTGTTGCTTGGCAAAGTTTATGAGATGAAGGGGATGAACCGAGAAGCTGCTGATGCATATCTCACCGCCTTTAATTTACGCCCAGGAGCAAACACCCTTTACTGGATTGAAAATGGCATATTCCAGACTTCTGTTTCTTATGTTGTTCCTTATCTCGACAAATTTCTCGCTTCAGAATAAACGAATCCTGGGTTGATTCATTCGCGGGGATTTTTAGCGTTAAACGCTTGTATATTTATTGACACAACATGTTGCAGCAATTTATTTGCTGCATAATTTTTTATTACATAAATTTAACCAGCAACTTTCTCGTAATTCATTGTAAATATTGAATGTTTATCTTTTCATGATATCAACTTGCGATTCTGATCTGTTAATGAAGAGCTAAAATCCTCACTGACATAAACTTTTGTATTATTTCACCTAATCTTTAGGATTAATCTTTTTTTTTGAGTAGTCTTGTCGCCAGTTTGGTCTGGTCAGTAAATAGTTATACATCATGACCCGGACTCCAAATTCTAAAATGAAATTAGGAGAAGAGCATGAGTTCTGCCAAGAAGATTGGGCTATTTGCCTGTACCGGTGTTGTTGCCGGTAATATGATGGGGAGCGGTATTGCATTATTACCTGCGAACCTTGCAAGTATCGGTGGTATTGCTATCTGGGGTTGGATCATCTCTATTATTGGTGCAATGTCGCTGGCTTATGTATATGCCCGACTGGCAACAAAGAACCCGCAACAAGGTGGCCCAATTGCTTATGCTGGAGAAATTTCCCCTGCATTTGGTTTTCAGACAGGTGTTCTTTATTACCATGCTAACTGGATTGGTAACCTGGCGATTGGTATTACCGCTGTATCTTATCTTTCCACCTTCTTCCCAGTATTAAATGATCCTGTTCCGGCGGGTATCGCCTGTATTGCTATCGTCTGGGTATTTACCTTTGTAAATATGCTCGGCGGTACCTGGGTAAGCCGTTTAACCACTATTGGTCTGGTGCTGGTTCTTATTCCTGTGGTTATGACTGCTATTGTTGGCTGGCATTGGTTTGATGCTGCAACTTATGCAGCTAACTGGAATACTGCGGGTACCACTGATGGTCATGCGATCATTAAAAGTATTCTGCTCTGCCTGTGGGCCTTCGTGGGTGTTGAATCCGCAGCTGTAAGTACTGGTATGGTTAAAAACCCGAAACGTACCGTTCCACTGGCAACCATGCTGGGTACTGGTTTAGCAGGTATTGTTTACATTGCTGCGACTCAGGTGCTTTCCGGTATGTATCCGTCTTCTGTAATGGCAGCTTCCGGTGCTCCGTTTGCAATCAGTGCTTCAACTATCCTCGGTAACTGGGCTGCGCCGCTGGTTTCTGCATTCACCGCCTTTGCGTGCCTGACTTCTCTGGGCTCCTGGATGATGCTGGTAGGCCAGGCAGGTGTACGTGCCGCTAACGACGGTAACTTCCCGAAAATTTATGGTGAAGTCGACAGCAACGGTATTCCGAAAAAAGGTCTGCTGCTGGCTGCAGTGAAAATGACTGCCCTGATGATCCTCATCACTCTGATGAACTCTGCCGGTGGTAAAGCATCTGACCTGTTCGGTGAACTGACCGGTATCGCAGTACTGCTGACTATGCTGCCGTACTTCTACTCTTGCGTTGACCTGATTCGTTTTGAAGGCGTTAACATCCGCAACTTTGTCAGCCTGATCTGCTCTGTACTGGGTTGCGTGTTCTGCTTCATCGCTCTGATGGGCGCAAGCTCCTTCGAGCTGGCAGGTACCTTCATCGTCAGCCTGATTATCCTGATGTTCTACGCTCGCAAAATGCACGAGCGCCAGAGCCACTCAATGGATAACCACACAGCATCTAACGCACATTAATTAAAAGTATTTTCCGAGGCTCCTCCTTTCATTTTGTCCCATGTGTTGGGAGGGGCCTTTTTTACCTGGAGATATGACTATGAACGTTATTGCAATATTGAATCACATGGGGGTTTATTTTAAAGAAGAACCCATCCGTGAACTTCATCGCGCGCTTGAACGTCTGAACTTCCAGATTGTTTACCCGAACGACCGTGACGACTTATTAAAACTGATCGAAAACAATGCGCGTCTGTGCGGCGTTATTTTTGACTGGGATAAATATAATCTCGAGTTGTGCGAAGAAATTAGCAAAATGAACGAGAACCTGCCGTTGTACGCGTTCGCTAATACATATTCCACACTCGATGTAAGCCTGAACGATCTGCGTTTACAGATTAGCTTCTTTGAATATGCGCTGGGTGCTGCTGATGATATTGCTAACAAGATCAAGCAGACCACTGACGAATATATCAACACTATTCTGCCTCCGCTGACCAAAGCGCTGTTTAAATATGTTCGTGAAGGTAAATATACTTTCTGTACTCCTGGTCACATGGGCGGTACTGCATTCCAGAAAAGCCCGGTAGGTAGCCTGTTCTATGATTTCTTTGGTCCGAACACCATGAAATCTGATATTTCCATTTCAGTATCTGAACTGGGTTCCCTGCTGGATCACAGCGGTCCACACAAAGAAGCAGAACAGTATATCGCTCGCGTCTTTAACGCAGACCGCAGCTACATGGTGACCAACGGTACTTCCACTGCGAACAAAATTGTTGGTATGTACTCTGCTCCGGCAGGCAGCACCATTCTGATTGACCGTAACTGCCACAAATCGCTGACCCATCTGATGATGATGAGCGATGTTACGCCAATCTATTTCCGCCCGACCCGTAACGCTTACGGTATTCTTGGCGGTATCCCACAGAGTGAATTCCAGCACGCAACCATTGCTAAGCGCGTGAAGGAAACACCAAACGCAACCTGGCCGGTACATGCCGTAATTACCAACTCTACCTATGATGGTCTGCTGTACAACACCGACTTCATCAAGAAAACGCTGGATGTGAAATCCATCCACTTTGACTCCGCGTGGGTGCCTTACACCAACTTCTCACCGATTTACGAAGGTAAATGCGGTATGAGCGGTGGCCGTGTCGAAGGGAAAGTGATTTACGAAACCCAGTCCACTCACAAACTGCTGGCGGCATTCTCTCAGGCTTCCATGATCCACGTTAAAGGTGACGTAAACGAAGAAACCTTTAACGAAGCCTACATGATGCACACCACCACTTCTCCGCACTACGGTATCGTGGCGTCCACTGAAACCGCTGCGGCGATGATGAAAGGTAATGCCGGTAAACGCCTGATCGACGGTTCCATTGAACGTGCGATCAAGTTCCGTAAAGAGATCAAACGTCTGAGAACGGAATCTGATGGCTGGTTCTTTGATGTATGGCAGCCGGATCATATCGATACTACTGAATGCTGGCCGCTGCGTTCTGACAGCACCTGGCACGGCTTCAAAAACATCGATAACGAGCACATGTATCTTGACCCGATCAAAGTCACTCTGCTGACTCCGGGGATGGAAAAAGACGGCACCATGAGCGACTTTGGTATTCCGGCCAGCATCGTGGCGAAATACCTCGACGAACATGGCATCGTTGTTGAGAAGACCGGTCCGTATAACCTGCTGTTCCTGTTCAGCATCGGTATTGATAAGACCAAAGCACTGAGCCTGCTGCGTGCTCTGACTGACTTCAAACGTGCGTTCGACCTGAACCTGCGTGTGAAAAACATGCTGCCGTCTCTGTATCGTGAAGACCCTGAATTCTATGAAAACATGCGTATTCAGGAACTGGCTCAGAATATCCACAAACTGATTGTTCACCACAATCTGCCGGATCTGATGTATCGCGCATTTGAAGTGCTGCCGACTATGGTAATGACTCCGTATGCTGCGTTCCAGAAAGAGCTGCACGGTATGACCGAAGAAGTTTACCTCGACGAAATGGTAGGTCGTATTAACGCCAATATGATCCTTCCGTATCCGCCGGGAGTTCCTCTGGTGATGCCGGGTGAAATGATCACCGAAGAAAGCCGTCCGGTTCTGGAGTTCCTGCAGATGCTGTGTGAAATCGGCGCTCACTATCCGGGCTTTGAAACCGATATTCACGGTGCATACCGTCAGGCTGATGGCCGCTATACCGTTAAGGTATTGAAAGAAGAAGGCAAAAAATAATTAGCTAGTACAAGGGAAGTGGCTTGCCACTTCCCTTTTTTGCTCATAAGGAGAACACATGAAAACACCCTCACAGCCGCGCGCGATATACTATATCGTGGCGATCCAGATCTGGGAGTACTTCAGTTTTTACGGCATGCGTGCCTTACTCATTCTCTATCTCACCCATCAGCTTGGTTTTGATGATAACCATGCCATCAGCCTGTTCAGCGCATACGCTTCTTTGGTTTACGTTACCCCTATTCTCGGCGGCTGGCTTGCCGACCGCCTGCTCGGCAACCGCACTGCGGTGATTGCCGGCGCGCTGTTAATGACCCTTGGCCATGTGGTGCTGGGCATTGATACAAATTCAACCTTTAGCCTGTATCTGGCGCTGGCAATCATTATTTGTGGCTACGGTTTATTCAAATCAAACATCAGCTGTTTGCTTGGCGAGCTCTACGACGAGAACGATCATCGACGTGATGGCGGTTTTTCGCTGCTGTATGCTGCGGGCAATATCGGTTCTATCGCAGCCCCCATCGCCTGCGGCCTGGCTGCTCAGTGGTATGGATGGCATGTTGGCTTTGCCCTTGCGGGTGGCGGCATGTTTATCGGTTTGTTGATTTTCTTAAGCGGTCATCGTCATTTCCAGTCCACGCGTAGTATGGATAAAAAAGCGCTCACTCGCGTGAAGTTTGCCTTACCGGTATGGAGCTGGTTAGTGGTGATGCTCTGTTTAGCCCCAGTATTTTTTACCTTGCTGCTGGAGAACGACTGGTCCGGATATTTGCTGGCGATTGTTTGCCTTATTGCTGCACAAATCATTGCCCGCATGATGATCAAATTCCCCGAACACCGCCGTGCTCTTTGGCAAATTGTATTGTTGATGTTTGTCGGGACGTTGTTCTGGGTACTGGCACAACAGGGCGGCAGTACCATCAGCTTGTTTATCGATCGCTTTGTGAATCGTCAGGCATTCAATATTGAAGTACCTACTGCGCTATTCCAGTCGGTGAATGCAATTGCGGTGATGCTCGCTGGGGTTGTTCTGGCCTGGCTGGCGTCGCCAGAAAGCCACGGCAATTCAACATTGCGCGTCTGGCTGAAGTTTGCCTTTGGCTTACTGCTGATGGCTTGTGGCTTTATGTTGCTGGCATTTGATGCCCGACATGCAGCGGCTGGCGGTCAAGCGTCAATGGGTGTGATGATATCCGGGCTGGCGCTAATGGGCTTTGCCGAACTCTTTATTGACCCGGTGGCGATTGCACAAATCACGCGTCTGAAAATGTCTGGCGTATTAACCGGTATTTATATGCTGGCAACAGGCGCGGTCGCCAACTGGCTGGCAGGCGTAGTGGCACAACAGACGACAGAGTCGCAAATTAGCGGTATGGCAATTGCAGCTTACCAGCGATTCTTTTCCCAGATGGGAGAGTGGACGTTGGCTTGTGTCGCGATCATCGTGGCATTGGCCTTTGCTACCCGATTTCTGTTTAGCACTCCGACGAATATGATACAGGAAAGCAACGATTAACTTCCGTAAAAACAATTAGTTATGAATCAATTTACTTTCAGTTAATCACACTAGCAAATCCCAGATTAATAAGATATTTAAACCATTTTTATGGTTATTTATTAGTGATATCAACTTGAGGTAAGCGTTGGTTTAGATAAGATGAACTGAGTTACTAATAGTCGAGGCAGATAATACAGTGTACCGATCTGTCTCTTTATCTACGCTAAATTGAAAGCTGGATTAAGAGGAACCAAAATGTCTGAACAAGAAACACAGGGAGCCAATGAGGCTATTGATTTTAACGATGAAATGAGAAATCGTCGCGAAAAACTGGCAGCGCTGCGTCAGCAAGGCGTGGCGTTTCCCAATGATTTTCGCCGCGACCATACTTCTGACCAGTTGCACGAAGAGTTTGATGCGAAGGATAACCAGGAACTGGAATCCTTAAACATTGAAGTCTCGATTGCTGGCCGAATGATGACCCGTCGAATCATGGGGAAAGCCTCCTTTGTAACATTGCAGGATGTCGGTGGCCGTATTCAACTGTACGTTGCACGAGATAGCCTGCCAGAAGGTGTTTATAACGATCAGTTTAAAAAATGGGACCTGGGTGACATTATCGGTGCCCGCGGTACGCTGTTTAAGACGCAAACTGGTGAGCTTTCCATTCACTGTACTGAGTTACGCCTGCTGACTAAAGCACTACGTCCTTTACCAGATAAATTCCATGGTCTGCAGGATCAGGAAGTCCGTTATCGTCAACGTTATCTGGATCTCATCGCTAACGATAAATCCCGTCAAACGTTTGTTGTCCGTTCAAAAATTCTGGCCGCTATCCGCCAGTTCATGGTCGCACGCGGCTTTATGGAAGTAGAAACCCCGATGATGCAGGTAATTCCAGGTGGGGCATCTGCTCGCCCGTTTATTACCCATCATAATGCTCTGGATTTAGATATGTATCTGCGTATCGCACCGGAGCTGTATCTGAAACGTCTGGTTGTAGGTGGTTTTGAACGGGTATTCGAAATCAACCGTAACTTCCGTAATGAAGGTATTTCTGTTCGTCATAACCCTGAGTTCACGATGATGGAACTCTACATGGCGTATGCGGATTACCACGATTTGATTGAACTGACAGAGTCACTGTTCCGCACCCTGGCACAAGAGGTACTGGGTACCACTAAAGTCACTTATGGCGAGCATGTGTTTGATTTCGGCAAACCGTTTGAAAAACTCACCATGCGTGAAGCAATCAAAAAATATCGTCCAGAAACTGAGATGGCCGACCTGGATAATTTTGATGCCGCTAAAGCATTAGCTGAATCTATCGGTATTACAGTAGAGAAAAGCTGGGGGCTGGGACGTATTGTCACCGAAATCTTTGATGAAGTTGCAGAAGCACATCTGATTCAGCCAACCTTTATTACTGAGTATCCGGCAGAAGTGTCACCGCTGGCGCGCCGTAATGATGTTAACCCGGAAATCACCGACCGTTTTGAATTCTTCATCGGTGGTCGTGAAATCGGTAATGGTTTTAGCGAATTAAACGACGCAGAAGATCAGGCTGAACGTTTCCAGGAACAGGTTAACGCCAAAGCTGCAGGTGACGACGAAGCGATGTTCTACGACGAAGATTACGTGACTGCGTTGGAATATGGTCTGCCGCCAACCGCAGGTCTGGGAATTGGTATCGACCGAATGATTATGCTGTTTACTAACAGTCATACTATTCGCGACGTTATTCTCTTCCCGGCGATGCGTCCACAGAAATAAGTTTCACTTTAATGAACGAAGCAGCCAGGCGACTGCTTCGTTCGTCGTTCCGCAAATCAAGTTTTGAGGAGAGACGCTTCGTTTCAAGATAACCAGCGGATCCACTCAACCACAGCTCCTAAAAGAGAGAAAAAAGTAATGCCACAGGCAGACTCATTGGCCAGGTTATTCCTACCAGGAATGCACTAAGTAAACGAATATGTGTTTTCTCATGTGAGATAAACCAGATAATGACAAAGGATATGTTCACACCAATCACATAAAAAATTAATATTTTAGAGAATAGTGTCATTTTTTATGTTCTTCTTATCCTTCCTGGCTACTTGTAAAACTGACGGAAATAGTCATCAACTATCATAATGTTGAGGTCAAAATCAATATCTGGCAAGTCTAAGCATTTGATCCTGATTAAATCTTCAATTTCACTTGCGGCTAATGATGTCGTTATTGCGAAAGAATTCTCATTCAATTGTCGTGGTATTCCATATTCATCAGCCACTATAGAGGAGAAGTTCATATCATGCATCAATGATCTTAACCTTAAGAAAACTGAGGAATAAGATGATGGATAATCAAAAGAAACGACATAAGTATTGAACTTTTTTTTACCTTCCATAATAAGACTCCTATCAATATTAAATGCCCTGGGGATGCAAAGTTTATTAACCCCGATTGATGATTCTCATATAGGAGATATTCTTTTTTTTTTGCTCACTAAAGGGGATGACTTGGGACAAGAAAAAGCTCTCTCTGACCATTCTTTGTGCATCCCCCGACCCTTCAGATACTCCCCTGCATCGCATTACGCAGAGCATGAAAAATATCGTTACTCATCAACTGCGAATATCATCATACTCACGCGTTTTATCAAATTCGTGTTTCGCAAATGGGCACAGTGGGATAATTTTTCGTTTTTCCCGGCGCATTTTTTCCACGACTTTCGCAACCAACTGTTTACCAATCCCTTGCCCTTTCAGGCTTTCATCAACATCGGTATGTTCGATAATCGCTAAATTCTCTCCAGTCGGCACAAAGACAATTTCAGCGATTTGCTTACCCTGCTCGTCATTGATGTAAAATTTATTGTGGCCTTCACGTATTTCCATTTTTCCCTCGCTTATTTATGACGGTATTTCAGTGCGCCGCTCGGGCACGTATCAATCACTTTCACTACGGTGGCGACGTCCACTTCATCTTGCATGATCCACGGCTTACGTTTGAGATTAAATAACTTGCCGTTGCCACGTACGCAATTGCCAGAATGCTGACATATTGCAGTGTTGAACCAGACATCGATCTTTTCGCCGGTATAGCAGCGATAACCACCGTCCAGTAGATCCTGATCCATGACCTTCCCTCTCTCATCAGTATGGTTTTCGCAATAAGCATAGCCCGAAATCTTCATACAGCACCGGCAGTTTCAGTTTCCAGAGCCTCTTCCCCTATATAGCCAATTATTCTTACTCCCTTTGAATTACCTGCCTCATCAGAGATAATGCTTAAGAAATTTGTCACACAAGGAAGCTGATGAGACATTCATTGCCCTACCGCAAGTTACGCAAACGTCCGATGAAATTGAGTACCACAGTGATCTTAATGGTCAGCGCGGTGCTGTTCTCGGTGCTGTTGGTGGTGCATCTGATTTACTTCTCGCAAATCAGTGATATGACGCGTGACGGACTGGCCAACAAGGCGCTGGCGGTGGCGCGTACCCTTGCCGATTCGCCGGAAATCCGTCAGGGCTTGCAGAAAAAACCGCAGGAGAGCGGGATCCAGGCCATCGCGGAAGCCGTGCGCAAACGTAACGATCTGCTGTTTATTGTCGTTACCGATATGCAAAGTCTTCGCTACTCGCATCCAGAAGCCCAACGTATTGGTCAGCCATTTAAAGGTGATGACATCCTTAAAGCGCTGAATGGCGAAGAAAATGTCGCTATCAATCGCGGTTTTCTGGCGCAGGCTTTACGCGTATTTACCCCCATCTATGATGAGAATAATAAACAGATTGGCGTGGTGGCGATCGGCCTTGAGTTAAGCCGCGTGACCCAACAGATCAATGACAGTCGCTGGAGCATTATCTGGTCGGTGTTATTTGGCATGCTGGTCGGCCTCATCGGCACCTGTATTCTGGTTAAGGTGCTGAAAAAAATCCTTTTCGGCCTGGAACCCTACGAAATATCCACGCTGTTTGAGCAACGCCAGGCCATGTTGCAATCTATCAAAGAGGGCGTCGTTGCCGTGGACGATCGCGGCGAGGTCACGCTGATCAACGATGCCGCACAAGAATTGCTGAATTACCGTAAGTCGCAGGACGATGAGAAACTGTCGACGCTAAGCCACTCGTGGTCACAGGTAGTAGATGTTTCGGAAGTGTTACGCGACGGTACGCCGCGCCGCGACGAAGAGATTACCGTCAAAGATCGGCTATTACTGATCAACACCGTTCCGGTGCGCAGTAATGGCGTTATCATCGGTGCCATTTCAACCTTCAGGGATAAAACTGAAGTACGTAAACTGATGCAGCGACTGGATGGTCTGGTCAACTATGCTGACGCACTTCGTGAACGATCCCACGAATTTATGAATAAATTGCACGTGATTCTCGGATTATTGCATCTGAAGAGTTATAAGCAGTTGGAAGATTACATTCTCAAAACAGCCAATAACTATCAGGAAGAGATTGGCTCTCTGTTGGGCAAGATCAAATCGCCGGTTATCGCTGGTTTTTTAATCAGCAAGATTAACCGCGCGACCGATTTAGGCCATACGCTGATTTTAAACAGCGAAAGCCAGTTGCCCGACAGCGGCAGTGAAGACCAGGTCGCGACGCTGATTACCACGTTGGGAAATCTGATAGAAAACGCGCTGGAGGCATTAGGGCCGGAACCCGGAGGCGAAATTAGCGTAACATTGCACTACCGTCACGGCTGGCTGCACTGTGAAGTTAACGATGATGGACCGGGGATCGCACCCGACAAAATCGATCACATTTTTGACAAAGGTGTCTCGACAAAAGGAAGCGAACGAGGCGTCGGTTTAGCTCTTGTCAAACAACAGGTAGAAAATCTCGACGGCAGTATCGCCGTAGAATCGGAACCCGGGATTTTCACACAATTTTTTGTCCAGATACCCTGGGACGGGGAGAAGTCGAGCAAATGATCAATGTATTAATTATCGATGACGACGCAATGGTGGCGGAGCTGAATCGCCGATACGTGGCGCAGATCCCGGGCTTTCAATGCTGCGGAACGGCCTCGACACTGGAAAAAGCCAAAGAGATAATTTTCAACAGCGACACGTCTATTGACCTGATATTGCTCGATATCTATATGCAGAAGGAGAACGGGCTCGATTTACTTCCGGTACTGCATAACGCTCGCTGCAAAAGCGATGTGATAGTCATCTCTTCCGCCGCCGATGCCGCGACGATTAAAGATTCGCTGCATTACGGCGTTGTTGATTACCTGATAAAACCCTTCCAGGCATCACGCTTTGAAGAGGCACTCACCGGCTGGCGACAAAAGAAAATGGCGCTGGAAAAACATCAGTATTATGACCAGGCCGAGCTGGATCAGCTAATCCACGGCAGCAGCGCCAACGAGCAGGATCCTCGTCGCTTGCCAAAAGGCTTAACGCCGCAGACGTTACGCACGCTGTGCCAGTGGATTGACGCGCATCAGGACTATGAGTTTTCAACCGACGAGTTGGCCAACGAGGTGAACATCTCGCGCGTTTCCTGCCGCAAGTATCTGATCTGGCTGGTCAACTGCCACATCTTATTTACCAGCATCCATTATGGCGTCACGGGTCGTCCGGTTTACCGTTACCGTATTCAAGCGGAACATTACTCATTACTGAAACAATATTGCCAATAACGCACCATTGGTTATCCGCAAGTAACAATTATTGCAGTAATGCAAAAGAGCACTGGCACAAGTTACATCGTCCATCAGTAAAACTTGTGCCAGATCAAATATAATTATCCCCTTCTCATTTCATCGATTTAATATTCTTTAGGATAAATAGTGTTTTTAATTTCAAAACGCTAACAAAAGTTAATTAACTATTATGTCACCCGCATTATGTGTATTTTTACCCATAAATGGGTAGATCAGAATAATCTATAACCGTCATTAGAACAAAAAATATACCAATAAATATCAATAAGATAGCAGAAAACAAACTATTAACATCTGCGCAGCACAAACTATAACCCCATCGCCAGAGAGTATTTTTCTCTGAAAAAGTCGCTTATCACAGTGTATTAATTTATTGCTGCCTGAATCAGCCAATATTCACTGTGAAGTAATTACTCAGGCCAGTAACGACCAAAAGGATATTAGTCAGGCTCTGAAAAAAGTTCATACAAACAGAACGAGACTGCGTTCTATTCAGTAGAAATTTAAATGGGATTATCGCGAGGGTTCACAAATGTTATTTACTATCCAACTTATCATAATATTGATATGTCTGTTCTATGGCGCCAGAAAGGGCGGTATCGCGCTAGGTTTATTAGGCGGTATCGGCCTCGTCATTCTGGTATTCGTCTTCCATCTTCAGCCAGGTAAACCACCGGTTGATGTTATGCTGGTTATCATCGCGGTGGTGGCGGCATCGGCCACGTTGCAAGCCTCGGGCGGCCTTGACGTCATGCTGCAAATTGCCGAGAAACTGCTGCGCCGCAATCCGAAATATGTCTCCATTGTCGCGCCGTTTGTTACCTGTACGCTGACCATTCTTTGCGGTACAGGTCACGTGGTTTACACCATCCTGCCAATCATCTACGACGTGGCAATTAAGAACAATATCCGTCCGGAACGTCCGATGGCGGCAAGTTCTATCGGTGCACAGATGGGGATTATCGCCAGTCCGGTGTCGGTTGCGGTAGTATCACTGGTCGCAATGCTGGGTAACGTTACCTTTGATGGTCGTCACCTTGAGTTCCTCGACCTGCTGGCAATCACCATTCCATCGACGTTACTCGGTATCCTGGCGATTGGTATTTTCAGTTGGTTCCGCGGTAAAGATCTGGATAAAGACGAAGAGTTCCAGAAATTCATCTCCGTACCGGAAAACCGTGAGTACGTTTACGGTGACACCGCGACGCTGCTGGATAAAAAGCTGCCGAAAAGCAACTGGCTGGCAATGTGGATCTTCCTCGGGGCAATTGCCGTGGTCGCACTTCTCGGTGCTGATTCGGACCTGCGTCCGTCCTTCGGCGGCAAACCGCTGTCGATGGTGCTGGTTATTCAGATGTTTATGCTGCTGACCGGGGCGCTGATTATTATCCTGACCAAAACCAATCCCGCGTCTATCTCAAAAAACGAAGTCTTTCGTTCCGGTATGATCGCCATCGTGGCGGTGTACGGTATCGCATGGATGGCAGAAACCATGTTCGGTGCGCATATGTCTGAAATTCAGGGCGTACTGGGCGAAATGGTGAAAGAGTATCCGTGGGCCTATGCCATTGTTCTGCTGCTGGTTTCCAAGTTTGTAAACTCCCAGGCCGCGGCGCTGGCGGCGATTGTTCCTGTCGCACTGGCGATTGGCGTTGACCCGGCTTACATCGTGGCGTCAGCACCGGCTTGCTACGGTTATTACATCCTGCCGACCTATCCAAGCGATCTGGCAGCGATTCAGTTTGACCGTTCCGGCACCACCCACATCGGTCGCTTCGTCATCAACCACAGCTTTATTCTGCCAGGGTTGATTGGCGTGAGCGTATCTTGCGTCTTTGGCTGGATCTTCGCCGCGATGTACGGGTTCTTATAAATGCACTTTGCGTGCCGCCCGTCGCTGTGCGGCACGCCATTTTCGTATAACAAATACAGAGTTACAGGCTGGAAGCTATGTCAAACAAACCCTTTATCTACCAGGCGCCTTTCCCGATGGGGAAAGACAACACCGAATACTATCTGCTCACTTCCGATTACGTTAGCGTTGCCGAATTCAATGGCGAAACCATCCTGAAAGTGGAACCAGAAGCCCTGACCCTGCTGGCGCAGCAAGCCTTCCACGACGCCTCTTTCATGCTCCGCCCGGCACATCAGAAACAGGTTGCGGCTATTCTTCACGATCCAGAAGCCAGCGAAAACGACAAGTACGTGGCGCTGCAATTCTTGAGAAACTCCGAAATCGCCGCCAAAGGCGTGCTGCCGACCTGCCAGGATACCGGCACCGCGATCATCGTCGGTAAAAAAGGTCAGCGCGTGTGGACCGGTGGCGGTGATGAAGAAGCACTGTCGAAAGGTGTCTATAACACCTATATCGAAGATAACCTGCGCTATTCACAGAACGCGCCGCTGGACATGTACAAAGAGGTCAACACTGGCACTAACCTGCCTGCGCAAATCGACCTGTACGCGGTAGATGGCGATGAATATAAATTCCTCTGCGTCGCCAAAGGCGGCGGTTCTGCCAACAAAACGTATCTCTACCAGGAAACCAAAGCCCTGCTGACTCCGGGTAAACTGAAAAACTTCCTCGTCGAGAAAATGCGCACCCTCGGTACCGCAGCCTGCCCGCCGTACCATATCGCGTTTGTGATTGGCGGCACTTCTGCGGAAACCAACCTGAAAACCGTCAAGTTAGCAAGCGCTCACTATTACGATGAACTGCCGACGGAAGGGAACGAACATGGTCAGGCGTTCCGCGATGTCCAGCTGGAACAGGAACTGCTGGAAGAAGCCCAGAAACTCGGCCTCGGCGCGCAATTTGGCGGTAAATATTTTGCTCACGATATCCGCGTAATCCGCCTGCCGCGTCACGGCGCTTCCTGCCCGGTCGGTATGGGCGTTTCCTGTTCCGCTGACCGTAACATCAAAGCGAAAATCAACCGCGAAGGTATCTGGATCGAAAAACTGGAACACAACCCAGGCCAGTACATTCCACAAGAACTGCGCCAGGCGGGTGAAGGCGAAGCGGTGAAAGTTGACCTTAACCGCCCGATGAAAGAGATCCTCGCCCAGCTTTCGCAATATCCGGTTTCCACTCGTTTGTCGCTCACCGGCACCATTATCGTGGGTCGCGATATTGCGCACGCCAAGCTGAAAGAGCTGATTGACGCCGGTAAAGAACTGCCGCAGTACATCAAAGATCACCCGATCTACTACGCGGGTCCGGCGAAAACGCCTGCCGGTTATCCATCTGGTTCACTTGGCCCAACCACCGCAGGTCGTATGGACTCCTACGTGGATCTGCTGCAATCCCACGGCGGCAGCATGATCATGCTGGCGAAAGGTAACCGCAGTCAGCAGGTTACCGACGCGTGTCATAAACACGGCGGCTTCTACCTCGGTAGCATCGGCGGCCCGGCGGCGGTACTGGCGCAGCAGAGCATCAAGCATCTGGAATGTGTCGCTTATCCGGAGCTGGGTATGGAAGCAATCTGGAAAATCGAAGTAGAAGATTTCCCGGCGTTTATCCTGGTCGATGACAAAGGCAACGACTTCTTCCAGCAGATCGTCAACAAACAGTGCGCGAACTGCACTAAGTAACCTCTTCGGCCCAGCGCCTGGCAGCATGCTGCCAGGTGATCCCCCTGGGCCACCTCTTTTGCGATTGTAATTTCACGCTTGCTGGTGAATAGTCAGTATTTTCCCTGACTTGCGAACTCACCATGATCCGCACACTCAAGCCGTTAATTCTTAACACCGGCGCGCTGGCGCTAACGTTAATCCTGATTTATACCGGCATTTCGGCCCATGACAAACTCACCTGGCTGATGGAAGTGACACCGGTGATTATCGTCGTGCCGCTACTGCTTGCCACCGCCAGACGTTACCCGTTAACGCCGCTGCTCTATACGCTCATCTTCTTTCACGCCATCATCCTGATGGTCGGCGGGCAGTACACCTATGCGAAAGTCCCCATCGGTTTTGAGGTGCAGGAATGGTTAGGGTTGAGCCGTAATCCGTATGACAAGCTGGGGCATTTTTTCCAGGGGCTGGTGCCTGCACTGGTGGCACGAGAAATTCTCGTGCGCGGGATGTACGTGCGCGGACGTAAAATGGTGGCGTTCCTGGTCTGCTGCGTAGCGCTGGCGATAAGCGCCATGTATGAGTTGATCGAGTGGTGGGCGGCACTGGCGATGGGCCAGGGAGCGGATGATTTTCTCGGTACGCAGGGCGACCAGTGGGACACGCAATCCGATATGTTCTGTGCGTTGCTTGGCGCATTAACGACAGTGATATTGCTCGCTCGTCTTCACTGCCGCCAGTTACGGCGCTATGGCTTAATCACCAGAGCGCCGGAAGCGATTACACCTTAGCGGTGCAACCAGCCAGGTAGCCAGTCGCCGTGAGCGGTAATCAGGTCGTCAACCAGGGCATAAATTTCGTCAATGCCCAGCACGGCGGCGGTGTGCGGGTCCATCATTGCGGCGTGGTAAACACGGTCACGATTTTCGGTGAGAATGGCTTCGGTCAGCAGCGTTTGTACGTTGATGTTGGTTTGCATCAGGGCAGCCAGATGCGAAGGCAGTGCACCAACTTTGGTTGGCTGAATACCATTGGCGTCAACCAGACAGGCTACTTCCACGCAACATCCTTGTGGCAGGTTATCAATCAATCCATCGTTACGGACGTTGCCGTAAATCACACTCGGCTCGCCGGTCCAGATAGCGTTCATAATCGTGCTGGCATATTCCCGTGACGGTTTAATATCAATCCGGGAGGCGTTTTTATACTCTTCCAGCTCTTTATGCCAGTTCGCCAACTGTTCAACACAGCGTTTCGGGTACTCATCCAGCGGCACTTTATAACGCTCAATCAAATCCTCACGACCTGGCTTAATAAACCACGGCGTATATTCGGCAAAATGTTCTGACGACTCCGTGACGAAGTAGCCCAGCTTTTTGAACATTTCATAGCGCACAATATTCTGGCAGCGAGTATTACCATGAATATTCGGTTTCGGTGCCTGGCCTGCGTCATACGCTGCCAGCAGTTCCGGGTAGAGATTCACGTAACTGCCGTCTGCGGTTTTGCGCTCCAGCTCCAGGTAGAACGCCATATGGTTGATACCTGCGCAACGATAACGCAGCGTGGACGGATCGATATTCAGGTCGCGGGCCAGCTCTTCCGCCGTTCCCTGCACCGAGTGGCATAGCCCCACCTGTTTGATATGCGGATAGCGGGCATACATCGCCCAGGTATTCATCGCCATCGGGTTAACGTAATTGAGCATAGTGGCATCGGGGCAAACTTCCGTCATATCCTCGCAAATCTGCCACAAATGTGGAATGGTACGTAGCGCACGCATAATGCCGCCCGGCCCCAGCGTATCGGCAATGGTTTGTTCCAGACCGTGGCGCTTACAGACCTCAAAATCAGTCACCGTGCAGGGTTCATAACCGCCAATCTGAAACGCCACCACCACAAAATCGGCGCCCTGTAAGGCTTCTTTCTGTTCGCTGTGGCAGGTGATTTTGCCGCTGGCCCCTGCTGAATCCATTAGCTTGCGCACCACAATGTGCGACTCTTCCAGCCGTGTGGGATCAATGTCCATCAGAGCGATATGCGCCGTTTTCAGCGCCTCACGGTGAAACACATCACCAAGAATATTTTTAACGAAAATTGTCGAACCAGCGCCGATAAATGTAATTTTGGGTGCAGACATCATTCAGATCTCCAGGCTTGCTTGAATGTCTTCATCATGGCAGGCGATACCACAGAAAACTTCCGGCTTCCCCGTCGAGCATTCCCATAAACTCAGATCCTGAGTGAAGCATCAGTAAATCTGAGTTTATGGGAATAAATTAACTGAAAAGCAGATATTTCGGCCTCCTTATGCTCGGACGGTCCCCGCGTCCCTCTGGGAAGAGGGTGAAAACCGTGCTCCCATTCGCAGTCATCCTCCCCCACTCATGCCATAATTCTGATAATCCAGGAAAGAGAGCCATCCATGAATACTGATAACTTTATGTGTAGCAGCGATGAAAAGCAGACCCGCAGCCCGCTATCACTGTACTCAGAATATCAGCGTATGGAGATTGAGTTTCGCGCACCGCATATCATGTCCACCAGCCACTGGCATGGTCAGGTCGAAGTGAATGTGCCTTTCGATGGCGATGTGGAATATCTGATCAACAATGAAAAAGTGAAGATCAACCAGGGGCATATCACGCTGTTCTGGGCCTGTACACCGCACCAACTAACAGATACCGGAACCTGTCAGAGCATGGCGATTTTTAATCTGCCGATGCATCTGTTTCTCTCCTGGCCGCTGGATAAAGACCTTATAAACCACGTCACTCACGGTATGGTAATCAAATCACTGGCGACACAGCAGCTTAGTCCGTTTGAAGTGCGTCGCTGGCAGCAGGAACTCAACAGCCCAAACGAGCAAATTCGCCAACTTGCTATTGATGAAATTGGCCTGATGCTCAAGCGATTTAGTCTCTCTGGCTGGGAGCCGATTCTGGTCAATAAAACCTCGCGTACGCACAAAAACAGCGTCTCGCGTCATGCACAGTTTTATGTCAGCCAGATGTTGGGCTTTATTGCAGAAAACTATGATCAAGCGCTAACCATCAACGACGTGGCCGAGCACGTCAAACTTAACGCCAACTATGCGATGGGGATCTTCCAGCGGGTCATGCAATTGACGATGAAACAGTACATTACGGCGATGCGCATCAACCACGTTCGCGCGTTACTGAGCGATACCGATAAAAGTATTCTCGATATTGCCCTGACAGCAGGCTTTCGTTCGAGCAGTCGCTTTTACAGTACGTTCGGCAAATATGTCGGCATGTCGCCGCAAAAATACCGCAAACTTAGCCAACAACACCGCCAGACACTTCCCGGATAAAGATGATATCAGTATCAGCCAAAAAAATAGTTTAGCTGTCGATAATAAGCAGTGAAAACAACTTTAGAAATCAATGTAATTGTTTGTTTATAAAAATAAAAAAAACAAAAGCGACTGTTTTTTACTCGCTTTACAGCCTGAAATACCCAGAAGATACTTGCCCGCAACGAAGATTCCTTCATAACCGGGTAAGCAATGATGAAAGTATTAATTGTTGAAAGCGAGTTTCTCCATCAGGACACCTGGGTCGGTAACGCCGTTGAGCGTCTGGCGAATGCCTTAAGCCAGCAAAATGTCACTGTCATTAAATCAACCTCATTTGATGACGGCTTTGCCATTCTCTCTTCAAATGAGGCCATTGATTGTCTGATGTTCAGCTATCAAATGAAACATCCGGACGAACATCAAAACGTCAGAGAATTGATCGGTAAGCTTCACGAACGCCAGCAAAATGTGCCGGTCTTCCTGTTGGGCGATCGGGAAAAAGCCCTCGCCGCAATGGATCGCGACCTGCTGGAGCTTGTCGATGAATTCGCCTGGATTCTGGAAGATACCGCCGACTTTATCGCCGGACGCGCCGTTGCCGCGATGACCCGCTACCGCCAGCAACTGTTGCCGCCACTGTTCAGCGCGCTGATGAAATATAGCGACATCCACGAGTATTCCTGGGCTGCACCGGGCCACCAGGGCGGCGTTGGCTTCACCAAAACGCCAGCCGGGCGTTTCTACCATGACTATTATGGTGAAAATCTGTTCCGTACCGACATGGGCATCGAAAGAACTTCCCTCGGTTCTTTACTTGACCATACTGGCGCATTTGGCGAAAGTGAAAAATATGCCGCGCGCGTATTTGGCGCCGATCGTTCCTGGTCAGTCGTCGTCGGAACTTCCGGCTCTAACCGCACCATCATGCAGGCTTGCATGACCGATAACGATGTGGTGGTCGTTGACCGTAACTGCCACAAATCCATCGAACAAGGCTTAATGCTGACTGGCGCGAAACCCGTCTACATGGTGCCAAGCCGCAACCGCTACGGCATTATCGGGCCAATCTACCCGCAGGAAATGCAGCCTGAAACTTTACAGAAGAAAATCAGCGAAAGCCCGCTGACCAAAGATAAAATTGGGCAAAAACCCTCTTACTGCGTGGTAACCAACTGCACCTACGACGGCGTATGCTACAACGCCAAAGAAGCGCAGGATCTGCTGGAAAAAACCTCCGATCGTCTGCACTTCGACGAAGCCTGGTACGGTTATGCGCGCTTTAATCCGATCTATGCCGATCACTATGCCATGCGCGGTGAACCTGGCGATCATAACGGCCCAACCGTTTTTGCTACCCACTCCACTCACAAACTGCTGAATGCGCTGTCGCAGGCGTCTTACATTCATGTGCGTGAAGGTCGTGGAGCGATTAACTTCTCCCGCTTTAATCAGGCATATATGATGCATGCCACCACTTCCCCGTTGTATGCCATCTGCGCATCAAACGATGTGGCAGTATCGATGATGGACGGCAACAGCGGCCAGTCTCTGACGCAGGAAGTGATCGACGAAGCGGTTGATTTCCGTCAGGCGATGGCGCGGCTGTATAAAGAGTTCACCGCTGACGGTAGCTGGTTCTTCAAACCGTGGAATAAAGAAGTGGTTACCGACCCGGAAACTGGCAAAACCTATGACTTTGCCGACGCGCCGAGCAAACTGCTGACCACCGTTCAGGACTGCTGGGTAATGCATCCAGGCGAAAGCTGGCACGGCTTCAAAGATATTCCGGACAACTGGAGCATGCTCGACCCGATTAAAGTCAGCATCCTCGCACCGGGGATGGGAGAAGACGGTGAACTGGAAGAAACCGGTGTTCCGGCGGCGCTGGTCACCGCCTGGCTTGGTCGTCACGGCATTGTGCCAACCCGCACCACTGACTTCCAGATTATGTTCCTGTTCTCTATGGGCGTAACCCGTGGGAAATGGGGAACTCTGGTTAACACACTTTGCTCTTTCAAACGCCACTACGACGCTAATACACCGCTGGCGCAGGTGATGCCGGAACTTGCTGAACAATATCCTGACACTTACGCGAATATGGGGATTCACGATCTGGGTGACAAAATGTTTGCCTGGCTGAAAGAAAACAACCCAGGCGCACGGTTGAACGAAGCCTATTCTGGCCTGCCGGTGGCTGAAATCACCCCGCGTGAAGCCTACAACGCGATTGTCGATAACAACGTCGAACTGGTATCCATTGAAAACCTGCCGGGACGTATTGCGGCGAACTCTGTCATCCCGTATCCGCCAGGAATCCCAATGCTGCTCTCTGGCGAAAACTTCGGCGATAAAAACAGTCCGCAGGTAAGCTATTTACGCTCACTACAATCCTGGGATCATCATTTCCCTGGTTTCGAACACGAAACTGAAGGTACCGAAATTATTGACGGTATTTACCATGTGATGTGTGTGAAAGCGTAACCACTATTCCGCTGAAGGCGTAATTGTTTTAATAACATTACGCCGCCTGGCCTGAGGCCTTTTGAGTATGGCAACGTTTTCATAAAAATTGCTGCAAACAAAAATGCCATACTTTTTGCGCGGTCCCACCCCGCGCTTTTTTTTGCCTGTTATTTACACTTTTTCAGCATGTAAAATTTTTTGTACATGAGAAATTACTATAAAAATTTGTAATATTAGTAAAACACGTTATTTTTATGCATGTTTTGATTCGTCATACAATTATATAACCATTTCCCCGTATCGCTCTTCCTGGCGAAAACGGGTCTTTTATTTGCATTCAGGAGTACATGTATGAGGATTTGCAGCGACCAACCTTGTATTGTTTTATTGACTGAAAAAGATGTCTGGTTAAGGGTGAATGGGAAAGAACCTATAAGCCTGAAGGCTAACCACATGGCGTTATTAAGTTGTGAAAATAATATTATTGATGTCTCCTCACTTAATAACACTTTGGTTGCGCATATTAGTCATAACATCATCAAAGATTACCTCCGTTTTCTGAATAAAGATCTCTCAAAAATACCCGTCTGGCAACGAAGCGCCACCCCAGTCCTGGCCTTACCATGCCTGACACTGGACCTCTTTCGCGTCGCTGCTCAACATAGCATGATGCCCGCTGAAACAGAGTCAGAAAAAGAACGCACTCGTGCATTATTATTCACTGTGCTATCACGCTTTCTCGACAGTAAAAAATTCCTTTCTCTTATGATGTATATGTTACGTAATTGTGTAAGTGATAGCGTTTATCAAATAATTGAAAGCGATATTCATAAAGACTGGAATCTTAGTATGGTAGCCAGCTGTTTATGTCTAAGCCCCAGCCTGTTAAAGAAAAAACTGAAAAGTGAAAACACCAGTTATAGCCAAATAATCACCACCTGCCGTATGCGTTATGCCGTAAATGAATTAATGATGGACGGCAAAAATATCTCACAGGTATCACAATCCTGCGGCTACAACAGCACTTCCTATTTTATATCTGTATTTAAAGACTTCTATGGTATGACGCCTCTCCATTATGTTAGTCAGCACAGAGAACGTTCTGTCGCCTGATTTATAACCTGAACGAAGAGCTATATTAATAACAGCATCAGCGATAACCCGGTTGAGGATAATTCAACGCGCGAGTGTAGGCGTATGATATGACGTAATTTATTGTCACGAAGCTCGCCTTCGCAGGAGTTTAATTATGTCTTCGGATGCTGACGCTCACAAAGTGGGCTTAATCCCCGTCACCCTGATGGTGTCGGGGAATATTATGGGGTCAGGGGTTTTTCTGTTACCTGCAAACCTGGCCTCGACAGGCGGGATAGCCATATATGGTTGGTTGGTGACGATTATCGGTGCGCTGGCTTTGTCGATGGTCTACGCCAAAATGTCTTTCCTTGATCCCAGCCCTGGCGGTTCATATGCCTACGCGCGCCGCTGCTTTGGCCCTTTCCTCGGGTATCAAACAAACGTTCTCTACTGGCTGGCCTGCTGGATCGGCAATATTGCCATGGTGGTCATTGGCGTGGGGTATTTAAGCTACTTCTTCCCTATCCTCAAAGATCCGTTGGTATTAACCATCACCTGTGTGGTGGTGCTGTGGATCTTCGTTCTGCTTAATATCGTCGGTCCAAAAATGATCACCCGCGTGCAGGCTGTCGCCACTGTGCTGGCGCTGATCCCCATTGTCGGAATTGCAGTATTCGGCTGGTTCTGGTTCCACAGTGAAACGTATATGGCAGCCTGGAACGTGAGTGGTCAGGGTACTTTCGGTGCGATTCAAAGTACCTTAAACGTCACGTTGTGGTCGTTTATCGGGGTAGAAAGTGCTTCCGTTGCGGCGGGCGTAGTGAAAAACCCGAAACGCAACGTGCCTATCGCCACCATTGGCGGGGTGTTGATTGCCGCCGTCTGCTATGTGCTCTCGACCACTGCAATTATGGGGATGATCCCTAATGCCGCGCTGCGCGTTTCCGCCTCACCTTTTGGCGATGCAGCGCGGATGGCGCTGGGTGATACCGCTGGGGCCATTGTCTCCTTCTGCGCAGCGGCAGGTTGCTTAGGCTCGCTGGGCGGCTGGACACTACTGGCCGGGCAAACGGCGAAAGCGGCTGCCGATGACGGCCTGTTCCCCCCCATTTTTGCCCGCGTTAACAAAGCGGGTACCCCGGTTGCCGGGTTGATTATCGTTGGTATTCTGATGACTATCTTCCAGTTCAGTAGCATCTCGCCAAACGCCACCAAAGAGTTTGGTCTGGTGTCTTCCGTATCGGTAATCTTTACCCTCGTGCCTTATCTTTACACCTGTGCCGCTTTACTGCTTTTAGGTCACGGTCACTTTGGCAAAGCGCGCCCGGCGTACCTGACCATCACGACTATCGCCTTCCTTTACTGTATCTGGGCGGTGGTCGGTTCTGGCGCACAAGAGGTCATGTGGTCATTCGTCACTCTGATGGTAATCACAGCCATGTATGCGCTGAACTACAACCGGATGCATAAAAACCCCTATCCTTTAGATGCACCGACCAGTAAAGATTAAGTCCCCCTTAATCCAGCACACGCATAAGCCAACCTTAAGAACTTAAGGTTGGCTTAACTTTGCTTTGCGAACATATGCGCACTTTGTTCGATGGAAACACCGTGATGTTGAAGCGCCTTCTAAAAAGACCCTCTTTGAATTTACTCGCCTGGCTATTGCTGGCTGCTTTTTATATCTCTATCTGCCTGAATATTGCCTTTTTTAAACAAGTGTTGCAGGCGTTACCGCTGGATTCACTGCATAACGTACTGGTTTTCTTATCAATGCCAGTCGTCGCGTTTAGTGTGATGAATATTGTTCTGACACTAGGCTCTTTCTTATGGATTAATCGCCCGCTGGCATGTCTGTTTATTCTGGTCGGCGCGTCGGCGCAATATTTCATCATGACTTATGGCATCGTCATCGACCGCTCGATGATTGCCAATATTATTGATACCACTCCGGCAGAAAGTTATGCGCTGATGACACCACAAATGTTATTAACGCTGGGGTTAAGCGGCGTACTTGCGGCGCTGATAGCCTGCTGGATTAAAATTAAACCCGCCAACTCGCGCCTGCGCAGTGTTCTTTTCCGTGGGGCCAATATCCTGATTTCTGTGCTGCTGATTCTGCTGGTCGCCGCGCTGTTTTATAAAGACTACGCCTCGCTGTTTCGCAACAACAAACAGCTGGTGAAATCCTTAAGCCCGTCTAACAGCATTGTCGCCAGCTGGTCATGGTATTCCCACCAGCGACTGGCAAATCTGCCGCTGGTGCGCATTGGTGAGGATGCTCACCGCGCCCCGTCAATGCAAAATGAAAAACGTAAAAATCTGACCATTTTGATCGTCGGCGAAACTTCGCGGGCGGAGAACTTCTCGCTCAACGGTTACCCGCGTGAAACTAACCCACGGCTGGCGAAAGATAACGTGGTCTATTTCCCCAATACCGCGTCTTGCGGCACGGCAACGGCAGTTTCAGTGCCATGCATGTTCTCGGATATGCCGCGTGAGCATTACAAGGAAGAACTGGCGCAGCATCAGGAAGGTGTTCTGGATATCATCCAACGGGCGGGCATTAATGTACTGTGGAATGATAACGATGGCGGCTGTAAAGGCGTCTGCGACCGCGTGCCTCACCAGAACGTCACTGCGCTGAACTTGCCTGGTCAGTGCATCAACGGCGAATGCTATGACGAGGTGCTGTTCCACGGGCTGGAAGAGTACATCAATAATCTGCAAGGTGATGGCGTGATTGTCTTACACACCATCGGCAGCCACGGCCCGACCTATTACAACCGCTATCCGCCGCAGTTCAGGAAATTTACCCCCACTTGCGACACCAACGAGATCCAAACCTGCTCGAAAGAACAACTGGTAAACACTTACGACAACACGCTGGTCTACGTCGACTATATTGTTGATAAAGCGATTAATCTGCTGAAAGAACATCAGGATAAATTTACCACCAGCCTGGTTTATCTTTCTGATCACGGTGAATCGTTAGGTGAAAATGGCATCTATCTGCACGGCCTGCCTTATGCCATCGCCCCGGATAGCCAAAAACAGGTGCCAATGCTGCTGTGGCTGTCGGAGGATTATCAAAAGCGGTATCAGGTTGACCAGAACTGCCTGCAAAAACAGGCGCAAACGCAGCACTATTCACAAGACAATTTATTCTCAACGCTGTTGGGATTAACCGGTGTTGAGACGAAGTATTACCAGGCCGCGGATGATATTCTGCAAACTTGCAGGAGAACGACTGAATGAAAATTCTAATTGTTGAAGACGATACACTGTTATTGCAGGGATTGATTCTGGCGGCGCAAACGGAAGGCTACGCCTGTGATGGCGTCACGACCGCGCGGATGGCAGAACAAAGCCTTGAAGCCGGTCATTACAGCCTGGTGGTACTGGATTTAGGGTTACCTGACGAAGATGGACTGCATTTTCTCGCCCGTATCCGGCAGAAAAAATACACCCTGCCGGTGCTGATCCTCACCGCCCGCGACACTCTGACCGACAAAATCGCCGGGCTGGATGTCGGGGCTGACGACTATCTGGTGAAGCCTTTTGCGCTGGAAGAGTTACACGCCCGCATCCGCGCCCTGCTGCGACGCCATAATAATCAGGGCGAAAGTGAGCTGATTGTTGGCAACCTGACGCTGAATATGGGCCGCCGTCAGGTATGGATGGGCGGTGAAGAACTGATTCTGACGCCGAAAGAATATGCTCTGCTGTCACGGTTGATGCTCAAGGCAGGCAGCCCCGTGCATCGGGAAATTCTCTACAACGACATCTATAACTGGGACAACGAACCCTCGACTAACACCCTGGAAGTGCATATCCACAACCTGCGCGATAAAGTGGGTAAGTCGCGCATCCGTACCGTACGCGGTTTTGGCTATATGCTGGTCGTAAATGAGGAGAACTAATTGAATCTGATGCGTTTTCTGCGCCGACCAGTATCGCTGCGCCAAAGGCTGATATTGACCATCGGGGCCATTCTGCTGGTGTTTGAACTGATCAGCGTCTTCTGGCTATGGCATGAAAGTACCGAGCAGATTCAGCTATTTGAGCAGGCGTTACGCGACAATCGCAACAACGACCGCCACATCATGCGTGAGATCCGCGAAGCGGTTGCCAGCCTGATTGTCCCCGGCGTGTTTATGGTCAGCCTGACGCTATTCATCTGCTATCAGGCGGTACGGCGCATCACCCGTCCGCTGGCGGAGTTGCAAAAAGAGCTGGAAGCGCGTACCGCCGACAACTTAACGCCCATTGCCATTCACAGTGCCACCCTCGAAATCGAATCGGTGGTTTCGGCGTTGAACGATCTGGTCAGTCGCCTGACCAGCACGCTGGATAACGAAAGGTTGTTTACCGCTGACGTCGCGCACGAACTGCGAACGCCACTGGCGGGGGTGCGTTTGCATCTGGAACTGCTGGCGAAAACGCATCACATTGATGTAGCGCCGTTAGTGGCGCGGCTTGATCAGATGATGGAGAGCGTCTCCCAGTTGTTACAACTGGCGCGTGCGGGTCAGTCATTTTCATCCGGTAATTATCAGCATGTAAAACTGCTGGAAGATGTCATTCTGCCCTCGTATGACGAGTTAAGTACCATGCTCGACCAGCGTCAGCAAACCTTGCTGTTGCCAGAAAGCGCCGCCGACATCACCGTTCAGGGTGATGCAACCCTGCTGCGGATGCTATTGCGAAACCTGGTAGAAAACGCCCATCGTTACAGCCCACAAGGCAGCAACATCATGATTAAGCTGCAAGAAGATGGCGGTGCGGTAATGGCGGTTGAAGATGAAGGGCCAGGTATTGATGAGAGTAAATGCGGGGAGTTAAGCAAAGCGTTTGTACGAATGGACAGCCGTTATGGCGGAATTGGTCTGGGATTAAGTATTGTCAGCCGCATCACGCAGTTACATCACGGGCAGTTTTTCCTGCAAAACCGGGAAGAAACCTCCGGCACGCGTGCCTGGGTACGGCTGAAGAAAGATCAGTACGTGGCAAACCAGATATAGAGAAAGCTGCTGACTACCAGCACGCTGAACACGGTAGTTAAACGTTCATAAATACGGTTTTTCATTGCACTCTCCTCCGTTAACCTGGAGGAGAGTATGCGCGTCAGAGATTAAGTGAACCTTAAGAGTTCGGTTGCAGGCCTGATAAGACAGCGTCGCATCAGGCCATCCATTTCAGATTACTCATCAATACGCGGATGTTGCTGCACCAGGCGAGAACGTTTCGCCTGCAAATCAGCAATCTCATGGTCAATATCCTCGATTTTTTGCTCAATATTATCGTAATGCTCGACAAGAATTTCCTTCGCTTCCTGTAAATCTGACGCCGCTGGCGTCGCGCCTTTCAATGGCTGATTCGCCGTCTCTTTCATGGTTACGCCGGTGATTAAACCAACCACCGCCACGACCATCAGATAATAGGCGGGCATCATCAGATCCTGCGAGCTTTCGACCAGCCAGGCCGCCAGCGTTGGCGTCAGACCGGCAATCAGCACCGAAATATTAAATGCCGCCGCCAGCGCACTGTAACGGATATGCGTCGGGAACATCGCTGGCAACGTTGAGGCCATAACACCCGTAAAGCAGTTAAGGATCACTGCCAGCATCAACAACCCGGCGAAAATCAGGCCGATGATATTACTGTTAATCAGGATGAACGCCGGGATCGCCAGCGCAAACAGCGCAACACTACCGAGGATCACAAACGGACGACGGCCAAAACGGTCACTTAGCAAGCCCATCACCGGTTGAACAAACAGCATACCGATCATAATGGCGATAATAATCAGCACTCCGTGGTCTTCGGAGTAGTGCAGGTTATGCGACAAATAACTCGGCATATAGGTCAGCAGCATGTAGTAAGTGACGTTGGTGGCAATCACCAGGCCAATACACGTCAACAGACTGCGCCAGTGTTTGGTGGCAATCTCTTTAAACGAGACTTTCGGACCATCCTGCAGACCTTCCCGGTCGCCCTGCTCCAGTTTCTCAACATGTTGCTGGAAAGCCGGCGTCTCTTCCAGCGCATGGCGCAAGTAAAGCCCGATAATCCCTAAAGGCAGAGCGATAAAGAACGGAATACGCCAGCCCCAGTCGAGGAAGTTTTCTTCACCGACGATGGTCGAAATTAACACCACCACGCCCGCACCCAGCACAAACCCGGCAATAGAGCCGAAATCCAGCCAACTGCCCATAAAGCCGCGTTTACGGTCAGGGGAGTATTCCGCAACAAATATCGACGCCCCGGTATATTCGCCCCCCACCGAGAATCCTTGCGCCATCTTACAGATCAACAACAGAATCGGTGCCCAAATACCAATAGAGGCATAGGACGGTATTAAGCCAATACAGAACGTACTGATCGACATAATCACAATGGTGATCGCAAGGATCTTCTGGCGACCATATTTATCGCCCAACATACCGAAGAAGAGCCCGCCAAGCGGTCGAATCAGAAAGGGAACGGAGAAGGTGGCAAGTGCAGCAACCATCTGCACGCTGGGGTCAGCCCCCGGGAAAAAGACCTTACCTAACGCGTAGGCAACAAAACCATAAACACCAAAATCGAACCATTCCATTGCATTACCCAGCGATGCTGCGGTAATGGCTTTGCGCAGTTTACCGTCATCAATAATAGTGACGTCACGAAGGGTAATCGGTTTTACTTTTTTCCTTTTCAGCATAGCTTTCCTCGCAGAGTAAGCCCATTTCCGCACACGTCAGGCAAATAACGTGGCGCCCGCAAAAGGGAAGCGGGAATTGCAGGGTGCAATCTCTGTAACAAGCGTAGCGGGTTTACTTACACGTTCCGATTAAGAATTGTACAACCAAACCAGTTGACGCCTGAATTGGGCAGTTAATGACCTTTTTACCCTACCAGCGTTTAAATTTGTGATCAACTTCACATATGAATTTCGTTAAACACCCACCAACGTAACTAATTATTTACACATGATTTACAGAGAAGATTTCCTCGACCATGGCCTCCACCAGACGTTGTGCTGAACAGAGCCGTGGCATCCCTACCGCGACAGTTTGCCAACGTTGGGTCACCGACCAGCAAACGGGCTGTTTATCTGCATCGGACCACTTACCCAACCAACCTAAAAAGTCAGCATGTTCCCCACCGCTTAGAGCTGTCGATGATGTGAACCACTGGTGGTAATAATGACGAGTAGTCGGTGCTGCGTTGATACTTTCAGCCAGATATTGCGTCGCTTTTACGCGCAAATCACCAAGCAACAACGCTGCCGCTTGCGGACTTCCCAGACGGCAGGCATCGCCAAACGCCCCCCAACGCAGTTCTTCCAGAACGATGAAACAACGTCCAGGCAGCGACCAACTGTCATACGCACCGGCATGCCAGCGAGTAAAAATTTGCTCGCTCTGTTCGCCCGCCTGCACCAGTAACCCTCGTTGCGTTAAGGCTTTTTCCTTCCAGTGACAACGAGCGGAAAACCACTCAAATAAAGCGGTAATTTGCTGCTGGAGCTCCGGGAAAGCGGATTGTGGGCGGAGATTCCTTTTTTGCAGTAACGCCAGATATTGTACGATCTGTGTCAACGCCAGATGACCGGGGTCAAGCATTGCCGCCAGTTTTTCCACCAATGCCAGGCGTAGACTAAGCGGCGCATTTAACATTCCGGCATTCGCCCACGTCTGAAGCTGTGTGCGAGCAAGGATCTCCTGCATCAGTCGTTCACGAAACTGCTGCTGATGGGCTTGCGGATGGCGAGTATCATCGCCCAGCGCCAGATCCACTAAAAAGCGGGGATGAACCGACTCCAGCACGCGACCTGGGCCGTCCAGTAACGTCTTTGTCAATACTGTTCTGCCGTGAAAAGAGTTTGAATATCATCGCGTAACAACTGAGAGTCCGTATAAATCCAGCCGTGTGTTGTTGCAGTCTGCTGCAATTGCTGCTGCATAATTTTCACCACGGATTCATTTTGCTGTCGCAAAGCCAGACTTTCGCGTAAACGCGTGTGTAATTCCGTCAAACATACAGCGAAATCAGCGAAAAATGTGCTCATTCCTGCCGTGACAGAATCATCGACCTGAACCGCTAAAACTTTAGCCATTTGTTGGCAATAGAGGTCAATTTCTTCGGTTAACGTACGTTGTAGCACACTGTAATCAACGGTCTTCGTCGGGGATTTATCACTACTCCGTCCCCAGTCTGGTTGATTCAACCAGCGCGAGAAAGTCTCACGTACAACACCTAAACGGGTGACCTGCTCATCCGGTATTTCCTGGAGTGATATTGCATCGCTGAATAGCTGGCGAGTATTGAAGTGGGGAACCACACTGCGAAAAACAGGAAACTCAAATCCAGGGCGAAACCCAGACTCACTCAATGCCACTTTAACCCGTTGTTCAATGGGACGAATAACATCGGTTAGTACCCGGCAAAGGGTTGATTCGAGTTCAGCAAAACGCAGCGTGAAATCCCGGCTGATTTGGGTCTGTGCCGTCTGTAACAGTGTCTCGCAGCGAGTACGAATCTCGCTTAATGGCCACGAATCATGTTGAAACAGCACGGCTAACTGGGCATTCACCTGCTCTTGCTGCTGACGTAAAAAGTCGTTGGCTGATGCCAGGGCCAGCTCTATTTCATGTTGAATCTCACCGCTCACCTGCGTCTGATTGAGTTGCAATAGCTGCAAATTTTCTTCGAGTTGGTGGATATTTTGCCGCAATAGCTCGCAGGCGACAGTCAGGCCGTGGGCGCGAAAATCAAGGTACTCCCGCGCCTGCTGGGCGTAATTCAACAATTTATGCGAGGCAGAACGCAGAGCGTACAACGACGCGTTGGCATACGCGGCATGAAGCAACGCCTGCACCGGCTGTTCAAATAACGAGTCTTCCCACAATTGCTCAACTGCATGGCGAATATGGTCGATATCCTCCAGATCCGCGTTACACCAGCGCCTGCCGAGCGCCGCATGAGCAAAATCCTCCACCCAGCGTTGCTGTTGAGGATCGGGCAACCTGCCGCTGCTGGCTAACTCATGGCGCGCCCGATTCGCCAGATAGCCCCACATCGACGATACCGGAAATATCTGCCCTGGCGTAACACAGCCTTTCATCAACGTCCCGGAAATCAGCGCCCGCACCTGTTCGGCATCGTCGCTGTTACGATCCTGCTGATCGAATTTATTGACCAATACATACAGCGGTACTGACTTGCCGACGGCCATAACCGCCGCGCGCACCTCTTCATCGGAGATCGATTTCAGTTGCGTATAATCCATCACCGCCAGCACCGCAGAAGCGCGCGCCAGCTGCTCATTAAGCATTTGTTGCAGATGTGGTTGTCCGGCTTCGTTTGGCCCGGGAGTATCCAGTAATGTTAACTGCCCCGGATAACTTTCCAGTCCCGCCAGATGGACGAACTCCACTTCAATCACCGGAATATGTTCAATGGCGGCGTAAGCAGAAAAAGGAAAATCAACGTCCAGCGCTTTCGCCATGCGCACCAAATCATTCAAACTTTTCAGACAATGAAAAATAGGCTGGGCGCCCAGGTAATATTTTTCGAAAGCGACGCCATTTTCGATCCGCTGCATAAGTGCACGCATATCTTTATCTATTTCCAGCAGATCGGTCAGATGCTTAATATCGTAATCACGCAGGCGCTGTTGTAATTGTTGGATTAAACGGTCAATTGGCGCGACATGTGAAAAATGCAGCACGGGTTCTTTTTGCCCCGGCGTATGGCGAATAAGCGTTGGCAGCGCAGTCATAGGGCGATTGCGATTAGGAAGAACTTCAGTGCCAACAATGGCATTAATGGTGGTTGATTTCCCTGCTTTCATAGTGCCGACAATCGCCAGCACCATTTCCAGACGGGAAATTTTACGCAGCTCATTATTCAGCATCGCGTGGCGCTCGACGATATTATGCTGACTCCAGGGTAAAGTCAGAGGCGGCGCCACTTCTCCAGGTACAGTGAGAGGCATTTTTTCCAGTAACTGCAACTGTTGTCGGGAAAGCAGTAACAGACGTTCCGCCTCCTGACTTAACTCATATATTGTCTGTGTGCACATGGAAAGTTCTTCCTTAAAGCAAATTTTATTACTTTTATTTAGCCAGATCGTTTTTTAGTTCTGTTTTCGGCTTTTATAATTACTGCGGGAAATAATTTATATTTAATTTGTTGTTTTTATTAGAATGACGAAGTCTCTTCCGACACGTTTAAAAGTCAGAAAGATAAAAAACAATTAAATTAAAAAAAGAACAAGAATAAAGTTAACCTTATCTCAAATAATAAACTGAGGCAAAAAGATTATTTTCTTTTTGCCTTCTCTTTCAAATGAAAACGATCGTCGTCTAAAATCAGCAGTACCCCCGACAAACTCAGGGATTTTGTGTATAATTGCGGCCTTTTTCGGCAATCTGCCGTTTTTTGGCGCTTTTGCCCCGCTGACTTTTGAGGAAAACCACATGTCATTACCACACTGCCCAAAATGCAACTCCGAATACACTTACGAAGATAACGGCATGTACATCTGCCCGGAATGTGCCTACGAATGGAACGACGCAGAACCTGCACAGGAAAGTGACGAGCTGATCGTTAAAGATGCTAACGGCAACCTGCTGGCTGACGGCGACAGCGTTACCATCATTAAAGATCTGAAGGTGAAAGGTAGCTCTTCGATGCTGAAGATCGGCACCAAAGTGAAAAACATCCGCCTGGTTGAAGGCGACCATAACATCGATTGCAAAATCGACGGTTTTGGTCCGATGAAACTGAAATCTGAGTTTGTGAAAAAGAACTGATTGTATTGCTCAATGTAATATTGGCACATGATCCGTAGGCCGGATAAGGCGTTTACGCCGCATCCGGCAACGGTGCCGACTGCCTGATGCGACGCTTGCGCGTCTTATCAGGCCTACAAATTCCCGCACCCTCCGTAGGCCGGATAAGGCGTTTATGCCACATCCGGCAACGGTGCCAACTGCCTGATGCGACGCTTGCGCGTCTTATCAGGCC